>NZ_PTXM01000052.1:0-1887 GCF_004343765.1 Burkholderia sp. SRS-25
CGCAGCAGGCGCCGCATGATCTTGCCCGAGCGCGTCTTCGGCAGGTTGTCGCCGAAGCGGATGTCCTTCGGCTTCGCAATCGGCCCGATCTGCTTGCCGACCCAGTCGCGCAGCGTCTTCGCCAGCGCCGCGGCTTCCTCGCCTTCCGGACGCGAACGTTTCAGCACCACGAACGCGACCACCGCTTCGCCCGTCGTATCGTCCGGGCGGCCGACCACGGCGGCTTCAGCCACGAGTTCGTGTGACACCAGCGCCGATTCGATTTCCATCGTGCCGAGCCGGTGGCCCGACACGTTCAGCACGTCGTCGATCCGGCCCATGATCGTGAAGTAGCCGGTGTCCTTGTCGCGCACGGTGCCGTCGCCGGCCAGGTACAGCCGCCCGCCGAGTTCCTCGGGGTAGTAGCTCTTCTTGAAGCGCTCCGGGTCGCCCCAGATCGTGCGGATCATCGCGGGCCACGGGCGCTTGACGACGAGGATGCCGCCCTGCCCGTTCGGCACGTCCTGGCCGGTTTCGTCGACCACCGCCGCCATGATGCCCGGCAGCGGCAGCGTGCACGAGCCAGGCACGGTCGGCGTCGCGCCCGGCAGCGGCGTGATCATGTGGCCGCCGGTTTCGGTCTGCCACCACGTGTCGACGATCGGGCAGCGCTCCTGGCCGACGTGCTTGTGATACCACATCCATGCTTCCGGATTGATCGGCTCGCCGACCGTGCCGATGATGCGCAGGCTCGACAGGTCGTAGCTTTTCGGATGGACCTTGTCGTCGGCCTCGGCCGCCTTGATCAGCGAGCGGATCGCGGTCGGCGCGGTGTAGAACACGGTGACCTTGTGGTCGCCGATCATCTTCCAGAAGCGGCCGGCGTCCGGATAGGTCGGCACGCCTTCGAACACGACCTGCGTGCCGCCGCATGCGAGCGGGCCGTACGTGATGTACGTGTGGCCGGTGACCCAGCCGATGTCGGCCGTGCACCAGAACACATCGGTGGGCTTCCAGTCGAAGGTCCACTTCATCGTCTGCGCGGCCCACAGCAGGTAGCCGCCCGTGCTGTGCTGCACGCCCTTCGGCTTGCCGGTCGAGCCCGACGTATACAGGATGAACAGCGGATGCTCGGCGCCGACCCATTCCGGCTCGCACTGGTCGGATTCGCCGGCCGTCAGTTCGTGCATCCACAGGTCGCGCCCGGCGTGCCAGTCGATCTTGCCGCCGGTGCGGCGATAGACGATCACGCTCTTCACGGCCTCGCAGCCGCCCAGCGCGATCGCTTCATCCGCGATGCTCTTCAGCGGCAGCGTCTTGCCGCCGCGCGCCTGCTCGTCGGCCGTGACGAGCGCCGTCGCGCCGACGTCGACGAGCCGCTCGTTCAACGACTTCGCGGAGAAGCCGCCGAACACGACCGAGTGCGTCGCGCCGATGCGCGCGCAGGCCTGCATCGCGACGATGCCTTCGATCGACATCGGGATATAGATGACGACGCGGTCACCCTTGCCGATCCCGCGCTTCTTCAGTGCATTCGCGAAACGGGACACGCGTGCGAGGAGATCCGCATAGGTGACGCGCGTGACGGTGCCGTCGTCGGCTTCGAAGATCACCGCGACGCGCTCGCCATTGCCGGCTTCGACGTGACGGTCGAGGCAGTTGTACGACGCGTTCAGCTCGCCGTCGTCGAACCACTTGTAGAACGGCGCGTTGGACTCGTCGAGCACTGTCGTGAACGGCTTGTGCCACGCCAGACCCTCGCGCGCGAGACGCGCCCAGAATCCTTCGTAATCGCTTTCGGCTTCGGCGGCGAGCGCACGATAGGCCGGCATGCCGGAAATGGTCGCCGCCTGTTCGAGCGCCGCGGGCGGCGCAAACTGACGGGTTTCGTGAAGAACCGATTCAATC
>NZ_PTXM01000053.1:0-1800 GCF_004343765.1 Burkholderia sp. SRS-25
ATAATCTCGCTTCTCTGCTGCTGAAAACGCAGCGCTGCCGGGAAACACGAAGTTCCTCGCAGAATGCTCTTTAAAAATTAACAGCCGATAAGTGTGGGCGCTTGATGGAAGCGAGCTGATCCTCGGATCAGATAGCGAAAGTATCAAGAGTCTCACACTAAAGTAAGTCAGGTTTATGAAGCAATTCATATTCCTGTCAGCTTTGAGTGAGCGACCGGTTCTTAACTGAACCGAAAACAGTAACAGGTTTAAACTGAAGAGTTTGATCCTGGCTCAGATTGAACGCTGGCGGCATGCCTTACACATGCAAGTCGAACGGCAGCACGGGTGCTTGCACCTGGTGGCGAGTGGCGAACGGGTGAGTAATACATCGGAACATGTCCTGTAGTGGGGGATAGCCCGGCGAAAGCCGGATTAATACCGCATACGATCTACGGATGAAAGCGGGGGACCTTCGGGCCTCGCGCTATAGGGTTGGCCGATGGCTGATTAGCTAGTTGGTGGGGTAAAGGCCTACCAAGGCGACGATCAGTAGCTGGTCTGAGAGGACGACCAGCCACACTGGGACTGAGACACGGCCCAGACTCCTACGGGAGGCAGCAGTGGGGAATTTTGGACAATGGGCGAAAGCCTGATCCAGCAATGCCGCGTGTGTGAAGAAGGCCTTCGGGTTGTAAAGCACTTTTGTCCGGAAAGAAATCCTTGGCTCTAATACAGTCGGGGGATGACGGTACCGGAAGAATAAGCACCGGCTAACTACGTGCCAGCAGCCGCGGTAATACGTAGGGTGCGAGCGTTAATCGGAATTACTGGGCGTAAAGCGTGCGCAGGCGGTTTGCTAAGACCGATGTGAAATCCCCGGGCTCAACCTGGGAACTGCATTGGTGACTGGCAGGCTAGAGTATGGCAGAGGGGGGTAGAATTCCACGTGTAGCAGTGAAATGCGTAGAGATGTGGAGGAATACCGATGGCGAAGGCAGCCCCCTGGGCCAATACTGACGCTCATGCACGAAAGCGTGGGGAGCAAACAGGATTAGATACCCTGGTAGTCCACGCCCTAAACGATGTCAACTAGTTGTTGGGGATTCATTTCCTTAGTAACGTAGCTAACGCGTGAAGTTGACCGCCTGGGGAGTACGGTCGCAAGATTAAAACTCAAAGGAATTGACGGGGACCCGCACAAGCGGTGGATGATGTGGATTAATTCGATGCAACGCGAAAAACCTTACCTACCCTTGACATGGTCGGAATCCCGCTGAGAGGTGGGAGTGCTCGAAAGAGAACCGGCGCACAGGTGCTGCATGGCTGTCGTCAGCTCGTGTCGTGAGATGTTGGGTTAAGTCCCGCAACGAGCGCAACCCTTGTCCTTAGTTGCTACGCAAGAGCACTCTAAGGAGACTGCCGGTGACAAACCGGAGGAAGGTGGGGATGACGTCAAGTCCTCATGGCCCTTATGGGTAGGGCTTCACACGTCATACAATGGTCGGAACAGAGGGTTGCCAACCCGCGAGGGGGAGCTAATCCCAGAAAACCGATCGTAGTCCGGATTGCACTCTGCAACTCGAGTGCATGAAGCTGGAATCGCTAGTAATCGCGGATCAGCATGCCGCGGTGAATACGTTCCCGGGTCTTGTACACACCGCCCGTCACACCATGGGAGTGGGTTTTACCAGAAGTGGCTAGTCTAACCGCAAGGAGGACGGTCACCACGGTAGGATTCATGACTGGGGTGAAGTCGTAACAAGGTAGCCGTATCGGAAGGTGCGGCTGGATCACCTCCTTTCCAGAGCTTCTCGCAAA
>NZ_PTXM01000054.1:0-1651 GCF_004343765.1 Burkholderia sp. SRS-25
TTACATGTTCGGGTAATTCGGCCCGCCGCCGCCTTCCGGCGTGACCCACACGATGTTCTGCGTCGGGTCCTTGATGTCGCAGGTCTTGCAGTGCACGCAGTTCTGCGCGTTGATCACCAGGCGGTCGCTGCCGTCGTCGTTCTTCACGAACTCGTACACGGCCGCCGGGCAGAAGCGCCCCTCCGGCCCCGCGTACGTGCGCAGGTTCACGTTCACCGGCACGCTCGCGTCCTTCAGCGTCAGGTGCGCCGGCTGGTTCTCCTCGTGGTTCGTGTTCGAGATGAACACCGACGACAACCGGTCGAACGTCAGCTTGCCGTCCGGCTTCGGATACTCGATCGGCTGGCATTGCGACGCCGGCTTCAGCATCTCGTGATCCGCATGCTTGTGGTGCAGCGTCCACGGCACGTTGCCGCCCATCACCTTCTGCTCGATCCCGACCATCAGCGTGCCGAGGTACAGGCCCTTGGCCATCCACTGCTTGAAGTTGCGTGCGCGGTACAGCTCCGTGTACAGCCACGACTGCTTGAAGGCATCCGGGTACGCGTTCAGCTCGTCCGACTGGCGGCCGGCCTGCACCGCGTCGAACGCGGCGTCGGCGGCCAGCATGCCGGTCTTGATCGCCGCGTGACTGCCCTTGATCCGCGATGCGTTCAGGAAGCCCGCGTCGTCGCCGATCAGCGCGCCGCCCGGGAACACCGTCTTCGGCAGCGACAGCAGGCCGCCCGCCGTGATCGCACGCGCGCCGTACGACACGCGCTTGCCGCCTTCGAGGAACGCGCGGATCGATGGGTGCGTCTTGTAGCGCTGGAATTCCTCGAACGGCGACAGGTACGGGTTCGTGTAGCCGAGGCCCACCACGAAGCCGACCACGACCTGGTTGTTGTCCATGTGATACAGGAACGAGCCGCCGTACGTATCCGACTTCAGCGGCCAGCCGGCCGTGTGGATCACGAGGCCCGGCTTGTGCTTGGCCGGGTCGATTTCCCACAGTTCCTTGATGCCGATCCCGTACGCCTGCGGATCGGCGTTCGCGTCGAGCTTGAACTTCGAGATCAGCTGGCGGCCGAGGTGGCCGCGGCAGCCTTCGGCGAACAACGTGTACTTCGCGTGCAGCTCCATGCCGAGCTGGAAGTTCTCGGTCGGCTCGCCGTCCTTGCCCACGCCCATGTTGCCGGTCGCGACGCCCTTCACCGAGCCGTCGTCGTTATAGAGGATCTCGGCAGCGGGGAAGCCGGGGAAGATCTCGACGCCCAGCGCCTCGGCCTGCTGTCCGAGCCAGCGCGTGACGTTACCCAGCGAGATCACATAGTTGCCGTGGTTCTGGAAGTTGGCGGGCAGCGCCCAGTTCGGCGTGGTGACCGCGCTCTTTTCCGACAGGAACAGGAAGCGGTCTTCCGTCACCTCGACGTCGAGCGGTGCACCGCGCTCCTTCCAGTCGGGGAACAGTTCGTTGATCGCGCGCGGGTCCATCACCGCGCCCGACAGGATGTGCGCGCCGATCTCGGAACCTTTCTCGAGCACGCACACGCCGATCTCGGTGCCTTTCTCGGCGGCCAGCTGCTTGAGCCGGATCGCCGCCGACAGCCCGGCGGGGCCGCCGCCGACGATCACGACGTCGTATTCCATCGATTCGCGCGGGCCGTATTGC
>NZ_PTXM01000055.1:0-1305 GCF_004343765.1 Burkholderia sp. SRS-25
GGTTCATCGCAGGAAACCGTGGAGGGTTTGAGGGTGATTGCGTAACCTGACGCCTGACTTTAAGGAAGTCAGGAGGAAGAATTGCTCGATCGCAAGGCACTTCAAGCACTTGGCTGCTGGACTGGCTATCGGTTGGAGCGGGTGGAATGGCCGGAAGGAGAAGGCCGTACGCTATCGCTGCATTTGAAGCCGGTCAGCAAGGTGATGTACTGCGAGCAATGCGGTGCACGGTGCCATCAAATCCACGAGACGACGGTTCGCCGCGTGCGCGATCTGCCGCTGTTCGAGTACCGGGTGGTGCTGCACGTCCCCCGCCGCCGGGTCTGGTGCGAACGCTGCGGCGGTCCGCGACTGGAGAAGCTGGCGTGGCTGGGCCGTTACCAGCGAGTGACGGAGCGATTTGCCAAGGCCTGCGAGAAGCTGCTGCAAGCGGCCAGCGTACAGGCAGTGGCGGCCTTCTACGATCTGGGCTGGCACACGGTCAAATCGATCGACAAGATGCGCTTACAAGCGCGTGTGGCTGAGCCGGACTGGTCGACGATCCGCTATCTGGCGATGGACGAGTTTGCACTCCATAAAGGTCATCGGTATGCCACGGTGGTGGTCGATCCGATCGGTCGGCAGGTACTCTGGATTGGATCGGGTCGCTCGCGCGAGACGGCCCGTGCCTTCTTCGAGCAGCTTCCTGAGGGCGTCGCCGAGCGCATCGAAGCAGTCGCGATCGACATGACCACGGCCTACGAGCTGGAAATCAAGGCGCAGTGTCCGCAGGCCGAGGTGGTCTACGACCTGTTCCACGTCGTGGCCAAGTACGGGCGGGAGGTGATCGATCGCGTACGAGTGGATCAGGCCAATCAGTTGCGCCATGACCGCCCGGCCCGCAAGGTGTTGAAATCCAGTCGCTGGCTGCTGCTGCGCAACCGCCACAACCTGAAGCCCGAGCAGTCCGTCCATCTGAAGGAACTGCTGGCTGCCAATCAGCCGTTGTTGTGCGTCTACGTGCTACGCGACGAACTCAAACGGCTCTGGTTCTACCGAAAGCCAGCCTGGGCGGAAAAGGCCTGGGAACACTGGATCGAGCAAGCCCGACAAAGCGGGATTGCCGCGCTGCAACTGTTTGCACAGCGCCTGCAGGGTTACTGGCACGGCATCCTCGCCCGCTGCCGACATCCGCTCAATACCAGCGTCGTCGAAGGCATCAACAACACCATCAAGGTCATCAAGCGTCGGGCCTACGGGTACCGCGACGAGGAATACTTCTTCCTCAAGATCCGCGCCGCGTTCCCCGGTAATCCTCGATGAACC
>NZ_PTXM01000056.1:0-1131 GCF_004343765.1 Burkholderia sp. SRS-25
CAGGAAGCGTTCGAATTCGGCGCGATCGGCCGGCGGCACCTGCAGCCCGACGAGGATCGAGCTGTAGTCCGCGCCCTGGTTACGGTAGTGGAACAGGCTGATGTTCCAGTCCGGCGCCATCGACGACAGGAACTTCATCAGCGCGCCCGGCCGTTCCGGGAATTCGAAGCGGAACAGGCGCTCGTCGAGCGCGAGCGGCGAACGGCCGCCGACCATGTAGCGGATGTGTTCCTTCGACAGCTCGTCGTGCGTCAGGTCGACGGTCCGGAAGCCGTGCGATTCGAAATTCGCGGCGATCTCGGCCGATTCGCCGCGGCGCTTGATCTGCACGCCGACGAAGATGTGCGCGGCCTGCGCATCGGCGATCCGGTAGTTGAACTCGGTGACGTTGCGGTCGCCGACGAGCGAGCAGAAGCGCTTGAAGCTGCCGCGCTCCTCGGGGATCGTGACCGCGAACACGGCTTCGCGCGCTTCACCCACTTCCGCGCGCTCGGCGACGAAGCGCATCCGGTCGAAGTTCATGTTCGCGCCGGACGTGACCGCGACGAGCGTCTGGTTCTCGATGCCTTCGCGTTCCGTGTAGAGCTTCGCGCCCGCGACCGCGAGCGCGCCGGACGGCTCGAGCACGCTGCGCGTATCCTGAAAGACGTCCTTGATCGCCGCGCACAGTGCGTCGGTGTTCACCGTCACGACGCCGTCGAGGTATTCGCTGCAGAGCCGGAAGGTTTCTTCGCCGACCAGCTTCACGGCGGTGCCGTCCGCGAACAGGCCGACCTCGCTCAGCTCGACACGCTTGCCGGCTTCCAGCGATTGCGCCATCGCGCACGAATCCTCGGCCTGCACGCCGATCACCTTGATCTCCGGGCGCACCGCCTTCACGTAGGCCGCGACGCCGGACGCGAGCCCGCCGCCGCCGATCGGCACGAAGATCGCGTGGATCGGGCCCTGGTGCTGGCGGAGGATTTCCATCGCGATCGTGCCCTGGCCGGCGATCACGTACGGATCGTCGAACGGATGGACGAACGTGAGACCGCGCTCTTCCTGCACCTTGACCGCGTGTGCATACGCGTCGCTGTACGACTCGCCGGCCTGGATCACCTCGACGCTCGGGCCGCCGTGCGCACGCACCGC
>NZ_PTXM01000057.1:0-1070 GCF_004343765.1 Burkholderia sp. SRS-25
CCCATCCCGCCGCCGATGCACAGCGACGCCAGCCCGCGCTTCGCATCGCGCTTGGCCATCTCGTGCAGCAGCGTCACCAGGATCCGGCAGCCCGACGCGCCGATCGGGTGACCGATCGCGATCGCCCCGCCGTTCACGTTCACCTTCGACGTGTCCCAGCCCATCTGCTTGTGCACCGCCAGCGCCTGCGCCGCGAACGCCTCGTTGATCTCCATCAGGTCCAGGTCGCCCGGCGTCCAGCCCGCGCGCTCCAGGCACCGGCGCGATGCCGGCACCGGGCCCATGCCCATCACGCTCGGATCCACGCCCGCGTTCGCGTACGCCTTGATCCGCGCCAGCGGCGTCAGGCCCAGTGCCGCCGCCTTCTGCGCCGACATCACCAGCACCGCCGCCGCGCCGTCGTTCAGCCCCGACGCGTTCGCCGCCGTCACCGAGCCGTCCTTCGAGAACGCCGGCTTCAGCCCGGCCAGCGATTCCGCCGTCACGCCGTGACGCACGAATTCATCGGTGGCGAACTGCAGCGGCTCGCCCTTGCGTTGCGGAATCGCCACCGGCACGATTTCGTCGGCGAAGCGGCCTGCCTTCTGCGCGGCTTCCGCCTTGTTCTGCGACAGCGCCGCGAATGCATCCTGCTCTTCGCGCGTGATCCCGTATTCCTTCGCGACGTTCTCCGCCGTGATGCCCATGTGGTACTGGTTGTACACGTCCCACAGGCCGTCGACGATCATCGTGTCGACCAGCTTCGCGTCGCCCATCCGGAACCCGTCGCGCGAGCCCGGCAGCACGTGCGGCGACGCGCTCATGTTCTCCTGGCCGCCCGCGATCACGATCTCCGCGTCGCCCGCGACGATCGCGTTCGCCGCCAGCATCACGGCCTTCAGGCCCGAGCCGCACACCTTGTTGATCGTCATCCCCGGCACTGCCGTCGGCAGCCCGGCCTTGATCAGCGACTGCCGTGCCGGGTTCTGCCCGGAACCGGCCGTCAGCACCTGGCCCATGATCACTTCGCTGACCTGCTCGGGCTTCACGCCCGCACGCTCCAGCACCGCGCGGATCACCGTCGCGCCCAG
>NZ_PTXM01000058.1:0-1025 GCF_004343765.1 Burkholderia sp. SRS-25
TCCTGCACGCCTTCCTTGTAGCCCAGCCCCGAATCCTTCACGCCGCCGAACGGCGTCAGCTCGAGCCGGTAGCCGGGCACTTCGCGCACGTTCACGCTGCCGACTTCCAGCTCGGTGATGAAGCGCGTGATGTGGTCGAAGCGGTTCGTGCAGACCGATGACGACAGCGCATAGTCGGTGCTGTTCGACATCCGGATCGCTTCGTCGATGTCGCGGAAGCGCATGATCGGCGACACGGGGCCGAAGGTTTCGTACTTCACCAGCGGCATGTCGGGCGTCACGCGATCGATCACCGTCGGCGAGTACAGCGCGCCTTCGCGTACGTTGCCGACCAGCAGCCGCGCACCGCGCGCGATCGCGTCGTTCACCTGCTGTTCGCAGAACTTCGCGGCCGCCTCGTCGATCACCGTACCCATGTCCACCGACGGATCGGCCGGATTGCCGTATGACCATGCGCGCGTTTTCTCGACCACCAGCGCCGTGAACCGATCGGCCACCGACTCGTGCACGAGCATCCGCTTGATCGCGGTGCAGCGCTGGCCCGAGTTTTTATACGAGCCCGACACCGCGAGCGTGCTCGCTTCGTCGAGATCGGCGTCTTCCATCACGATGATCGGATCGTTGCCGCCGAGTTCGAGCACCGCGCGGCGATAGCCCATCCGCGACGCGATCGACTTGCCGATCGACACGCCGCCGGTGAACGTGATCAGGTCGATCGCCGGGTTCGTGATCAGCTCGTCGGCAATCTCCCTCGGGTCACCGGTGATGACCTGCAGCATCTGCGGTGGCAGGCCGGCTTCGTACAGGATGTCCGCAAAGAGGTAGCACGACAGCGGCACCTTCTCCGACGGCTTCACGACGATCCGGTTGTTGGTGGCCACCGACGGCACGATCTTGTGCGCGACCTGGTTCATCGGGTGGTTGAACGGCGTGATCGCCGAAATCACGCCGAGCAGCGGGTCGCGCTGCGTGTACACGCGGCGCTTCTTGCCGTGCGGGGTCAGGTCGCACGAGAAGATCTGCCC
>NZ_PTXM01000059.1:0-896 GCF_004343765.1 Burkholderia sp. SRS-25
TGGCTTTCCGTGCGGCCCGACACGATCCGCAGGCCACGCTTCACCAGCGTCTCGGCCAGCACGCGTGCGTTCTCGACCACCTTCTCCTGGTACGCCTTGAACTCCGGCGACAGCGCTTCCTTGAACGCCACCGCCTTGCCCGCGATCACGTGCATCAGCGGGCCGCCCTGGATCCCCGGGAAGATCGCCGAGTTGATCGGCTTCTCGTACTCCGCCTTCATCAGGATCACGCCGCCGCGCGGGCCGCGCAGGCTCTTGTGCGTCGTCGTCGTCACGAAATCCGCGTGCGGCACCGGGTTCGGGTACACGCCTGCCGCGATCAGGCCCGCGTAGTGGGCCATGTCGACCATCAGGTATGCGCCGACCGACTTCGCGATCTTCGCCAGGCGTTCGAAATCGATCTTCAGCGAGAACGCCGACGCGCCCGCGACGATCAGCTTCGGCTTGTGTTCCTGCGCGAGCTTCTCGGCCGCTTCGTAGTCGATGTCTTCGTTTTCGTTCAGGCCGTAGCTCACCACGTTGAACCACTTGCCCGACATGTTCACCGGCGAGCCGTGCGTCAGGTGGCCGCCGTGCGCGAGGCTCATGCCCATGATCGTGTCGCCCGGCTTGAGCATCGCGAAGAACACGCCCTGGTTCGCCTGCGAACCCGAGTTCGGCTGCACGTTCGCGGCTTCCGCGCCGAACAGTTGCTTCACCCGGTCGATCGCCAGCTGCTCGACCACATCCACGTATTCGCAGCCGCCGTAGTAGCGCTTGCCCGGATACCCTTCCGCGTACTTGTTCGTGAGTTGCGAACCCTGTGCGGCCATCACCGCCGGGCTCGTGTAGTTTTCCGACGCGATCAGCTCGATGTGATCTTCCTGGCGGCGGTTTTCCTGCTCGATCGCGGCAAA
>NZ_PTXM01000060.1:0-781 GCF_004343765.1 Burkholderia sp. SRS-25
CGGGGCCGCGCGTCGCGGACCTGCCGGCGCTGATCCGCGCATTCCATGCGCGCGGGCTGTACCTGATCGCGCGCCTCGTCGTATTCAAGGACGATCCGCTTGCGGCCGCGCATCCCGACTGGGCGGTGCGCGACGCGGCCGGCGGAATCTGGCGCGATCGCGAACACCTGCGCTGGATCGACCCGACCGTGCGCGCCGCGTGGGAACACAACTTCGACGTGGCCGAGGAGGCCGCGCGGATGGGTTTCGACGAGATCCAGTTCGACTACCTGCGCTTTCCCGACGCGAGCGGCCTGCGGTTCGGCGAGCCCAACACCGAGGCGAACCGCGTGGCCGCGATCACCGGATTCCTGGAAGGCGCGCGTGCACGGCTGCGGCCCTACAACCTCTACCTGTCGGCCGACATCTTCGGCTACGTGTGCTGGAATGCCGACGACACGCAGATCGGGCAGCGGCTCGGCGCACTGGGCGGGCTGGTCGACTACATTTCGCCGATGCTGTATCCGTCGGGTTTCACGTGGGGCCTCCCGGGCTGCCGCAAGCCGACCGATCATCCGGGCGAGATCGTCGGGCGCTCGCTCGCCGAGGCGATGCGCCGCACCGGGCTCGACGGCGTGCGCTTCCGGCCCTGGCTGCAGGCGTTTCGCGACTATGCGTTCGACCGGCGCGCATTCGACGCGGCGGATATCCGTGCTCAGGTGGACGCCGCCGACGCGGCCGGCACGGACGGATGGATGCTGTGGAATCCGCGCAATCGCTACGATCCCGCTGCGCTGCCGCG
>NZ_PTXM01000061.1:0-755 GCF_004343765.1 Burkholderia sp. SRS-25
AAGTGGCTAGTCTAACCGCAAGGAGGACGGTCACCACGGTAGGATTCATGACTGGGGTGAAGTCGTAACAAGGTAGCCGTATCGGAAGGTGCGGCTGGATCACCTCCTTTCCAGAGCTTCTCGCAAAGTTGAGCGCTCACGCTTATCGGCTGTAAATTTAAAGACAGACTCAGGGGTCTGTAGCTCAGTCGGTTAGAGCACCGTCTTGATAAGGCGGGGGTCGTTGGTTCGAATCCAACCAGACCCACCATTGTCTGGCGGTAGGTACCTGAGGTTATCTGTACTCATGGGGGCATAGCTCAGCTGGGAGAGCACCTGCTTTGCAAGCAGGGGGTCGTCGGTTCGATCCCGTCTGCCTCCACCAATCTTCAATGACAAACATTCGAATGACGATTGTTCGAGTCTTTGTCATTGGCGATTGAGCCAGTCAGAGTGATATGAGTAACACCATATCGGCTGTCGTTCTTTAACAATCTGGAAGAAGTAAGTAATTTGGATAGCGGAAGCGTCTATGAGATGGACGTGGAAACTATCCGGGTTGTGATTGTATCGATGTATCTCAAGATGATTCGAACTCTATGTTTGACTCAATTGGAATACGGCACAACGCGAGAACTCAACCTGTAACGAGACAGACTCGTTATAGGGTCAAGCGAACAAGTGCATGTGGTGGATGCCTTGGCGATCACAGGCGATGAAGGACGCGGTAGCCTGCGAAAAGCTACGGGGAGCTGGCAAACAAGCTTTGATCCGTA
>NZ_PTXM01000006.1:0-363711 GCF_004343765.1 Burkholderia sp. SRS-25
GCGTGCGGGTGGGGCGGGAGGGCGCGAACAGGCGGCCGGTGCGGAAAGTGCCGTCAGCGTCCTTCGCGCGTCAATGCGACGAGTTCCTCGAGCAGCTTGCCGGCCGGCCCCGGCAGGATGCCGTGGCGGCGCCGGAACGCGGTGAGCGTGCGCACCGCGACGACCTCGTGCACCGGCAGCGTGTCGATCGTACCGGCGCGCTGTTCGGCGCCGTACATCGGCTCGGCCATCCAGCTCAGGAAACCGGCATGCGCGACGAGGCTTTTCAGCGTCGTCACCGAACGCGTCTCGACCGCGATGTCGGGCAGCGCGAGCCCGTGTGCGTCGAAGGTCGCGCGCATGTGGTCGAACGGCGCGGTGCCGCGCGGCGGAATCGCCCAGCGCGCGTGCAGCGTGTCGGCGAGCGTCGGCGCGCGGCCGAGCGCGCGCAGCGGATGGTGCGGCGCCGCAACGATGTGGCTGCGATCTTCCCAGCGGCACTCGGGAATCGCGACGATCTCGTCGGTGTCGGGCCCGTGCGCGGACAGCGCGAGATCGATCTCGTGCTTGTTCAGCCCTTCCGCGAGCCGGTCCCACACGCCTTCGATGATCTCGACGCGCAGGTTCGGCCAGCGGTCGAGCACACGGCCCACCGCGACCGGCAGCACGAGGCTCGCGATGCTGCCCACCGTGCCGACCTTGATCGTGCCTTTCGCGAAGCCGCGCATCGCGTCGAGCTCCTCGCGCGCGTGCTCGGCCTCGTGCTGCAGCAGCGTCGCGTGCGGCAGCAGCGCCTCGCCGAACGCGGTGAGCTGCACGCCCTTCGAGTGGCGCTCGAACAAGGGCGCGCCGACCTGGTCCTCGAGCCGTTTCAGGATCCGGCTCAGCGCCGGCTGCGTGACGTGCAGCGCGTCGGCGGCACGGCCGAGGCTGCCGCACGAGACGATCGTCGTGAAGGCACGCAATTGTCGAAGATCGAAAGTCATGTCGGAACGGTATGGCTTATCGCAGAAAATACAGTATCCGAGAATGGCTTGCGCTTCGATACTGTGGAAACCGCCAAGCCATCGAGGAGACGCCCGAGCATGTCCGGCCATACGCCCCCTTCCGCCGCACCGATCACAGTTCGCGATGCGGTGATCGACCTGCTTCGCCAGTTCGGCATCGACCGCGTGTTCGGCAATCCCGGCTCGACGGAGCTGCCGATGTTTCGCGACTTCCCGGACGATTTCCGCTACGTGCTCGGCTTGCACGAAGCCGTCGTGGTCGGGATGGCCGACGGCCACGCGCAGGCCACCGGCAATGCGGCGGTCGTCAACCTGCATTCGGCGGCGGGCGTCGGCAACGCGATGGGCAATCTCTTCACCGCCTTCAAGAACCGCACGCCGCTGGTCGTCACTGCGGGTCAGCAGGCGCGCGCGATCCTGCCGTTCGACCCGTTTCTCGGCGCGACGCAGGCTGCCGAGCTGCCGAAGCCGTACGTGAAATGGAGCATCGAGCCTGCGCGTGCGCAGGACGTGCCGGCCGCGATCGCGCGTGCGTACCGCATCGCGATGCAGGAACCGCGCGGCCCCGTGTTCGTGTCGATCCCGGTCGACGACTGGGACCAGCCGGCCGACCGGCTGCCGCGCCGCGACGTCAGCAGCGTCGTGCGGCCCGACCCGGACGCGCTCGCGCGGCTCGGCGACACGCTCGACGCCGCGCGGCGACCCGCGTTCGTGGTCGGGGCGGCCGTCGATCGCGCCGGTGCGTGGGACGACGTCGTGCGGCTCGCCGAGCGGCACCGTGCGCGCGTGTACGTCGCGCCGATGTCGGGGCGCTGCAGCTTCCCCGAGGACCATCCGCTGTTCGCCGGCTTCCTGCCCGCGATCCGCGAGAAGATCGTCGCGCGGCTCGACGGGCACGACCTCGTGTTCGCGTTCGGCGCGCCCGCGTTCACCTATCACATCGAGGGCTTCGGCCCGCACGTGCCGCCGGGCGCGACGCTCGTGCAGCTCGTCGACGATCCGGGCATCGCCGCGTGGACGCCGTCGGGCGATGCGGTCGTCGGCAACCTGCGGCTCGCCGCGCGCGACCTGCTCGCGCGCCCGGCGCCGCCCGAGCGGCCGATGCCCGCGCCGCGGCCGCCGCGTGCGCGTGTCGAACCGCCGGCCGCCGGCGAGCGCATGTCGGTTGCGTTCGCGCTGCAGACGCTCGCCGACCTGCGCGATGCGCACGACATCGTCGTCGAGGAAGCGCCGAGCGCGCGGCCCGTGATGCAGGAACACCTGCCGTTCACGCGCAGCGGCACGTTCTACACGATGGACAGCGGCGGGCTCGGCTACGGGATGCCGGCCGCCGTCGGCGTCGCGCTCGCGCAGCCGGGCCGGCGCGTGATCGGGCTGATCGGCGACGGGTCGAGCCTGTATTCGATCCAGGCACTGTGGAGCGCCGCGCAACTGAAGCTGCCGATCACGTTCGTGATCCTGAACAATCGCCGCTATGCGGCGCTGCAGGATTTCGCGCCGGTATTCGGCTTCGGTCCGGGCGACCCCGTGCAAGGCACCGATCTGCCGAACCTGGATTTCGTCGCGCTCGCGCAAGGGATGGGCTGCCGCGGCATACGCGTGAGCGAGGCCACGCACCTGCGCGACACGCTGACCGACGCGCTGCGTGCGGCGACGCCGGTCGTCGTCGAAGTCGAGATTGCCTGAATTACGTGATGCGCGACGCGCGTCCTTCCGGAGATTCCATGCAAACCGTATCGATGCTGATCGGCGGCGAACGCCGTCATTCGTCCAGCGGCGCGACCTTCGTGCGCCGCAACCCGCTCGATGGCGAAGTCGCGTCCGAAGCGCCCGCGTGCACCGTCGACGATGCGCGCGCGGCGGCCGACGCGGCCGCCCGAGCGTTTCCCGGTTGGGCCGCGCTCGGCCCCGGCGCACGCCGCGCGCTGCTGCTGAAGGCGGCCGCCGCGCTTGAAGCGAAGCACGAGCAGTTCGTCGCCGCGATGGCGGCGGAGACGGGCGCGTCCGCGCTGTGGGCCGGCTTCAATGTGCATCTCGCCGCGAGCGGGCTCGTCGAAGCCGCATCGCTGACCACGCAAATCGGCGGCGAGCTGATCCCGTCCGACGTGCCCGGCTCGCTCGCGATGGGCGTGCGGCAGCCGGCCGGCGTCGTGCTCGGCATTGCACCGTGGAATGCGCCGGTGATCCTCGCGACGCGCGCGCTCGCGCTGCCGCTCGCGTGCGGCAACACGGTCGTGCTGAAGGGCTCGGAGCTGTGTCCCGTCACGCACGGTCTGATCGTCGAGGCGTTGCAGGAAGCGGGGCTGCCGCCGGGTGTCGTCAATTTCGTGACGAACGCGCCCGAGGATGCGGGCACGATCGTCGATGCGTTGATCGCGCATCCGGCCGTGCGCCGCGTGAATTTCACGGGCTCGACGCGTGTCGGCAGGATCGTCGCCGAAGCCTGCGCGCGTCACCTGAAACCGTCGGTGCTGGAGCTCGGCGGCAAGGCGCCGTTCGTCGTGCTCGACGATGCCGATCTCGACGCCGCAGTGGCGGCGGCGGCGTTCGGCGCGTTCGCGAATTCCGGGCAGATCTGCATGTCGACCGAACGCATCGTCGTCGACGCATCGATCGCCGATGCGTTCGTCGCGAGGATCGCCGACAAGGCCGCGTCGCTGCCGCTCGGCGATCCTCGCCAAGGGCCGGTCGTACTCGGTTCGCTGATCGACATGAAGGCCGTCGAGCGCTGCAACGCGCTGATCGACGATGCGCTCGCGCACGGCGCGACGCTCGTATGTGGCGGCAAGGCCGACAGCACGCTGTTCCCGGCCACGCTGCTCGACCATGTGACGCCCGCGATGCGCATCTATGCCGAGGAGTCGTTCGGCCCGGTGAAGGGTATCGTGCGCGTCGACGGCGAGGATGCCGCGATCCGTTGCGCGAACGACAACGCGTTCGGGCTGTCGTCGGCCGTGTTCAGCCGCGACGTCGCGCGTGCGATGCGCGTCGCGGCCCGCATCGAATCGGGCATCTGCCACGTGAACGGCCCGACCGTGCACGACGAGGCGCAGATGCCGTTCGGCGGCGTGAAGGACAGCGGCTTCGGTCACTTCGGTGGCAAGGCAGGCATCGCGGCGTTCACGGACCTGCGCTGGATCACGGTGCAGACCGCACCGCGCCACTATCCGTTCTGACGAGGCCGACGACGATGAGGATTGCGATTCTGGGCGCCGGCGCGATGGGCTCGCTGTTCGGCGGGCTGCTGGCTGAAAGCGGCGAGGCCGTCACGCTGATCGACGTGAACGACGCGCACCTCGATGCGATTCGCCGCGACGGATTGCGCATCGACGACGATCGTGGTGAACGACGCATCCGGACGTTGCAGGCCGTGCGGCCGGAAGTGGCGAATGCGGATGCGGCCGCATCGCCCGATGCATCGTTCGACTTGCTGATCGTATTCACGAAATCGCTGCATACGCGTACCGCGCTCGACGGCGTGCGCGCGCTGCTCGAGCAGGCCACGCACGTGCTGACGCTGCAGAACGGGCTCGGCAACGTCGAGACGCTGAATGCGTTCGTGCCGCTCGAACGCATCCTGGTCGGCGTGACGACGTGGCCGGCCGACGCCGCGGGGCCGGCGCACGTGCGCTCGCACGGCGCGGGCACGATCCGCATGATGACGGCCGACGGCGCGGCGCGCCCGTTCGCGGCGACGGCGGCCGAAACGCTGTCGCGCGCGGGGCTCGCGTGCACGCTGGATACCGACGTATGGGCCGCGATCTGGGAGAAGGTCGCGTTCAATGCGGCGCTCAACACGCTGTGCGCGGCGACGGGCTGCACGGTCGACCAGCTCGGCAATCATCACGACGGGCCGCGGCTCGCGCGCGCGATCGCGGCCGAGGTGGCCTCCGTCGCCCGCGCGAAGGGCATCGCGGTCGACGGCGAGCGTATCGCGCGCAACGTCGAGCATGCGATCCG
Source organism: Burkholderia sp. SRS-25 (assembly GCF_004343765.1). Taxonomy (NCBI): domain Bacteria; kingdom Pseudomonadati; phylum Pseudomonadota; class Betaproteobacteria; order Burkholderiales; family Burkholderiaceae; genus Burkholderia; species Burkholderia sp. SRS-25. Next base: position 4,947 of record NZ_PTXM01000006.1, read on the forward strand.
CGCGCATCGCGGGCATCGCCCGTCGATGTTGCAGGACGTGCTCGCGGGCCGCCGCACGGAAATCGAGGCGATCAGCGGCAAGGTCGTCGCGGCCGCGAGCGAAGAGGGTGTCGCGGTACCGCACGCCGAGACGCTGCTTGCGCTGGTTCGGCTGATCGACGCACGGATCAACTGAGCACCAGGCTGGCGGCGCGGCTTGCGCCGCACGACGAGACGAGCGCGTCGCGCGCAGGCGATGGCGCCCGATCGGAGCGGGTTGGACGAGACACCGGAGCCGGCGCCGATGCGTCGACACCGGCCGCCTGCGCAGCACGAGATCCGGGCACGCGCCACCGCGCCAGCCCGGGCAACCGGAGACACCATGAACGCCATCGAATGCCGTTGTCTTGCCGCGCGCCGCTCGCGCATGTTGCCGCCTGAGCGCGGTACACGGGAGGTCGCATGAGCACGCGCGACGGATTGCTCCCTCCGTCCGTCGACATCGGCGCGGCGCTCGACGACGGGCCGTTCACGACGATGCAGCGCTGCGTGGTGCTGCTCGCCGCGCTCGCGATCGTGCTCGACGGCTTCGACGGCCAGCTGATCGGCTTCGCGATTCCGGTGCTGATCCGCGAATGGGGCATCACGCGTGGCGCGTTCGCGCCGGCGGTGGCGGCCGGGCTGATCGGGATGGGCATCGGCAGTGCGTGCGCGGGGATCGTCGCGGACCGCTTCGGCCGCCGCCAGGCCGTGATCGGCAGCGTGTTCCTGTTCGGCATCGCGACCTGCGCGATCGGTTTCGCACCGGACGTCACCGCGATCGCGGTGCTGCGCTTCGTAGCAGGCCTCGGGATTGGCGGCGCGCTGCCGACGGCCACGACGATGACGGCCGAATACACGCCCGCGCGGCGTCGCACGATGATGGTGACCGCGACGATCGTCTGCGTGCCGCTCGGAGGGATGTTGGCCGGCCTGTTCGCGCACGAGATGCTGCCGCGCTACGGCTGGCGCGGGCTGTTCTTCGCGGGCGGCGCGTTGCCGCTCGTGCTCGGCTTCGTGCTCGTGCGTGCGCTGCCCGAATCGCCGCGCTATCTCGCGCGGCGCCCCGCGCGCTGGCCGGAACTCGGCGCGCTGCTCGCGCGGATGGAGCGGCCCGTCGCGCCGGGCACCGCTTTCACCGACACGAGGGACGCACGCACCGCAGGCGGCCGCGGCGGCTTCGGCGCGCTGTTCGCGAGCGGCCAGGCGCGCGACACGATCGCGTTGTGGTGCGCGTTCTTCATGTGCCTGCTTGCCGTGTATGCGGCGTTCAGCTGGCTGCCGACGATGCTGGCGGCAAGCGGGCTGAGCGTGTCGGTCGCGGGGACGGGGCTCACCGCGTACAACCTCGGCGGCGTGATCGGTGCGCTGTTGTGCGCGTGGACGATCGCGCACGCCGGGTCGCGCTGGCCGCTCGTGCTGTGCAGTATCGGCGGCGCGGCGAGTGCGGTGTGGCTGATGGGTGTGGATGCGGGCCGCCACACGGGCTGGCTGATCGTCGGGCTCGGCCTGCACGGACTGTTCGTCAACGCGGTGCAGTCGACGATGTACGCGCTCTGTGCGTACATTTACCCGACGGCCGTGCGCGCGACGGGCACCGCGAGCGCACTCGCGTTTGGCCGGCTCGGCGCGATCCTCAGTGCGTTCGCGGGCGCGATCGTGATCACCACGGGCGGCGCCACGGCCTATCTGACGATGCTGGCGATCGCGATGGGAATTGTCTGCGCCGCGCTGCTCGTCGTGCGACGGCATATCCCGCGACTGTCGCACGCGGCCATGCAGCCGCGCGAAGGGGAGAAGCTGGCCCGCACGTCGTCGTGACGGCGGGCGGGCCCGGTGGCGAGTGGTGCGTTACAGCGTGGTGCGCACGTGCCAGAGCTCGGGGAACAGCACGACGTCGAGCATCTTGCGCAGGTACGGCGCACCGCTGGTGCCGCCCGTGCCCTGCTTGAAGCCGATGATGCGCTCGACGGTCGTCACGTGACGGAAGCGCCACTGGCGGAACGCATCCTCGAGATCGACGAGTTCCTCGGCCATCTCGTAGAGTTCCCAGTGCTGCTGCGGGTGACGGTACACCTCGAGCCACGCGGCTTCGACCGTTTCGTCGTGCCGGGTCAGCTGGGTCCAGTCGCGCTCGAGCCGCTCCGCCGCGATCGGGAAGCCACGCCGCGCGAGCAGGCGCACGACTTCGTCGTAGAACGACGGCGCCTCGAGCGTCGCACGCACCTGTTCGAGGATGTCGGGCCGGTGCGCATGCGGCTGCAGCATCTGCACGTTCTTGTTGCCGAGCAGGAATTCGAGTTGCCGGTACTGATAAGACTGGAAGCCCGATGATTGCCCGAGATACGGGCGCATCGCCGAATATTCGGACGGCGTCATCGTCGACAGCACGTTCCACGCCTGCACCAGTTGCTCGAGGATGCGCGACACGCGTGCGAGCATCTTGAACGCGGGCGGCAGCGCGTCGGTGCGCACCGCGTCGAGGGCGCCGCGCAGCTCGAACAGCGCGAGCTTCATCCACAGCTCGCTCGTCTGATGCTGGATGATGAACAGCATCTCGTTGTGATCGGGCGACAGCGGATGCTGCGCGTCGAGGATCGAATTCAGCGACAGGTAGTCGCCGTAGCTCATCGATTTCGAGAAATCGAGCTGCGCGTTGTGCCAGCCGGCATCGCCAGGCACGTGCGATGCTTCGTGCGCGGCCGGGGCCGCTTGTGCCGAATGCGCGGCGCGTGCGCCCGAGAACGGGCAGCCCGCCGGTGCGTCGCCGCCGGGTGGCTGCATATGACCAGAATTCACGACTCTCTCCAGATTTGAATGACGGGGGCGCGGCGCGCGGCTCGCGCGCGCCGGGCAAGGCCGATCAGGTCACCGCGCCGCGCTCGGCGAACTCGGGCGCCTTCCATGCGTCGGTGGCGAGAATGTCGCGCAGCGTCTCGACGGCATCCCACACGTCGGCGAAGCGCGTATAGAGCGGCGTGAAACCGAAGCGCAGCACGTACGGCTCGCGGTAGTCGCCGATCACGCCGCGCGCGATCAGCGCCTGCATCACTTCGTAGCCGTGCGGATGCTCGAAGCTCGCCTGCGAGCCGCGCTGGTGATGCGCGCGCGGCGTGACGAGCTTCAGCGACAGGCCCGCGCAGCGTGCTTCGACGAGCGCGATGAACGCGTCGGTCAGCGCGAGCGACTTGCGGCGGATCGCGTGCATGTCGGTCTGCAGGAACACGTCGAGCCCGCATTCGACCATCGACATCGACACGATCGGCTGCGTGCCGCACAGGAAGCGTGCGATGCCCGGATCGGGCGCGAAGCCGGGCTGCATCGCGAACGGTGCGCGGTGGCCCCACCAGCCGGACAGCGGCTGCGAGAAGTGCGCGTGATGACGATGCGGCACCCACACGAAGGCGGGCGAACCGGGGCCGCCGTTCAGGTACTTGTACGTGCAGCCGACCGCGCCGTCCGCGCGTGCGCCGTTCAGGTCGACCGGCACCGCGCCGGCCGAGTGCGCGAGATCCCACAGCATCAGCCCGCCGGCGTCGTGCACGAGTTGCGTGACGGCCGGCATGTCGTGCATGTAGCCGGTGCGGTAGTTCACGTGCGTGATCATCGCGACGGCCGTGTCCGCGCCGAGGGCGCCGGGAAGGTCGGCCGGGTCGTCGATCAGGCGCAGTTCGTAGTCGCCGCCGAGCTGCTCGATCAGCCCCTGCGCGATATACAGGTCGGTCGGGAAGTTCGAGCGCTCCGACACGATCACGCGGCGTTCGGGCGCGCGCTCGGCCTGGTGGCGCACCATCGCCGACAGCAGCTTGAACAGGTTGATCGAGATCGTATCGGTCACGACCGTTTCGCCGGGCGCGCCGCCGATCAGCGTCGCGAGCTTGTCGCCGAGACGGCGCGGCAGCGCGAACCAGCCGGCCGTGTTCCAGCTGCGGATCAGGCCTTCGCCCCATTCGGCGTCGATCACCTGCAGCGCGCGGGCGGCCGATGCGCGCGGCTGCGCGCCGAGCGAGTTGCCGTCGAGGTAGATCACGCCTTCGGGCAGGGAGAACTGGTCGCGCAGCGGGGCGAGCGGATCGTCGCGGTCGAGCGCGAGCGCGTCTTCACGGGTCTTGATCATCATGATGTGAGGTCGTCAGTCGGGGTAATCAGGCGGCACGCGCGGGCAGCGCGCGCAGCACCGCGCGCACGGGGCTCGCGTCGAGCGTCGCGAATTTCAGCGGCAGTGCGATCAGTTCGTAGTCGCCGGGCGGCACATCGTCGAGCACGATGCCTTCGAGGATTGCCATCCGGTGCGCGCGCACGCGGTGATGTGAATCCATCGTCTTCGATTCCTGCGGGTCGAGCGACGGCGTATCGATGCCGATCAGCTTCACGCCGTGCGCGGCGAGCAGGTCGACGGTCTCGGGCGCGACCGCGCAGAAGTGGCTGTCCCACTCGTCGACGCTGGCGCGCGCACAGGTGCGCAGCAGCACGCGCGGCGGTACGCCGTCGAGCGCGGCCGCGACGTCGGCCGGCTGCACGACCGGCGATGCGCCGATGCAATGGATCACGCGGCACGGGCCGAGGTAGGTGTCGAGCGGCACGGCGCCGATCGGCGCGCCGTCGGCGTCGTAGTGCAGCGGCGCGTCGCAGTGCGCGCCCGTGTGCGGCGACAGCGTCAGGCGCGCGACGTTGACCGGCGAGCCGGCCTCCATCCGCCACACGCGTTCGACGGAAACCGGCGTATCGCCCGGCCACACGGGGGTGGCGGGGCTGACAGGCGGCGAGATGTCCCAGAGGGTGTCCATGGCATGACGATTCGGTGAGTCGGTCCTTCGAATGATAGGTGGACGCTCGTAGAAAGTGCTTGCGAAATAAACATGGACAATCCGCCGGATTGGCAGATAATTCGACTCAGAGGGAAAACGGGGACCAAAAATGCACGCGATCACGCTCGATGCCACCGACTGCCGGATTCTGGCGGTACTGCAGGAAGAGGGCAGAATCAGCAATCTCGACCTGGCGGAACGGATTTCGCTTTCGCCATCCGCCTGTCTGCGCCGCATGCGCCTGCTCGAGGAGCAGGGCGTGATCGAGCACTATCGCGCGTGCCTGAGCCGCGAGAAGCTCGGCTTCGAGCTCGAGGCGTTCGTTCAGGTGTCGATGCGCAACGAAGAGAATCAATGGCACGAGCGCTTCGCGGAAGCGCTGCGCGAATGGCCGGAGGTGGTCGGCGCGTTCGTCGTGACGGGCGAAAGCCACTATCTGCTGCGCGTGCTCGCGCACAACCTCAAGCACTATTCGGATTTCGTGCTGAACCGGCTCTACAAGGCGCCGGGCGTGATGGACATCCGTTCGAACATCGTGTTGCAGACGCTGAAGGATGAAGCCGGCGCGCCGGTCGGGCTGGCGCGCACGGGGGCGATCAAAGCGGTGTAAGACCGTGGAAGCCGCCGCCGTGGAACACGAGCGGCGGTGCCGTGTCGGATTCCGCGCGCACGCCGCAGCGCTCCACTTCACCGACGAAGATCACGTGGTCGCCTTCATCGTAGCGGCTGCGGTTGTGGCATTCGAACCACGCGAGCGCGCCGTCGAGCACGGGCATCCCCGAGTTGCCGGCCGCATGCGCGATCCCTTCGAAGCGATCGCCCTTGTAGGTCGAGAAGCGCTTGCACAGGTCGAGCTGCGATGCCGCGAGCACGTTCACCACGTAATGGCTGTTGCCGCGGAACACGGGCGTCGACGCCGATTTGTGCGCGAGGCTCCACAGCACGAGCGGCGGATCGAGCGACACCGAGTTGAACGAGCTGGCGGTGATGCCGATCAGCTGGCCGGACGGCGCGCGCGTCGTGATCACCGTTACGCCCGTGGCGAACTGGCCGAGTGCTTGCCGGAAGGCGGCCGAGTCGAAATCCGGAGGATTGGCGTGGCTCATCGCGCGGCCATCCGGAACGAGACGGGCGGGCGCGGCGCGACGCGGGCAGGGCGGGCACGGCGGACGAAAGGCAACAAGGCGGTCGAGGAGGAAGGGGTGCGCATGGCCCGATTTTAGCGGAATCGGGGCCGCCGGGCCCGGCCAGACGGCGCATTGCGGGGGCAGGGTGACGTAGCGAACACTGCGGCGTGCTGCCTGATCCGCAATGGCACGCTGCCGGCACGGCCGTTGTGTCGCGTCATTCGTGCGGGTCCGCCGCGCCGCCCGGCACCCCTGCTCGAACTCGGCCGCAGGTCCCCCCGCACTATCGCGCCGCCGCCAGCCCGAGCGACAATGCGCCCGTCACGATCAGGCTCGACGCCCACACCGCGTCGAGATTGAACCAGCTCCGCGATACGAACTTCAGCCCGAGATAGCGGTACACGAGCCACGCGAGCCCGCCGCCGGCGCCGATCATGGCGACGGCATGCACGGCCGCGACGACGAGCGCCATCCCGAGATGCGCATCGACGAGCGTGGCCGCCGCGCGATGGCCGGCGTCCTGGTCGAGCCCGCACAGCCCCAGGTAGATCGGTACCAGCATCAGCCCCGCGCCATGCGCGATCGCGACCGCGAACGACCACAGGCCGAGCCGCGCGGGCGGAATCCGCGCAAGCGCCCGCGGATGCCGGCGCCGGATCAGCAGCACGGCGCCGAAGCCGATCACGAGCGCGCTCGCGCCGATCCGGATCGCCGTTTGCCACGCGAGCAGCGCGGCGAGCAGCCCGAACGGCAGCATCACCGCGAAGACCGCGAGCGCATGGCCGAGCGCGAGATAGCCGAGCGCCGCGACGAGCGCGCCGCCGCGGCGCGTCATCAGCGCGTTCGACACCGCGAGCGGCCAGCCCATCGCGGGGTTGAGCCCGTGATACACCCCGCTCGCGAGCACGGCCGCCCACAGCGCGAACGGGGCGTGCAAGCCGGGGTTCAACGCTTGACCGACGGATAGCAGAACGAGTCGGTCGAGCAGTCGCCGCCTTCGAGCCGGATCTGGTGCGCGCGATAGCCGTCGGGGAACTCGACCCAGTAATCGTCGGCGAGCGTCAGCCCGCCTTCCGGCCCCACATGCGCGAGCACCTGCGCGCCCGGCACGCCGTCCGGATAGAACTGGTCGTCCCATGTCGAATAGAGCGAGTTCGTCCAGTACACGCGCTTCCCGTCGCGGCTGATCTCGACCATCTGCGGGCCGCCCGCGAACGTGCGGCCGTTCGAGTGCGGCGCGCGGCGCGCGATGCCGCCGATGCGGACCGACCCCGCGAGCACCGGGTTGTGCGGGTCCGACACGTCGTACTGGCGCATCTCGCCGGTGCCCCAGCAGGACACGTAGAGGAAGCGATCGTCGAGCGACAGGTCGATGTCGGTCACGAGCGGCGGCACCGCGCCGAATCCCTTGAGCAGCGGCGGCAGTTCATCGGCCGCGGCCGGCTCGGCGGGAATCGTCGCGGTCTTCTTCACATGGAACTTGCCGCCTTCGCGCCACCACGTCCAGATCGAGCCTTCGAGATTGGTCGTGTCGACCACGACGCCGACGAACCCGTATTCGCGCGCCGGGTCGTGCGCGGGCCGCACTTCGAGCGCCATCTGGTGCTGCGCGCCGAGATCGATCGTCTGCACGTTGCGACGCGCGTGCAGGTCCCAGAAATGCAGCCGGTGCCCGTATTTGTTCGCGAGCAGATCCTCGGGCACGATCCCGTTCTCGAATTGCGGCGGCAGCGCCCATTCGCTCGACACCATGTAGTCGCGCGGCAGGTTCCACCAGAAGTCGTAATGCTTGTCCTGCGGGCCGCGATCGATCTCCCAGCGGCCGAGCACGTCGAAGGTTTCGCAATCCATGATGAAGATGCCGGGCGCGCCGTCGGTGCCGTCCTTGCCCGCGCCGCCGAGTGTGCTCACGTAGATGCCCTCGGGCCCGCAATGAACGGTGTGCGGTCGCGAATAGCCGGTCTTCGAGAAGACCTCGTCGGGCTCGATGATCTTGTGGATGCGCGCCTGCGTCGGATGCGGCTTCGTGTCGATCACGTAGATGCGCGACGAGCGCAGGCCGGGGATGATCAGGAAGCGGCGTTCGAGGAACGCATGGCCGGTCAGCGGCGACAGCGACGACGAACAGGCATTCCAGCCGAAGTGGTGAAACTCGTCGCCGGTGTTCGGCATCGTCACCGTATGTACGATTTTTCCGTAGGTCGACGAGCCGGGCTTCACGTCGATCACGGCGAGCGCGTCGGGTCTGGAAAAATCGGGGCTCAGCAACAACGTATAGGCAAACGCTTCCGGCGGCGCCTGCATCGCAAGCTCCGGCGAAGCGTGAAACGTCGGGTCAGGCCGCATGCTCATGGTGATGCCCTCTCGATGGTGTCGGATCGTGGTCGCACGGCCGTTCGTTGCGGGTGTGCGAGTCGGGGTTGCCGCACGGCGCGCATCACGCCGGCGGGAGCGATCGGCAGGCGGATGCACGCGTCGGTGAGCGTGCGACGCCGTGCATCAGATCGTGAAAGCGGAAAGACGCGGTGTGCCGGATCGCCGCGCGCGGAGCGAGGCGGATGCGTGGCAAAGGGGTGAGGCAATCGAAGCCGCGGCCCGCGACGCGGCGACGTCCGGGCGAGTGACGCGGGTGATGTCTGTTAAGGCATGCATAGCGATGTTCCGGCAGATGATGTTTGCATCAGGGTCGGGCATGCATCGGGCGCGTTGCTCGGGACAGCGGGTTTGCCGCCGCGCTCGCGCGTGCCTAAGTGTAGTCGAGAAAACGGGCGGCCGGTCGCGCGCGGCACCTGTGCACTCTGTCAGGTTCGCGCGCGAGTGAGATACTTGCCGAAGTGCCGTTGCGACCCGCACGCGGGTGGCAGCGGCGAGACGGAACGGTGGCGCCGGCAGATGCGCGCCGGTTGCCGACATCAACGAGGGACTGATTTCATGGTGAACGAGATGCTTGAAACCGCGACATTGGGAGGCGGGTGTTTCTGGTGCACGGAGGCGGTGTTTCTCGACGTCGACGGCGTGACGGCCGTCCAGTCGGGCTACGCGGGCGGCCATACGCGCAATCCCGGCTATCGCGATATCTGCGAGGGCGACACGGGCCACGCGGAAGTCGTCAACGTGACGTTCGATCCGGCACGCATCGGCTATCGCGAGATCCTCGAGATCTTCTTCGCGACGCACGATCCGACCCAGTTGAACCGGCAGGGCAACGACGTCGGCACGCAATACCGTTCGGTCGTGTTCACCCATTCGGACGCGCAGCGCGACACGGCGCTCGACGTGATCCGCGAACTGGAGCGCGAGCAGGTGTTCGGGCAGCCGATCGTCACGCAAGTCGTGCCGCTCGACGACAACTACTGGCCGGCCGAGGATTATCACCAGAACTACTATGCGCGTAACCCGGGGCAGGGCTACTGCTCGGTCGTGATCGGGCCGAAGCTCGCGAAATTCCGGCAGAAGTTCTCGCACCGTCTGAAGTCGCTGCGCGGCGCGTAAACGCGACCACGTCCGGCGCAAGCCGGTATCAGGCGGGTATCAAGCCGCCTCGTTGCGCCACTGCGCGCACGCGGCGGCGATTTCGCGCGCAAGCGCGATGCACGACAGCGGCGCGGATCCTTCCGCCTTGTTGTTGATCGTGATGATCACCGGCTGCCCGGCCAGCGCATAGCGCGCGGCCAGTTCGGCGAGCGCCGAGCGCGTGGCCGGATCCTCGTCGACGAGCTTGTCGAACGGCTCGTACTTCGCTTTCGCCTGTTCATATTTGAAGCCGCCGTGCAGGCTCCAGCGCACGATCAGCGGGCCCGGCGCGTCGCCGTCGAGCAGCGCGAGCGCGGCCGCCTGGCGCAGCGGGTCGGGCATCCGCGCGTGCAGGCCGACGCAGTAGCGCACGCCGAGCGCGGCGAGCGCGCGGATGAAGCGCGGCGTGAGCAGGCTCGCGTCGCGAATCTCGATCGCGTAGCGGGTGCCGTCGGCTTCCGGCGGCAGCGGCGGCAGCGCCGCGAAAAACGCGGTGAGCCGGTCGATCAGTTCGGCCGGCTGCGCGAGCAACGCGTCGGGCAGTGGCGAGAACTGGAACACGAGCACGCCGGCTTTCCGGCCGAGCCCTTCGACGCACGGCTGCACGAATTCCCGGGTGGCGAGATCCGCGTCGAGGAAGGTCGGGTTCGGTCCAGACGGTTCGCCGCGCCGGCCCCGGATCACCGCGTCGGTCACGGAGGCCGGCGCCTTCACGACGAAGCGGAAATCGTCGGGCACCTGCTGCGCGTAGCGCAGGTAGTCGGCCACCGACAGCGGGCCGTAGAACGACCGGTCGAGGCTCACGCTCTTCAGCAGCGGATGCGCGCCGTACGCTTCGAGCCCTTCGCGCGAGAGTTTCGTCTGAGCAAAATCGCCGTCGTAGACGATGCCGTCCCAGCCCGGGAAGGTCCACGACGACGTGCCGAGCCGGACGTTCGGCGGCAGGCCGGCCGCTGCGTCGGCCACATCCGGCGCGATCGGCGCGGGCAGCACGCCGCGCCGGCGCCGGCCTTTCTTCGGCGGCTCAGCGGGCGGGGACGGCTCGTCCCACAGCAGGCCGGAAGCGGCGGGCGGTGTTTCGTCTGAAGAACGGGTGCGGGTGCGCGGTGCCGGCTGAGCGTCGTCAGGCGCGTCCGGGTTCACCTGTCCGTCGGAATCGGCAGGCGGGCCATCGTTGTCGGGCGACGCGCGTGCAGCGTCGGCCGGCACGCCGAACAGGTCGAATTGCCCGTCGGCGTGCGGCGCGTCCGCATCGTCGTGCTGTCGTCGTTCCGGCGGCGCCTTGCGCCGCGTCCTGCCGTCACCCATGCATGCCCAGCGTGAAGCGCCGCCTAGCGCGGCAGCGCGTGTTCGTACATATAGCGCCGCGACCACGGCAGCGTTTTCGCACTCTGCCCGGCCTTGCGGCACACGATCTGGAAGATCGACACGTCGTCGTGCTCGAACGCATACGCGCAGCCGGCGAGATACACGCGCCAGATACGGAATTTTTCGTCGTCGACGAGTTGTCGCGCGGCGTCGGCCTTCGCCTCGAAGTTTTCCGTCCAGATATCGAGCGTGCGCGCATAGTGCCGCCGCAGGCTTTCGACGTCAATCGCCTCGAGCCCGCCGCGCTGTGCGGCTTCCAGCGCGAGGCTGATGTGCGGCAGCTCGCCGTCCGGGAACACGTAGCGGTCGATGAACTCGCCGCCGCCGAGTGCCGTCTCGCCGCTTTCCGCGTCGGTGGACGTGATGCCGTGGTTCATCGCGATGCCGTCGTCGGCGAGCAGGTCGTGGATGCGCGAGAAATAGAGCGGCAGATTCTTGCGCCCGACGTGCTCGAACATACCGACGCTCGTGATGCGGTCGAACTGGCCGTCGATCTCGCGGTAGTCCTGCAGCCGGATCTCGATCCTGTCTTCCAGCCCGGCGGCCTTCACGCGCGCGGTCGCGAGGTCGAACTGGTTCTGCGACAGCGTGACGCCGAGGCACTGCGCGCCGAACTGCTGCGCGGCACGCAGCACGAGCGCACCCCAGCCGCAGCCGATGTCGAGCAGGCGCTGGCCGGGCTGAAGCCGGATCTTCGTGAGGATGTGGTCGATCTTCTTGATCTGCGCGGTGGCGAGATCCTCGTCGCCGTTCTCGAAGTACGCGCACGAGTACACCATGTTCTCGTCGAGCCACAGCTTGTAGAACTCGTTCGAGACGTCGTAGTGATACTGGATCGCCTTCTTGTCGGTGCTCTTCGAGTGATTGAAGTAGCGCTTCACGCGCGCCAGCTTGCTCGCGCTCGTCACCGTGCTGCGCGCGAGCGAGTAGCCGATGTTGATGATGTCCGACAGCTTGCCCTCGATGTCGATCTTGCCCTTCACGTACGCCTCGCCGAGATTGTCGAGGCTCGGTTCGAGCAGGAGCGGCAACGCCGACGCGCTGTTGACCTTCAGCGTGACCTGCGGCGCGCTGAAGGTGCCGAAATCGAGTTGATCGCCGTTCCACAGCACGAGGCGCGCCGGTATGTTCGCTTTCGCCCGTACTTCGTCCGCCCACTGTGCCAGCTTCTTTTCCCAGAACATTTGGATTCTCCGTTTGTTCGTTGAATCGAATACAGCCAAGTATCTTGACCGGCGCCCGCCGCTTGCGAGGCGGGCGCCCGAATGCAACACGAGACACGACCGGCGCGCGCCGGCGCCGCGCTTAAGGCGACAGGCGCGAAATCGACCAGCCTTGCGCCGTACCGGCGTCGCGCGTGTAGAGCAGGCGGTCGTGCAGCCGCGACGGGCGGCCCTGCCAGAACTCGATCGAGTCGGGCACGAGGCGGTAGCCGCCCCAGTGCGGCGGGCGCGGCGGGTTGTCGCCGTAGCGTTCGCTGACGGCCTTTTCCTGCGCTTCGAGCGTCGCGCGGCTGTCGATCACCGCGCTCTGCTCCGACGCCCAGGCGCCGATGCGCGAGCCGAGCGGGCGCGACGCGAAATAGCGGTCGCTTTCTTCTGCGCTGGTTTTCTCGATCCGGCCTTCGATGCGCACCTGGCGCTCGAGCTCGATCCAGTAGAACAGCAGCGCGGCCTGCGGGTGCGCGGCAAGATCGCGCCCCTTGCGGCTTTCGTAATTGGTAAAGAAGACGAACCCGCGTTCGTCGACGCCCTTGATGAGCACGATGCGTGCCGACGGCCGGCCGTCGTCGCCGACGGTCGCGAGCGTCATCGTGTTCGGCTCGGGCAGCTTGGCGGCGAGCGCCTCCTTGAACCAGCGGTCGAACTGGGCGAAGGGGTCGTGGGCGACGTCGGCTTCGTCGAGCGAAGCACGTGAGTAATTGATGCGGAGATCGGCGAGAGTCGTCATGTTATGCAAACGCTTCAATCTGGAACCATTGTAGCCAACGCGCAGGAAACGTGCGTGCACAGTGGCGCTTGCGAGCGAGGAGTTCAGGCAAAATAGAGGGCTGCACGACTTACGTTTTCCTTGCTGCCATGTCCGTCGCCGACGCTGCCCCGCCCAGTTCCTCTGATCTTACCCCGACCCCGGAAATCCAGCTTGACGTGGATCGCGCGCGGCGTTTCGGCGGCGTGGCGCGCCTGTACGGCGCGCCGGCCGCCGCCGCGTTCGAGCGCGCGCACGTCGCGGTGATCGGGATCGGCGGCGTCGGGTCGTGGGTGGCCGAGGCGCTCGCGCGCAATGCGGTGGGCACGCTGACGCTGATCGACCTCGACAACGTCGCCGAAAGCAATACGAACCGGCAGATCCACGCGCTCGACGGCAATTACGGCAAGCCGAAGGTCGACGCGATGGCCGAGCGGATCGCACTGATCGATCCCGCGTGCCGCGTGAACCGGATCGAGGATTTCGTCGAGCCCGACAACTTCGACGCGCTGCTCGGCGGCGGCTTCGACTACGTGATCGACGCGATCGACAGCGTGCGTACGAAAGTTGCGCTGATCGCGTGGTGCGTCGCGAAGCGCCAGCCGCTCGTCGTGGTCGGCGGGGCGGGCGGCCAGCTCGACCCGACGCGCATCCGGATCGACGATCTCGCGCTGACGATCCAGGATCCGCTGCTGTCGAAAGTGCGCGCGCAATTGCGCAAGCAGCACGGGTTTCCGCGCGGGCCGAAGGCGCGTTTCAAGGTCAGTGCCGTGTATTCGGACGAGCCGTTGATCTATCCGGAAGCGGCCGCCTGCGACCTCGAGGACGGCGCCGAGCCGTCCGCGGCCGCGCACGTCGCGGGGCTCAACTGCGCAGGGTTCGGTTCGAGCGTGTGCGTGACCGCGAGCTTCGGCTTCGCGGCCGCCGCGCATGCGCTGCGCGCGATCGCGGCGCAGGCAGCCGGCTGAGCCGCTGCACACCGCAGTCGTCGAGGAGTGCTGCGGCGCGTGACACGCGCCGTGCGTAACGTGGTGATCCGGCAGCCGGGCCGTTGCAGCCCGGCCGGTGTCACGTCAGTTCAGTTGAGCGCCATGCTCAGTTTGCGTCGCCACCCCGCGACGAGGTCGGGGCGATCGCCGGCCAGCTCGAACACCGAGATCAGCGTGCGGCGGCCGAGATCGTCGCCGTATGCGCGGTCGCGTGTGACGATTTCCAGCAACTGCTCCACCGCGCCTTCGTACGCGCGCCGCGCGATCAGGCTCTGCGCGAGGTCGAAGCGCGCATCGAGGTCGGCCGGGTTCGCCGCGATGCGCGCTTCGAGCGCATCGGTCGGCGGCAGGTCGGCCGTGGCTTCGAGTGCGTCGAAACGGGTCTTGATCGCCTGGTAGCGCGGGTCGCCGTTCTGCACGGTCTGCGGCGACAGGCGCTCGGCCTCGGCACGCGCGGCGTTGACCTGGTTGTTCGCGAGCAGCAGTTCGATCAAATCGAGGCGTGCGTCGTCGAAACCCGGGTTCAGCGCGAGCGCCGCCTCGAGGTGCGTGAGTGCGTCGTCGTAGCGCGCCTCGTCCATCGCATACTGCGCGGCACGCCGTTCGGCTTCCTCGGGCGCCGGCAGCAGCCGGTCGAGGAACGCGCGCAGCTGGCCTTCGGGCAGCACGCCGACGAACTGGTCGACGGGGCGCCCGTCGGCGAACGCGATCACGTGCGGGATGCTGCGCGTCTGAAAGTGCGCGGCGAGTTCCTGGTTCTCGTCGACGTTGACCTTCACGAGCTTCCAGCGGCCTTCGTAGTCGCCTTCGAGCTTTTCCAGCAGCGGGCCGAGCGTCTTGCAGGGGCCGCACCACGGCGCCCAGAAGTCGACCAGCACGGGTGCGTCCAGCGACGCCTCGATGACGTCTTTCTCGAATGTGGCAAGCGTGGTGTCCATGGCGTTCTCTTCGGTTCGAATGTCGTCAGGATGGGGGCGACGCGCCCCTTTTTCAACGCGGCTTCGACTCGGGCAGCGGAATCCACTCGGTCTCGCCCGGCACCTTGCCCATTTCCTGGCGCGTCCAGGCTTCTTTCGCGCGCTCGATCGCTTCGCGGCTGCTGGCGACGAAATTCCATTCGATGAAGCGCTCGCCGTCGATCTTGTCGCCGCCGAGCAGCATCGCGCGCGCGCCGCCGGCGCTCGTCAGCGTGACCGCGGCGCCGGGCGCGAGCACGGCCATCTGCTCGGCCGGCACCGGCGTGCCGTCGATCGCGAACTCGCCGTCGACCACGTAGACCGCGCGCTCCTCGTGCGACGCGTCGAGTGCGAGACGGCCGCCGGCCGCGAATTCGGCCGCGACGTACAGCGTGCGCGAGAACGTCGTGACCGGCGAGCGCAGCCCGAACGCATCGCCGGCGATCACCGTCAGCGCTACGCCGTCCTCGTCGCGCTTGGGCAGCGTGTCGGCTGCATGATGCTCGAACGACGGCTCGGTCGTCTCGTGCGCCTGCGGCAGCGCGACCCAGGTCTGGATCCCGTGCACGGTGTGGCCGTTTTCGCGCTGCGCGTCGGGCGTGCGCTCGGAGTGGACGATGCCGCGGCCGGCCGTCATCCAGTTCACGTCACCCGGCACGATCTCCTGCAGCGAGCCGAGACTGTCGCGGTGCAGGATCGCGCCGTCGAACAGGTAGGTGACGGTGGCGAGGCCGATATGCGGATGCGGGCGCACGTCGAGCCCCGTGCCGGGCGGCAGCGTGGCAGGCCCCATGTGATCGAAGAAAATGAACGGGCCGACAAGGCGTGCGGCGAGTGCGGGCAGCGTGCGGCGCACCTGCAGGTTGCCGATGTCGCGCACGTGCGGCTTCAGCAGGGCTTTGATCGGAGCGGTCATGGCGGATCCTGTGGGGCGGCGGGGGATGCCGGTCATTGTACTGGCCGTCCGCCGCCGATTCCATGTGCGCCGCGCGGGTATCGGGGCGGGGGCTGAAACCCGGTAGACTGATCGACTTCTCGGGAAAACGCCGGGCCGCCCCGGTTTTTCCGCCCCGAAAGAAGGTCTCTCGGGGCCCGACGCGAAGCGACAGGGCCCGAGCGCACCTTGCACGACAATCCGACAATCGAGGAGACGCCGATGATGGCCCCGAAGGACTTGCTGCTTGCGCTGGTCGTGATCCTGGCGTGGGGCGTGAACTTCGTCGTGATCAAGGTCGGCCTGCACGGCATGCCGCCGATGCTGCTCGGCGCGCTGCGCTTCACGCTCGCGGCCGTGCCCGCGGTGTTCTTCGTGCGCCGGCCGCAGATTCCGTGGCGCCTGCTGGTGCTGTACGGCGCGACGATCCAGCTCGGCCAGTTCGTGTTCCTGTTCACCGGCATGTACGTCGGCATGCCGGCCGGCCTCGCGTCGCTCGTGCTGCAGTCGCAGGCATTCTTCACGCTCGTGTTCGCGATGTTGTTCCTCGGCGAGCGGCTGCGTGTGCAGAACCTGCTCGGTCTTGCGATCGCCGCGGGCGGGCTCGTCGTGATCGCGGCGCAGGGCGGCCGCGCGATGACGCTCGCGGGCTTCCTGCTGACGATCTGCTCTGCCGCGATGTGGGCGTTCGGCAACATCGTCACGAAGAAGGTCGGCAAGGCGAACCTGGTGTCGCTCGTCGTCTGGGCCAGCCTCGTGCCGCCCGTGCCGTTCTTCCTGCTGTCGCTGTGGTTCGAAGGGCCGCAACGGATCGCGACCGCGCTGGCCGGGCTGAACGGCTCGTCGATCTTCGCGGTCGTCTATCTCGCGTTCGTCGCGACGCTGCTCGGCTACGGGCTGTGGAGCCGCCTGCTGTCGCGCTATCCGGCCGCGCAGGTCGCGCAGTTCTCGCTGCTGGTGCCGATCGTCGGTCTCGCGTCGTCGGCGCTGCTGCTCGACGAGCATCTGACGCGCGCGCAACTGATCGGCACGGCGCTCGTGATGGGCGGACTCGCGGTGAACGTGTTCGGCGGGAAACTGGAGCGCCGTTTTGCGGCGTCGTGACGCGCCGGCACGCACTGCGTGCCGGCGGCGGGGCGGGGTGGCCGGGTTCGGCCGTCAGGCCATCCGGCTCTTCGCGAGCGGCGGATTCGCGGCGAAATAGCGCTTGATGCCGCGGAAGATCGCGTCGGCCATCTGGTCGCGATAGCCGTCGTCGTTCAGCCGGCTCTCTTCTTCCGGGTTGCTGATGAAGGCCGTCTCGACGAGGATCGACGGAATGTCGGGCGCCTTCAGCACCGCGAACCCTGCCTGCTCGACCGAGCCCTTGTGCAGCTTGTTGATGCCGCCGACTTCCTTCAGCACGTAGTTGCCGTAGCGCAGCGAGTCGCGGATCTGCGCGGTCGTCGACATGTCGAACAGCGCGCGGTTCACGGCCGCGTCCGCCGTCTTGATGTTGATGCCGCCGATCAGGTCGGACGAATTTTCCTTGTTCGCCATCCAGCGCGCCGCGGCGCTCGTCGCGCCGTGGTCGGACAGCGCGAACACCGACGAGCCGCGCGCGGACGGCGTCGTGAAGGCGTCGGCATGGATCGACACGAACAGGTCGGCGCCGACGCGGCGCGCCTTCTGCACGCGCACGTTCAGCGGCACGAAGAAGTCGGCGTCGCGCGTCATCATCGCGCGCATGTTCGGCGCGCCGTCGATCTTCGCGCGCAGCTTCTTCGCGATGTCGAGCGCGATGTGCTTCTCGTACGTACCGCCACCGCCGATCGCGCCCGGATCCTCGCCGCCGTGGCCCGGATCGATCGCCACCGTCAGCAGGCGCACGGTGCTGCCCTTGCCGGATTTCGGCGCGGTGAACTTGTAGGTGTCGCCATCGTCGTCGCTGTCGTCGCGGCGCGCGATGACGGGCGGCGGCTTGACGGCCGGCTTCGTGGGTGTCGAAGGAGTGGCGGGCGACGTGTGCGGCGTGGCCGGCGTGTTCTGCGCGAAGCGCTGGAAGAACGCGTCGCTGTTGTCGCCCGCGGCGGGCGGCGGGGTGCCCGGGCCGGCCAGCGTGGTCGGCGGCTGCATCTGCTGCGCGCGCGCGGTGTCGTTGAGCGCCTGTTCCTTGCGTTCCGTCTGCGCGATCAGGTCGGACAGCGGATCGGGCGCCACGGCCGGATACAGGTCGAACACGAGCCGGTACTTGTAGGTGCCGACCGGCGGCAGCGTGAACACCTGCGGCTTCACCGAACCTTTCAGGTCGAACACCATCCGCACGACGTGCGGCTGATACTGGCCGACGCGCACCGACTGGATCTGCGGATCGTTCGGCGCGATCTTCGACACGAGGTCGCGCAGCGCCTGGTCGAGGTCGAGGCCGGTCAGGTCGACCACGAGACGGTCGGGACCCTGAAGCAGCTGTTGGCTATTCTGCAGCGGCTGGTCGGATTCGATCGTGACGCGCGTGTAATCGCGTGCGGGCCACACGCGCACGCCGAGCACCGACGACGCGTGCGCGAGCCGCGGTGCGACGAGACCGAGCACCAGCGTCGACGCGCCCGCGCACAGGATCTGGCGGCGCCGCCAGTTGTGCGTCGCGGTGGCCGCCGATTCGATCGAGCGGAACGGTTTGATCAACATCTTTCGAGACATGCCTTTCCTGAAGCGCTGTACGCCCGGACGGTGAGGGCGCGGCCGTCGCCATCCACGTCGAGCGAGAAAACCAGATCGGGTACGCCGAGCAGCATGCCCGCCTGTTGCGGCCATTCGACGAGGCAGATCGCGCTGGAATTGAAATATTCGCGAAAGCCTGCGTCGGACCATTCGGCCGGATCGTTGAAACGATACAGATCGAAGTGATAGACCTCGAGTTCCCCATCGTCGCGTTCGAGCGCGTACGGCTCGACGAGCGTATAGGTCGGGCTGCGCACGCGCCCCGTGTGGCCGAGGCCGCGCAGGATCGCGCGGACGAGGGACGTCTTGCCCGCGCCGAGATCGCCGACCAGCTGGATCTGCAGCCCGTCGAACGCATGCGCGCGGGCGAGCTCGGTGCGCGCCTCGTCGAGCGCGTGCGCGAAGCGGGTGCCGAAGGCCTCGGTCGCCGTTTCGTCGGCGAGCGCGATCACACGCTCCGCGAGCGGGGCGGGCAGCGTGGCGTCGTGAGGCGGATGGCTGGGCGTGGCTGGCATTCTCGTAAAATAGTGCGATGAACCGATTACCGGAACTCGCCGCATCCGACAGGCCTTCGACTCGTGCCGAAGGCGCGGCACCGTGCGCGCTCGACGATGCGGCGTTGACTGCGCTCGCCGCGCGCATCAGGGCGTGGGGGCGCGAATTGGGTTTCGGGGCGATCGGCATCAGCGATGCCGATCTCTCGGATGCCGAAGCTGGCCTCGCCGCCTGGCTGGAAGCCGGATACCACGGCGAAATGGATTATATGGCGAAACATGGGATGAAACGCGCGCGTCCGGCCGAACTTGTGGCCGGTACGCGACGCGTGATCTCCGCGCGGCTCGCCTATCTGCCGGCCGAAACGCTCGCCCCCGACGCGGCTGAAAGCGAGCCGGGCGCGCTCGCACTGCACGACTGGCGCGCGCGCGAACGGGCCCGGCTCGACGATCCGCAGGCGGCCGTCGTATCGATCTACGCACGTGGCCGTGACTATCACAAGGTGCTGCGCAACCGCCTGCAGACGCTCGCCGAGCGCATCGAGCAGGAGATCGGCGCGTTCGGCTACCGTGTGTTCACCGATTCGGCGCCCGTGCTCGAGGTCGAGCTCGCGCAGAAGGCCGGCGTCGGCTGGCGCGGCAAGCACACGCTGCTGCTGCAGCGCGATGCGGGCTCGCTGTTCTTCCTCGGCGAGATCTACGTCGACGTTCCGCTGCCGACCGACGCGCACACGTCCCCCGGCACCGCGCCCGAGACGCCCGGCGCGCACTGCGGCAGCTGCACGCGCTGCATCGACGCCTGCCCGACCGGTGCGATCGTCGAGCCGTACCGCGTCGATGCGCGCCGCTGCATCTCGTACCTGACGATCGAACTGAAAGGCAGCATCCCCGAGCCGCTGCGGCCGATGATCGGCAATCGCGTGTACGGCTGCGACGATTGCCAGCTCGTGTGCCCATGGAACAAGTTCGCGCAGGCCGCGCCCGTCGCCGATTTCGACGTGCGTCACGGCCTCGATCGCGCGACGCTCGTCGAGCTGTTTGCGTGGGATGCGGACGCGTTCGATACGCGGATGCAGGGCAGTGCGATCCGGCGTATCGGCTACGAAAGCTGGTTGCGCAATCTCGCGGTCGGGCTCGGCAACGCGCTGCGCGCGGACGCGGGCCGGCTCACGCCGCAGGCGCGCGACGCGATCGTCGCCGCGCTGCGCGCGCGGGCCGACGATCCGTCGCCGATCGTGCGCGAGCATGTCGAATGGGCGCTGCGTGCCGCGTGAAGGCGGCGTAAAGTGTCGTCGGCGCGCGGTAGTGCCGCGCGCATCCATCGGTCAGGAGAGGGCCATGTTCAATGCAGTCGTCGACGCCCCGTTCGGCAAGGTCGGCATCCGCACGGACGCCGCGGTGGTGCGCGAGATCGTCTATCTGCCCGAATCGGTGAAGTCGGTCGATCCGGATTCGCCGCTCGCGAAGCGTGCGGTCAAGCAGATCGAACGTTATTTCGAGCGTGCGTCGGCGCGCTTCGACCTGCCGCTCGCCGAAGTCGGCAGCGCGTTCCAGCACCGCGTGTGGGATGTGATCAGCGATATTCCGCCCGGCACGGTGCTGACCTACGGGCAGGTCGCGAAGCGGATCGGCAGCGCGCCGCGCGCGGTGGGCCAGGCCTGTGGCGCGAATTACTTTCCGCTCGTGATTCCGTGCCATCGCGTCGTCGCGGCGGGCGGACTCGGCGGCTTCGCGAACCACGACGACAACGGTTATTACCAGAAAGTGAAGCGCTGGCTGCTGGCGCATGAAGGCGTACCGTACTGATGAGTGAATCGCTGATTTCCCCCGAAGCCGACGGCGATGCCGCCGCGGCGTCACCCGCGCTGCTCGCGAGCCGCGCGTCGATCGACGTGTTTTGCGATGCACTGTGGCTCGAGCACGGGCTTGCGCGTAACACGCTGGACGCGTATCGGCGCGACCTGGTGCTGTTTTCACAATGGCTGGCGGACACGCACGACGCGTCGCTCGATTCGGTCGACGAAGCGATGGTGACGGGCTACATCGCCGCGCGCAGCGACGGCAAGGCCACATCGTCGAACCGGCGGCTGTCCGTGTTCCGGCGCTATTACGGCTGGGCCGTGCGCGAGCATCGCGCGAGCGCCGATCCGACATTGCGGATCACGTCCGCGAAACAGGCGGCCCGGTTTCCGTCGACGCTGTCGGAGGCGCAGGTCGAGGCGCTGCTCGGCGCGCCCGACATCGGCACGCCGCTCGGCCTGCGCGATCGCACGATGCTCGAGCTGATGTATGCGAGCGGGTTGCGCGTGAGCGAACTCGTGATGCTGAAGACCGTCGAGGTCGGGCTCAACGAGGGCGTGGTGCGCGTGATGGGCAAGGGCTCGAAAGAGCGGCTCGTGCCGTTCGGTGAAGTCGCGCAAGGGTGGATCGAGCGCTACCTGCGCGAGGCGCGGCCGGCGCTGCTCGGTGCGCGCGCGGCCGACGCGCTGTTCGTGACCGCGCGCGGCGACGGGATGACGCGCCAGCAGTTCTGGAACATCATCAAGCGCCATGCGCAGCACGCGGACGTGCGCGCACATCTGTCGCCGCATACGCTGCGGCATGCGTTCGCGACGCACCTGCTGAACCATGGTGCCGACCTGCGCGTCGTGCAACTGCTGCTCGGCCACAGCGATATCTCGACCACGCAGATCTATACGCACGTTGCACGCGAGCGCCTGAAGACGCTGCATGCGCAACACCATCCGCGCGGTTAGCGCATCCGGCGCGGCGCCGCCCGCGCCACGTGCGACGGCCTGCCCAAGTCAGACCAGTTCGCGCAGCTTGTGCTTCAGCACCTTGCCCGTCGACGCGGCCGGCAGCGCGTCGAGTACGCGGATGTGGGCGGGGCGTTTGTAAGGCGCGAGCCGCTCCGCGCACCAGGCGTGCAACGTCGCTTCGTCCGCCGTTGCGCCGGGCACCCGCTCGACGAACGCGAGCACTTCCTCGTTGCCTTCAACTGCGCGGCCGATGACGGCGGCCTGCACGACATCCGGATGCGCGTTCAGCACCTGCTCGACTTCGACCGGATAGACGTTGAAGCCCGACCGGATGATCAGTTCCTTGCTGCGGCCCGCGATCGTTACCGCACCGTCCGCCTCCTGCCGCGCGAGATCGCCGGTGCTCAGCCAGCCGTCCGGCGACACGGCCGCGTGCGTGGCGTCCGCGTTGCGGTAGTAGCCGAGCATCACGTTCGGACCGCGCACGCGGATCTCGCCGACTTCGCCCGGCGGCACGTCGGTGCCGTCCGGCGCGACGATCCGCATCTCCACGCCGGGAATCGGCACGCCGACCGAGCTGTCGGTGCGCGGCGCGTCGAGCGGCGTCTGCGTGATCGTCGGGCTGCTTTCGGTCATCCCGTAGCCATTGTGCAGCGGCACGCCGTACAGGCGCTCGACGCGCGCCTTCAGGTTCGCGTCGAGCGGCGAGCCGCCCGAATACGCGAAGCGCAGGCGCGGTGCGCGCCACGCGTGGCCGTGCGTGTGCAGGTGTTCGAGCAGCTTCGCGTGCATCGCGGGCACGCCCTGGAAGATCGTGACGCCTTCGTCGGCGAGCGCGACGCGCACGGCTTCCGGCGAGAAGCGCGGCGCGAGCCGCAGCGTCGCGCCCGCATACAGGCTTCCGAGGCAGACCGACGCGAGCCCGTATACGTGCGACACGGGCAGCACCGTGTAGACGACGTCGTCGGGCGACACGCGGCGCAGCATGCTCGACGCCGCCGCGATGAACAGCAGGTTGCGATGCGACAGCATCACGCCTTTCGGCGTGCCGGTCGTGCCGGTCGTGTAGATCAGCGCCGCGCATTGCGCGGCGCCGTCGGCGGCGACCGGTTCGCCCGGCGCGCTCGGGTCGACGCGGTACGACCATGCGCCGATGTCGACCGGCAGCGTGCCGGCAGGTGTCGCGCCGAGCCGTTCGGCATGCGTGCACGCGTCGGACGATGCGTCGGTGGTGAACGCGATCAGCTTCGGCCGTGCGTGCGCGGCGATCACGTCGAGCTCGCTGGCGGACAGCCGCGCGTTCGACACAAGCGCCCACGCGTCGAGGCGGGCTGCCGCGAACAGCAGCACGATCTGCGCGACGCAGTTTTCGGCAACGATCATCACGCGGTCGCCGCCTTTCACGCCGAGGTTGGCGAGCAGCGCGGCGGCGGCATCGACGGCCCGCGACAGGTCGCCGTACGACAGGCGGCGCGCGTCCTCGATCAGCGCCGGATGCGCGGGCGCGTGCGCGGCCCGGCGTGCGGGCACGTCGGCGATGCGGTGAGGCAGCGCGGCGAGCAATGCGTCGACGTCGAGCGGCTCGGAAGAACGGAGGGGCGAGGGCATGGCGTCTCCAGAAAAGGGGCGGGCGGCGGCTGACGAGGTTGGCGAACGATCGTGCCATGACGGCGGGCGCGCCACAATCGGCCATTCGGGCAATAGCGCTTCGCGATGCCCGCAATGATGATGGGCGGAATCGTTGCGGCGCAGCAGCAGGCCGCCCGGCGGAAAACGGGCCGCGAGTATACCGCCGGCGCGAGCGCACGATTGCGCGCTCGCCGGTCGTTCACCATTAAAATGCCGCCATGAGCAAATCCAGGCATGTGTCCGAAACCCCGGCCACCCAGTTGCTGCGCCGCCACGGTGTTGCGTTCGGCGAGCATCCGTACGACTACGTCGAGCACGGCGGCACCGGCGAATCGGCGCGCCAGCTCGGCGTCGACGAGCACAGCGTCGTGAAGACGCTCGTGATGGAAGATGAACACGCGAAGCCGCTGATCGTGTTGATGCACGGCGACCGCACCGTGTCGACGAAGAACCTCGCGCGGCAGATCGGCGCGAAGCGCATCGAGCCGTGCAAGCCCGAGGTCGCGAACCGCCATTCGGGCTATCTCGTCGGCGGCACGTCGCCGTTCGGCACGCGCAAGACGATGCCCGTCTACGTCGAGGCGACGATCCTCGAGCTGCCGACGATCTACCTGAACGGCGGGCGTCGCGGCTACCTCGTCAGCCTCGCGCCGGCCGTGCTCACGTCGCTGCTCGGCGCGCAGCCGGTGCAGTGCGCCAGTGTCGACTGAGGGTTTCACCTTCGTGGCAGGCCGCGCGCGTTCGGTAGAATGGGCGCCGTTTCGGCGTGCCGCGCGCAGCCGTCCCTTTACCGATACGTTGAAAGAAGAGTCCTCCGCATGCAGATCCTGCTCGCCGCCCTCGTTGCCTACCTGATCGGTTCGGTGTCGTTCGCCGTCGTCGTCAGCGGCGCGATGGGCCTGGCCGACCCGCGTTCGTACGGGTCGAAGAATCCCGGCGCGACCAACGTGCTGCGCAGCGGCAACAAGAAGGCCGCGATCCTGACGCTCGTCGGCGATGCATTCAAGGGCTGGATTGCCGTCTGGCTCGCCCGGCGCTTCGGCCTGCCCGACGTCGCGGTCGCATGGGTCGCGATCGCCGTGTTCCTCGGCCACCTGTATCCGGTGTTCTTCCGCTTCCAGGGCGGCAAGGGCGTCGCGACCGCGGCCGGTGTGCTGCTCGCGGTGCACCCGGTGCTCGGGCTCGCGACCGCGCTGACCTGGCTGATCGTCGCGTTCTTCTTCCGCTATTCGTCGCTCGCGGCGCTGGTGGCGGCCGTGTTCGCACCGGTGTTCGACGTGTTCCTGTTCGGCACGGGCCACAACCCGGTCGCATGGGCCGTGCTTGCGATGAGCGTGCTGCTCGTGTGGCGTCACCGCGGCAACATTGCGAAGCTGCTGGCGGGGCAGGAAAGCCGGATCGGCGACAAGAAGAAAGCGGCCGCGGATGGCGGCACGCAGGACGGCGGGAAAGCCTGAGGAAGCGCGGCGCTTGCCGCATGCCGGGCGCACCGCGTATGCGGGGCCCGGCGGGATCACGGGACGGATCGCCCGGCGATCAGTCGCGGAAGTTGTTGAAGTCGAGCGGCGTGTCGGTCACGTCCTTGCGCAGCATCGCGATCACGCTCTGCAGGTCGTCGCGCTTCGTGCCGTTGACGCGCACCGCGTCGCCCTGGATGCTCGCCTGCACCTTGATCTTGCTGTCCTTCACGAGGCGCACGATCTTCTTTGCGAGATCCCCGGTCACGCCTTTCTTCACGGTGACGATCTGCTTGACCTTGTCGCCGCCGATCTTCTCGACCTTGCCGTAGTCGAGGAAGCGCACGTCGACGTTGCGCTTGGCCAGCTTGCCGATCAGCACGTCCTTGACCTGGCCGAGCTTGAAATCGTCATCGGCGAACAGCGTCAGCTCGCGTTCCTTCTGCTCGACGCGCGCGTCGGAGCCCTTGAAGTCGAAGCGCGTCGAAATTTCCTTGTTCGACTGCTCGATGGCGTTCTTCACTTCGATCATGTTCGCTTCGGAAACGACGTCGAACGATGGCATGGCATTCCTCCCTTGAGATGCGGGCACCCGGCTCGCGCGCGGGCACTCGCTATAATTGCGGACTGTTTGCCATTTTACCGATGCCCCTCCGTTTGCCCAAGGCCGGCCATGCGCCGCCCGGGCGGACGTGGCCGCGAATGCCGATGCCTCCTGACGATTCCGCCCTGTCGCTGCTTCCCGACCACCCGCTCGCCGCGCACAACACGTTCGGCATCGCCGCGACCGCGCGCTTTGCCGCGCGCATCACGCATGCGTCGCAGTTCGAGGCGCTCCATCGCGACCCGCGTGTCGCGCACCTGCCGCAGCTCGTGCTCGGCGGCGGCAGCAACGTCGTGTTCACCCGCGATTTCGACGGCGTCGTGCTGCTCGACGAGATCGCCGGCCGCCGCGTCGTGCGCGAGGACGACGACGCGTGGTACGTCGAGGCCGGCGGCGGCGAGAACTGGCACGCATTCGTCGCCTGGACGCTCGAGCACGGGATGGCGGGCCTCGAGAACCTCGCGCTGATACCCGGCACGGTCGGCGCCGCGCCGATCCAGAACATCGGCGCATACGGCCTCGAGATGAAGGCGTATTTCGACTCGCTGGTCGCGGTCGAGCTGGCGACGGGGCGCAGCGAGCGCTTCGACGCCGCGCGCTGCGCGTTCGGCTATCGCGACAGCTTCTTCAAGCGGGAAGGGCGCGGCCGGTTCGCGATCGTGTCGGTGACGTTCCGGTTGCCGAAGCAATGGGCACCGCGGCTCGGCTACGCGGACGTCACGCGCGAACTCGACGCCCGCGGCATTGCACCCGATGCGGCCGCGGCGCGCGACGTGTTCGACGCGGTCGTCGCGATCCGCCGCGCGAAGCTGCCCGATCCGCTCGTCCTCGGCAACGCGGGCAGTTTCTTCAAGAATCCGGTGATCGACGCCGCGCAGTTCGACGCGCTGCGCGAGCGCGCGCCGGAAGTCGTGTCGTATCCGCAGCCGGACGGGCAGGTCAAACTTGCGGCCGGCTGGCTGATCGACCGCTGCGGCTGGAAGGGGCGCGCGCTGGGCGCGGCGGCCGTGCACGACCGCCAGGCACTCGTACTCGTCAATCGCGGCGGCGCGACGGGCGCCGACGTGCTCGCGCTGGCACGGGCGATCCAGGCCGACGTGCGCGCGCAATTCGGCGTCGAGCTGGAGGCGGAGCCGGTCTGCCTGTAACGCGGGTTTGGCGCCGCTTTCTGCATGCCCAAACAAAAAAGCGCCGATCGTTGATCGGCGCTTTTTTTTACGCGTGTGCGTTCCGGCGGTTCAGTGCTTGAGGCGGCCGAGCAGCAGGAACTCCATCAGCGCCTTCTGCACGTGCAGGCGGTTTTCCGCTTCATCCCACACGACGCTCTGCGGGCCGTCGATCACGCCGGCCGTCACTTCCTCGCCGCGATGCGCGGGCAGGCAGTGCATGAAGAGGGCGTCCGGGTTCGCATGGCCCATCATTTCCTCGTCGACGCACCAGTCGGCGAATGCCTGCATGCGGGCCTCGTTCTCGGCCTCGAAGCCCATGCTCGTCCACACGTCGGTGGTGACGAGGTCGGCGCCCTTGCAGGCTTCGTTCGGATCGTCGAACACTTCGTAGAACGGCGCGCTGTCGGGCGACACGAGCTTCATGTCGAGCGCGTAGCCGGGCGGCGTGGACAGGCGCAGCTTGAAGCCGAGGATCTGCGCGGCTTCGATCCACGTGTAGAGCATGTTGTTCGCATCGCCGACCCAGGCAACGGTCTTGCCGGCGATCGGGCCGCGGTGCTCGTAGTACGTGAAGATGTCGGCGAGCACCTGGCACGGGTGGTACTCGTTCGTCAGGCCGTTGATCACCGGCACGCGGGAATTGTCCGCGAAGCGCTTGATGACCTCCTGCTCGAACGTACGGATCATGATGATGTCGACCATGCGCGAGATGACCTGCGCGGAATCCTCGACGGGTTCGCCGCGGCCGAGCTGCGTGTCGCGCGTGCTCATGAAGACGGCGTGGCCGCCGAGCTGGAAGATCCCGGCCTCGAACGACAGGCGCGTGCGCGTCGAGCTCTTCTCGAAGATCATCGCGAGCGTGCGGTCGTGCAGCGGGTGGTAGGTCTCGTAGTTCTTGAACTTGCGCTTCAGGATACCCGTGCGTTCGAGCACGTACTCGTAGTCTTCCAGCGAGAAATCCTTGAACTGCAGGTAGTGACGAATGGTTTTGGTGGTCATGAAGCGAAATACGGCGGGTTGCACCCGGCAGCAAGGCCGGACGGCGCCGCCGTCGGGTGTGGATAACTCAAAGCAGCATAAAGGATTTTCTGTGCTTTGACGAGCCGCGGAGAGAAGCGGGGCGCGATCGCCGCGCGCGGCAAGCGATGCGGGAGGAGGGGTGTCGGGACGGCGCGCGATGGCGCGCTGCGGTATAATTCAAAAGTTTTCTCCAGCCCGGCAGGCAAGCCTCCTCGCGCTCTGCCGGACACAAGCCGTGCGCTGCACAAATCCGGTGCAGTCCGCCGGTGGCGCGCGCCGACGTCCTGTTTTCGGGATATCGGAATGCTTGTGCCGCCGTCCGTTTCAGCTTTGTGTTCGCGTATCCAGGCGCCGTTGCCTGGACATCGCCGGGCCGTCACTTGGGTAACCACATGGCTGAAACCCCTCCGACCGAATTCTTCATCCAGGGCATCACGAAAGACGGGAAAAAGTTTCGCCCGAGCGACTGGTCGGAACGTCTGGCCGGTGTGATGGCCTGCTTCGGGCCGGGGGCGAGCGGGCCCAACGCGCGCCTCAAGTATTCGCTCTACGTGCGTCCGACGATGCTCGGCGACCTGAAATGCGTGATCCTCGATTCCCGGCTGCGCGACGTGGAGCCGATGGCGTTCGATTTCGTGCTGAATTTCGCGAAGGACAACAACCTCGTCGTGACCGAGGCGTGCGAACTGCCGGACTACGGCGTGAAGAAGTGATGCCGGTGCGGGCGAGCGTGCTTGCCGCGCCCGCCCTCGTGGCAACTGTCGTCGGCTTGCAGGATGCGCCGGCGACAGGCGACAAAAAAGCCCGCCTAGGCGGGCTTTTTTGCGATCGCAGGAAACAGGAACGCCCGCGTGAGCGGGCGCACCGGATTTACGCTGCTGCCTGCAGACCCTTGACGGCTGCGGCCAGGCGGCTCTTGCTGCGAGCGGCCTTGTTCTTGTGAACGATCTTCTTGTCGGCGATCGTGTCGATCGTCTTCACGGCAGCCTTGAACAGCTCGGCAGCCTTTGCCTGGTCGCCGGCTTCAACAGCCTTGCGAACCGACTTGATCGCGGTACGGAATTTCGAGCGCAGCGCCGAGTTGTGCGAGTTTGCCTTCGCGGCCTGGCGGGCGCGCTTGCGTGCTTGTGCGGAGTTAGCCATGACGGTTCCTTATCCTGTCCTGTTTCCAGAGCTTGGAGCCTGACGGCCAAGCGCTGCTTTTCGATCCGTCCCCTGAGAACGATTGCCCAGGGGCGCATAAAAAAACGGTGATTTTAACCGAGGCAGGGACATGAAAACGGCAGTTGCCGTGCATGTACGAGCCCAGAAACCGGCGATTATAGCAACAAAATCAAGCGCGTGGCAAGTTCAACATGACACCCGCCGAGGAGGGCGCCGCACGCGTGTGCGCTTTTCGGCATCGGCCGCTGGCCGGGCCACGCAACGTCCGTATAATAAGCGCCCCATGAATCTATTCCGAGCCCTGCTGACGGTCAGCGGCTTCACGCTGCTGTCGCGCGTGACCGGACTGGCCCGCGAGACGCTGATCGCCCGTGCGTTCGGCGCCAGTCAATACACCGACGCGTTCTACGTCGCCTTCCGTATCCCGAACCTGCTGCGCCGCCTGTCTGCCGAAGGCGCGTTCTCGCAGGCGTTCGTGCCGATCCTTGCCGAGTTCAAGAACCAGCAGGGGCATGATGCGACGAAAGCGCTCGTCGACGCGATGTCCACCGTGCTGGCGTGGGCGCTTGCCGTGCTGTCGGTGGTCGGGATCGCCGGCGCATCGTGGGTCGTGTTCGCGGTCGCGTCCGGCCTGCACACCGACGGGCAGGCGTTCCCGCTCGCGGTCACGATGACGCAGATCATGTTCCCGTACATCGTGTTCATCTCGCTGACGACGCTCGCCTCCGGCGTGCTGAACACGTACAAGAGCTTCTCGCTGCCCGCGTTCGCGCCGG
Organism: Burkholderia sp. SRS-25; assembly: GCF_004343765.1. Lineage (NCBI taxonomy): Bacteria > Pseudomonadati > Pseudomonadota > Betaproteobacteria > Burkholderiales > Burkholderiaceae > Burkholderia > Burkholderia sp. SRS-25. The sequence continues at coordinate 34,400 of NZ_PTXM01000006.1, forward strand.
TGCTGCTCAACGTCGCGTTCATCGCCGCGGCCGTGTTCGTCGCGCCGCACCTGAAGGTGCCGGTGTTTGCGTTGGCATGGGCCGTCATCGTCGGCGGCGTGCTGCAGTTCCTCGTGCAGCTGCCGGGCCTGAAGAAGATCGACATGGTGCCGCTGATCGGCCTCAACCCGCTGCGCGCGCTGCGCCACCCGGGCGTGAAACGCGTGCTCGCAAAGATGGTGCCCGCGACGTTCGCGGTGTCGGTCGCGCAACTGTCGCTGATCATCAACACCAACATCGCGTCGCGGCTCGGGCAGGGCGCCGTGTCGTGGATCAACTACGCCGACCGCCTGATGGAATTCCCGACGGCGCTGCTCGGCGTCGCGCTCGGCACGATCCTGCTGCCGAGCCTGTCGAAGGCGCACGTCGATGCCGATTCGCACGAGTATTCGGCGCTGCTCGACTGGGGCCTGCGCGTCACGTTCCTGCTCGCGGCGCCGAGTGCGCTCGCGCTGTTCTTCTTCGCAACGCCGCTCACCGCGACCCTGTTCAACTACGGCAAGTTCGACGCGCACACCGTCACGATGGTCGCGCGCGCGCTGGCGACCTACGGGATCGGCCTCGTCGGCATCATCCTGATCAAGATCCTCGCGCCGGGCTTCTATGCGAAGCAGGACATCAAGACGCCCGTGAAGATCGCGATCGGCGTGCTGATCGTCACGCAGATCTCGAACTACGTGTTCGTGCCGCTGATCGGCCACGCGGGCCTGACGCTGAGCATCGGCGTCGGCGCGTGCCTGAACTCGCTGCTGCTGTTCATCGGGTTGCGCAAGCGCGGCATCTACCAGCCGTCGCCGGGCTGGCTGCGCTTCTTCGTGCAGCTGATCGGCGCGGCGCTCGTGCTCGCCGGCCTGATGCACTGGCTGTCGATCAGCTTCGACTGGACCGGGATGCGTACGCAGCCGCTCGATCGCATCGCGCTGATGGCCGCGTGCCTCGTGCTGTTCGCTGCACTATATTTCGGTATGTTGTGGGTGATGGGCTTCAAATACGCTTATTTCAGAAGGCGCGCCAAGTGACGACCGCAATGACCCGCGTCCTCGACTACTTCAGCACGCTCGTGGCGGACGACGACAGTCTGCCCGTCACGGAAGCGGCGCTGTCGGTGGCGCAGGACGCGTATCCCGACCTCGACCTGCAGGGCACGCTGGCCGAACTCGACGTGCTGGCGGCGCGGTTGCGCCGGCGGCTCACGGACGATGCGGACCTGAAGGGCCGCGTCGCCGCACTGAACGATTTCTTCTTCCGCGAGCTCGGCTTCGCGTGCAATCACAACGACTACTACGACCCCGATAACAGCCACCTGAACGCCGTGCTGAAGCGGCGGCGCGGGATCCCGATCTCGCTGTCGGTGCTGTATCTGGAGCTCGCCGAGCAGATCGGCGTGCCGGCGCGCGGCGTGTCGTTCCCCGGTCATTTCCTGCTGCGCGTCACGCTGCCGGACGGCGACCTGATCATCGATCCGGCCAACGGCCATTCGCTGTCCGAAGCCGAGATGGTCGAGATGCTCGAGCCGTACGTCGCGCGAGCGGCCGGTGCGGTCGACAGCGCGTTGCGCGCGCTGCTGCAGCCGGCGACGAGCCGCGAGATCATCGCGCGGATGCTGCGCAACCTGAAGACGATCTATCTTCAGACGGAACGCTGGCAGCGGCTGCTCGCGGTGCAGCAGCGGCTCGTGATCCTGTTGCCCGGGCACCTCGACGAAGTCCGCGACCGCGGTTTCGCGTATGCGCGGCTCGATTACCTGCGCCCGGCGCTCGAGGATCTCGAACAGTACCTCGGCGAGCGGCCGGACGCGGACGACGCCACCGTGGTCGAGTCGCAGGTGACCGAATTGCGGCAGCGGATGCAGCGCGACGGCGAGGACTGAGCTACCGCGACGCTGCCGGGACCCTGAATGAAAAACGCCCGCATCGCGGGCTTTTTTATGCCTATTTCGGCTGCATCCGAATCGCGCCGTCGAGGCGGATCACTTCACCGTTGAGCATCGGATTCTCGACGATCTGGCGCACCAGCAGCGCGTATTCGGCCGGTTTGCCGAGCCGCGGCGGGAACGGCACCATCGCGCCGAGCGCGTCCTGCACGTCCTGCGGCATGCCGAGCAGCATCGGTGTCTCGAACAGGCCGGGCGCGATCGTCATCACACGGATGCCGCTGCGCGACAGGTCGCGCGCGATCGGCAGCGTCATGCCCGCGACACCGGCTTTCGACGCGGCGTACGCGGCCTGGCCGATCTGCCCGTCGAACGCGGCAACCGACGCGGTGCTGACGATCACGCCGCGCTCGCCGTCCGCGGTCGGCGCGGTGGCAGCCATCGCGGCGGCCGCGAGCCGGATCATGTTGAATGTGCCCACGAGGTTCACGTTGATCGTCTTCGCGAACACGTCGAGCGGATGCGCGCCGTCCTTGCCGACGGTCTTCGCGGCGGGCGCGATGCCCGCGCAGTTCACGAGGCCGCGCAGCGTGCCGGCTTGCGTTGCCGCGCTGACGGCCGCGTGCGCGTCGGCTTCGCTCGACACGTCGCAGTGCACGAAGATGCCGCCCAGTTCGGTCGCGAGCGCCGTGCCCGCCGCGTCGTTCAGGTCGGCGAGCACGACCGTGCCGCCTGCCTGCGCGAGCATCCGCGCCGTGCCGGCGCCGAGGCCCGATGCGCCGCCCGTGATCAGAAACACGTTGCCGCGAATTTCCATGACTGTCTCCGTTGTTGAGCGCCCGTGGCGCTTCAGGCGCTCAGGGCGGACCCATCCAAGGTGGTCGACCGCTGCTGGCGCCTCGGCGCTGGTTGCGGTGCCGCGCAATGCGGCTGCGTGGTTCGATGCCGTGCGATCGGTTGAGATGCCGGCGCCCGGGTAACGGGAGCGCCCGCACCCGACCGATTGTACGGGGCACGCTTGCGCGACGGCGAGACCGGAGCGGTCGTGCGAAGTCCGCCCGGGCAAAAAAAAACCGCCCGGAAAGGGCGGCTTGCGGGTGCGCGATGCGCTGCTTACTTCAGTGCGCCAAACGCGCGCTCGCGGATTTCCTCGACGCTGCCGAGGCCCGAGATCTTGCGATACTGCGGTGCCTTCAGGCCGTTTTCCTCGCCGCGCTGCGCCCAGTCGCCGTAGTACGTGATCAGCGGCTTGGTCTGCGCTTCGTACACTTCGAGACGCTTCTTGACGGTTTCTTCCTTGTCGTCGTCGCGCTGGATCAGCGGCTCGCCCGTCACGTCGTCATGGCCTTCGACCTTCGGCGGGTTGAACTTGACGTGGTACGTGCGGCCCGATGCCGGGTGCGTGCGGCGGCCGCTCATGCGCTCGATGATTTCCGAGAACGGCACATCGATCTCGAGCACGTAGTCGATCGCGACGCCGGCTTCCTTCATGGCGTCAGCCTGCGCGATCGTGCGCGGGAAACCGTCGAACAGATAGCCGTTCGCGCAGTCGGATTCCTTCAGGCGTTCCTTGACGAGGCCGATGATCAGCGCGTCCGGCACGAGCTTGCCGGCGTCCATGTAGCCCTTCGCCTCGACGCCGAGCGGCGTGCCGGCCTTGACGGCCGCGCGCAGCATGTCGCCCGTCGAGATTTGCGGGATGCCGAATTTTTCCTTGATGAAGTTTGCCTGGGTGCCCTTTCCCGCGCCGGGCGCGCCCAACAGGATCAAACGCATGGTGATATCTCCAGTATGTAGATTCGTGTGGCGAGACGAAAAAAGCGCCGGCGACGGTGTGCGCGGGGCTTGCCTGGCGCGTGGCGGGCCGGTCTGATGCGGCGCGTCGGGTTGAGCGACGCGCGGCTGCCGGCAGGGCCGCGGGCGGGGTCAAGCGAGGACGCGCTGGTCGCGGACGGCTCGCACAATCGCCTGATTATGCCACGGGTTATTTTGATGACGGCTGAAAAAGGGCCCGCACGCGTGCTAGATCGGCCGGCGTGTCGATTCCCGCTTCCGGCGCGGACTCGGTGATCAGCACTGCGATGCGCTCGCCGTGCCAGAGCGCGCGCAGCTGTTCGAGCTGCTCGGCCTGTTCGATCGGCGCCTGCGCGAGCGTCGGATAGGTGCGCAGGAAACGCGCGCGATAGGCATAGAGGCCGATGTGCCGATAGACCGGGAAGGCCGGTGCAGGCATGGCCGCGACGTCGGGCCAGTGCGGCTGGTATGCGTCCCGGCTCCACGGAATCGGCGCGCGCGAGAAGTACAGCGCGACGCTCTGCGCGTCGAGCGCGACCTTCACCACGTTCGGGTTGAACACGTCGGCCGCGTCGTGGATCGGGTGGGCGGCCGTCGCAATCGCGCAGGCCGGATGGGCCGCGAGGTGCGACGCTACGTCGCGCACGAGCACGGGGTCGATCAGCGGCTCGTCGCCCTGCACGTTGACGACGACGGTGTCGTCGCTCCACCCGAACGTCGCCGCGACTTCCGCGAGCCGGTCGGTGCCGGACGGATGGTCGGCGCGCGTCAGCACCGCTTCGAAGCCGTGATCGCGGGCCGCATCGAGCACGCTCTGCGCGTCGGACGCGACCAGCACCTGCTGCGCGCCCGCTTCGAGCGCGCGCTCGGCGACGCGCACGACCATCGGCTTGCCGCCGAGATCGGCGAGCGGCTTGTTCGGGAGCCGCGTCGACGCGAGCCGGGCGGGAATGACGGCGATGAAGGGTTGAGTCATCGGGGAGGGCGGTGAGAAGAGCGGAGCGGGCGGCGCGTCTGGTGCGGGCCGCCCGCGGGTTCGGCGCCCTCGCTGCGGACGGGCCGCGGCGAGGGCCGGGTCGGGCAGCTTAGCGGCCGGCCGGGTCGACCGGCGTGCCTTCGACGGTCTGGCGCGCCTCGTCGACCAGCATCACGGGGATGCCGTCGCGGATCGGGTAGGCGAGCTTGTCCGCGTTGCAGATCAGCTCCTGCGCGGCACGGTCATAGTGGAGCGGGCCTTTGCAGATAGGGCACACAAGGATTTCAAGCAGGCGAGCGTCCACGGAGTTTCTCCACAACGAGGGCAATGAGGCGAGGGTCGAGCGCGGCTTCGACGGGGACAACCCACAGTCGGGCGTCGCGCCAGGAAGCGCCCAATTTTACTGCATCCTTCTCGGTGATCAGGATCGCATCGACGGCGTCGTCGACGAACGGATTGTCGGCGAACGCGTAGTGGTCGGGGAGCGCGCGCGTCGCGGGCGCGAGACCGGCCGCGCGCAGCGTCGCGAAGAAGCGTTCCGGCGCGCCGATGCCGGCCGCGGCGAGCACGCGCTCGTTCGCGAATTGCGACAGCGGGCGGCGCAGCGCGGGCTGGTCGAGGTGCCACGCGGCGCCCGGCGTGAGCGCGAGCGAATAGGTGTCGGGCCACGGCGGCAGCGCGCCGCTGTACGGATCGTTGACGAGCGTGGCGTCGCGGTGCCGCGACAGCGGCTCGCGCAACGGTCCGGCCGGCAGCAGGAAGCCGTTTCCGCCGAGCCGGTGGTCGAACACGACGAGCTCGACCGTGCGCGCGAGACGGTAATGCTGCAGGCCGTCGTCGCTGACGATCACGTCGACGTCCGGATGCGCGGCGCGCAGCGCCTGCGCGGCCGCGACGCGATCCGGGCAGACCCAGACTGGCGCGCCGGTGCGGCGTGCGATCAGGAGCGGTTCGTCGCCGCCCGCGCTGGCGCGCGATGCGGGCGTGACGGCGGTCGGCGCCTTCACGTTCGCACCGTAGCCGCGCGACACGATGCCGGGCGTGAAGCCGGCCGCTCGCAACGCGTCGACGAGGGCGATCACGGTCGGCGTCTTGCCGGTGCCGCCGACGGTCACGTTGCCGACCACGACGACGGGCACGCCGACGTCGACCGGCTTCTTCCAGCCCTGCGCGTAGGCGGCGCGCCGCAGCGCCGCGCACAGGCCGAACACGCATGCGAACGGCGTGAGCGCCCACGCGAGCGCGCCGCGGCGCTGCCATTCGCGCGTCAGGCGGGCTTCGAGCCGGGCGAGCGGGCCGTCGGGCGCGCTCATCGGGCCGGGCGCGGCAGGTCGTGCGCCGCGGCGTGGGACGGATTCGTCAAGGCGGATTCTCCGTTGGGCGGCGCATGCCGCGGGGTCTGCGGAAGGCGGCACTCTAGCGCGCCGCAGGCGGGCGCGGCAAGCGCGACCGGCCGCCGCAGCCTGCGGGGCCGGATCGTGGCGGCTTGTGGATAACTCTGTGAAAAACTCCTCGCTCGATGACGTCAAACGCCCGCCGGGTGGGCTTCGAATCGGATGAGAATCATTCAGAAAGATTTAAAAATATATAAAAATCAATGCGTTACAGATAATCGTCTGGATTTTTCAGCGGTTTTTTCGCGTTTTAGGCCGATGATTGCCAAAGTGTGGACACCTTCCGAACGTCACGGTACATGCGGCCGGCGCTGGACGTCGCGCGCGTGTCGGACTATCGTGTCGCCGCCAGCATTCATCCGACCGTCCATGCCTTCCGACTCCCCATTTGCCGCACCGGGCGCGACCCGCGGCGGCGACGAAGTGATTCCCGTTTCAGCGCTCAATCGCGCGATTTCGACGATGCTCGAGCGCTCGTTTCCGCTGCTGTGGATTTCGGGCGAAGTGTCGAATTTCACGCGCGCCGCGAGCGGCCACTGGTATTTCTCGATCAAGGACCAGCAGGCGCAGATGCGCTGCGTGATGTTCCGCGGCCGCGCGCAATACGCGGAGTTCACGCCGCGCGAAGGTGACCGGATCGAAGTGCGCGCGGTCGTCACGATGTACGAGCCGCGCGGCGAAGTGCAGCTCAATGTGGAAGCCGTGCGGCGCACCGGGCAGGGGCGCCTGTACGAGGCGTTCCTGCGGCTGAAGGCGCAGCTCGAGAGCGAGGGACTGTTCGCGCCCGAGCGCAAGCGGCCGCTGCCGGCCCACCCGCGCGCGATCGGCATCGTCACGTCGCTGCAGGCGGCTGCGCTGCGCGACGTGCTGACCACGCTCGCCCGTCGCGCGCCGCACATTCCGGTGATCGTCTATCCGGCGCCCGTGCAGGGCGCCGGTTCCGCCGAAAAGCTCGTGGCGGCCGTCGAGACCGCGAATGCGCGCCGCGAGGTCGACGTGTTGCTGGTCTGTCGCGGCGGCGGGTCGATCGAGGATCTGTGGTCGTTCAACGACGAGGCGCTGGCGCGTGCGATCGCGGCGAGCGAACTGCCGGTCGTCAGCGGCGTCGGGCACGAAACCGATTTCACGATCGCGGACTTCGCGGCCGACGTGCGCGCGCCGACGCCGACCGGTGCCGCCGAGCTGGCGAGCCCGCAGCGCGCGCTGCTGCTGCGCGAGGTCGGCGAGCGCCAGCGTGCGCTCGCACGCGGCATGGAGCGCCGGCTCGAACAGCGCGCGCAGCAGCTCGACTGGCTCGCGCGCAGGCTGGTGAGCCCGGCCGAGCGGTTGCAGCGGCAGCGCACGCACGTCGAGCAACTCGCGGTGCGGCTTGCGTCGGCGGCGTCGCGGCCGGTGCGCGACGCGCGCGCGCGGTTCGCGCTCGCGCAGCTGCGCTGGCAGCGCGCGCGCCCCGATCCGTCGCAGGCGCGCCAGGCGCTCGCGGGGCTGTCGCAGCGTCTTGCGCTGGCCTTGCAGCGCCGTCACGAACGCGACACGGCTCGCGTGTCAGCCTGTGCGGCGCGGCTCGAGGTGCTGAGCCCGCAGCGCACGCTCGAGCGCGGCTATGCGGCGCTGATCGATGCGCAGACGGGCCGTGCGGTGCGCACGCCGAACGCGCTGAAGCCGCAGCGCCGGCTGACCGTGCATCTCGCGGAAGGCTCGGCCGACGTGTCGATCGCCGACGTGCAGCCGCGGCTGACGGATACGATCTGACGTAACGAGGTGCAAGCGGAGCGAAGGTTGTCGCAACGGACGCATCGTGCACGGGAACGGATGCTGCTCATCGTCCGGTTCGTCCTGCCGGACGTTGCGCAAACATCGCTTTTCCGCATACCGCGGATAAATGGCCCGTGAGTTTGCGGGGTTATTCGTCCTCGCCTACAATCGGACGCTCGGCAGCATCCAACACAGCCTCCCTACATACTCAACGAAGGAATCGCCATGGCTCATACGCTCCCGCCGCTCCCGTACGCTGAAGACGCGCTCGCGCCGACCATCTCGCTCGAGACGATCCAGTACCACTACGGCAAGCACCATCAGGCTTATGTGACGAACCTGAACAATCTGATCCCGGGCACGGAATTCGAAAACCTGTCGCTGGAAGAGATCGTGAAGAAGTCGTCGGGCGGCATCTTCAACAACGCCGCGCAAATCTGGAACCACACGTTCTTCTGGAACAGCCTGTCGCCGAACGGCGGCGGCGCACCGACGGGCGCGCTGGGCGACGCGATCAACGCGAAGTGGGGTTCGTACGACGCATTCAAGGAAGCGTTCACGAAGGCTGCAGTCGGCACGTTCGGTTCGGGCTGGGCATGGCTCGTGAAGAAGGCTGACGGTTCGCTCGACATCGTGTCGACGAGCAACGCAGCAACGCCGCTGACGACCGCCGACAAGGCACTGCTGACGATCGACGTGTGGGAACACGCGTACTACATCGACTACCGCAACGCACGTCCGAAGTTCGTCGAAGCGTTCTGGAACATCGTGAACTGGGACTTCGCAGCGAAGAACTTCGCGTAAGGTCCGGCGCCTGCGCGCCGCTACGGCGCGCGGCACCCAGCAAAAAAGCCCTCGAAACGAGGGCTTTTTGTTTTCTGTCGAGGTGGAACGCGCTGCGCGTATCGCCGGTCAGGCCAGGACGCCGAGCCCCCAGCCGAGCACGGCGCTCGCGATCACGACGGCCCACGGCGGCACGCGCCAGAACACCAGTGCAACGAACGCGACGAGCGCGGCGGCCAGATCGCGCGGCGCCACGATCGTATCGGTCCAGACCGGGTGATAGAGCGCGGCGACCAGCAGCCCGACGACGGCCGCGTTCACGCCCGCGAGCGCGGCCTGCATGCGCGTGCTGCGGCGCAGTTGTTCCCAGAACGGCGCGGTGCCGGCCACCAGCAGGAACGACGGCGCGAAGATCGACACCAGCGCGATCGTGCCGCCGAGCCAGCCGTTCGGCGCGGTGCGCAACGACGCGCCGAGGAACGCCGAGAACGTGAACAGCGGCCCCGGCACGGCCTGCGCGACGCCGTATCCGGCCAGGAACGCCGCATCGCCGACCCAGCCGGGCGCGACCACGGCCGCCTGCAGCAGCGGCAGCACCACGTGTCCACCGCCGAACACGAGCGCGCCCGTACGGAAGAACGCGTCGACGACGGCAAGCGTATCGGAGCGCAGCGTGCGGGTCGCAAACGGCAGGACGACGAGGAGCGCCGCGAACAGCGCGAGCCACAGCACGCCCGCGCGACGCGACACTTGCAGCGGCAGCGGCTCATGCGCGCCACGCGTCGGCTGCGGCAGCAGCACGAGGCCGGCCAACCCGGCCGCCGCGATCACCGCAACCTGGGTCCACGCGGCCGGCGCGAGCAGCGCAACGCAGGCGGCCGCGGCCATCAGCGTGACGCGGCGCGCATCCGGGCACAGCGAGCGCGCCATGCCCCACACGGCTTGCGCGATCACGGCGACAGACACGATGCGCAGCCCGTGCAGCGCCCCCGCTTCGATCGGCGCGCCGGTTGCGTGCACGCCGAGCGCGAACAGCATCATCAGCAGCGCCGACGGCAGCGTGAAGCCGAGCCACGCCGCGAACATGCCCGCGTAGCCGGCGCGCGCGAGTCCGATCGCCATTCCGACCTGGCTGCTCGCGGGCCCCGGCAGGAACTGGCACAGCCCGACGAGATCCGCGTACGTGCGCTCGGTGAGCCAGCCGCGCCGCGTGACGAATTCGGTGCGGAAGTAGCCGAGATGCGCGACCGGGCCGCCGAACGACGTCAGGCCGAGCCGCAGGAACGCGATGAACACGGGCCATGGATGGCGGGAAGGAGCGGAGGCGGTTGACGTGCTCAAGGCGGTGCGGACAGAGATGAACGGACGAGCCGCCACGATAGCGCAACGCGGTGACGGCGGGGAGGCGCGCTGCGGTGGTGCTGAACCTCAGCGCATGCCGTCGGGCAACCCGCTTGCCCGCCGCAGCGCATCGACGTCGACGAGCTCGATTTCGCCCACGTGCAGCCGCACGATGCCGTCGGCCTGCAGCGCCTTCAGCAACTGGTTGGTGGTCTGCCGCGTCAGCGACAGCATCGCCGCGAGCTTTTCCTGCGACAGCCGGATGCGGGTACGGCCGGCGCTGATTCCGCCGTAGCCGTCGGCGATCATCAGCAGGCGGGCGGCGAGCCGCTGCGCGGCCGGCATTACGCTCATCGATTCGACGGTCAGGAAGCTCAGGCGCAGCTTCTGCGCCATCAGCAGCGCGAATTGCCGCCAGTATTGCGGCGTCGCGTCGAGGATCGCGAGCAGCGCGGCCTGCGGCACGTGCAGCAGCAGCGCGTCGTCGAGTGCGATCGCGTCGTGCGTGCGCGGCTGGCCGTCGAACAGCGCGATTTCGCCGAACCAGGTGACGGGCTCGGCCACCGTCAGCAGCGCTTCCTTGCCCTGCGGGTCGACCGCACCTATCGTGAGTGAACCGGCGAGTACCGCGTACAGCCCGCATGGCGGGTCGCCGCGCCGGAACAACGCATGGCCGGCCGGCAGCCGGCGCAGCGCCGCGCGGGCGAGCAGGTCCGCGCGCAACGCGGGCGGCAGCGCGGCGAACCACGGGTTCGCTTCGATCTGCGGCAGGTACGGGGCAAGCGGAGAGGGCATGGGCGCGCGATGTCGGGTAGCTGACAGAGGTTCTCGGGCGTGACGCGCATCATAGCGCTCAACCATGGACCAGGAGACGCGATGAAGACGCTCGAAGACCATCTTGCCCAGTATGCGGCCTACCACCGCGACGCGCGCAACATCGCGACGCATCTGGTCGGCATTCCGATGATCGTGTTCGCGGTCGAGGTGCTGTTGTCGCGGCCGGCGCTCGGGATGCTGGCCGGCATCGCGCTGTCGCCGGCGCTGCTGCTGGCCGTCGCGTTCGCGGTGTTCTATCTGCGCCTCGACCTGCGGTTCGGGATCGTGATGACCGCGCTGTTCGCGCTCGGCCTGTGGGCCGCACAGGCGCTCGCGTTGCTGCCGACCGTCCAGTGGCTCGCAGTCGGCATCGGCGCGTTCGTCGTCGGCTGGATCGTGCAGTTCGTCGGGCACTGGTTCGAGGGGCGCAAGCCCGCGTTCGTCGACGATCTGGTCGGCCTGATGGTCGGGCCGCTGTTCGTCGTCGCCGAGGTCGCGTTCTTCGCGGGGCTGCGCAGCGACGTGCGCCGCGAAGTCGAGCGTCGGGCCGGCCCCGTGCACGGCGGCGCGCATTCGCATGTCTGACGCACCGGTCTGCGTGTTCGGCGCGGGTGCCGTCGGCTGCTATCTCGGCGGACGTCTTGCGGCGGCTGGCGCGAATGTGACGCTCGTCGGCCGCGCGCGGATCGGCGACGCGATTCATCGGCACGGGCTGACGCTGACCGACCAGCGCGGCTATCGCGCGACCCTCGCGCCGGCCGATGTCGTGTTCGAGACCGATCCGGCGGCTGCGGCGACCGCACGGCTCGTGCTCGTGGCGGTCAAATCGGCCGCGACGCGTGAGGCGGCGGCGCAGCTTGCCGGCGTGCTGCGGTCCGGCACGGTCGTGATCAGTTTCCAGAATGGCCTGTACAACGCCGACATGCTGCGCGAAGCGCTGCCGCAAGCCACCGTGCTGGCCGGCATGGTGCCGTTCAACGTGATCGAGCGCGAGCCCGGTGCGTTTCACCAGGGCTCGGCCGGTGCGCTGGCGGCCGAAGCCTCCCCCGCGCTGACGCCGTTCGCCGGCCCATTCGCGCGTGCCGGGCTGCCGCTCGCGCTGCATCGCGACATGCGGGCCGTGCAATGGGCGAAGCTGCTGCTCAACCTGAACAACGCGGTCAACGCGCTCGCGAACCTGCCGCTGCGCGACGAACTCGCGCAACGCGGGTACCGGCGCTGTGTCGCGCTTGCGCAGCGCGAAGCGCTGCACTGGCTGGCGCGGGCGGCGATCCGGCCCGCGCGGCTGACGCCGTTGCCGGCCGGGTGGCTCCCGGCCGTGCTCGACTTGCCCGATCCGGCGTTTCGCGTGCTGGGCGGCCGGATGCTGGCGATCGATCCGCTCGCGCGTTCGTCGATGTCCGACGATCTTGCGGCGGGGCGCGCGACGGAAGTCGAGTGGATCAACGGCGAGGTCGTGCGGCTGGCCGCGCACTTCGGCGGGCACGCGCCCGTCAATGCGCGACTGTGCGCGCTCATGCATGACGCTGAACGTGCGGCGGCGCGCCCGGCCTGGCGCGGTGATGCGCTGTGGGCCGAGCTGACCGCGCAGGCGCCGCATACGGGCAACGTGCGGGCTGCGTAGGGGCGGCACCACTCGCCGCGTGGCCGTGCGTGGTGCCGTACGGGGTGTGCAACGGCTAAGATGCGGAGTGCGTCATACGACGCCTATGCGGAGCCGTCACCATGGTGGATCGCCCGACTCTCGATGCCTACGACGCCCATGCCGCGCAATACGCGCAGGACTGGCTCGACCAGGCTGCGCCCGACGACATGTACGCGCTGCTGGAGCAGCATTTCTCGCCGGGGCCGACTGCGGACGTCGGCTGCGGGGCCGGGCGCGATACGGCCTGGCTCGCGTCGCGCGGCTTCGACGTGTGCGGCTACGACGCGAGCGCCGCGCTGCTCGACGAGGCGCGGCGCCGCCATCCGGACCTCACCTTCGAGCTGGCCGCGCTGCCGGCGCTGGCCGGCGTGCCGTCCGGCGCATTTCGCAACGTGCTGTGCGAAACGGTCGTCATGCATCTCGAGCAGGCGGAAGCGGCCGCTGCCGCCGCGCGGCTGGCCGAGCTGCTGATGCCGGGCGGCACGTTGTACGTGAGCTGGCGGGTCGCCGGAAACGGCGCGTTGCGCGACGAGCGCGGCCGCCTCTATACGCCGCTCGATTCGGCGCGGATGCGGGCGGCGCTCGGCGCCGGCACGCAGGTGATCGACGAGCACGAAGTCGTCAGCGCATCGTCCGGCAAGCGTGTGCACCGGCTGATCGTACGCAAGACCGCCGCCGCCTGAGCAGGGCGGCGCGGCGGCGCGTTCATTCGCGGTTGAGTGCCGCTTCCCAGTTGATGTCGACGCAGAGCACCTGCATGCCGGTCGCGACCGGCGCGGCGATCGATGCGGTCACGCACAGGTGCGCCTCGTTGATCGACAGGTAGGGCGCCGTCAGGTGCACGCGGCCCGGTGCGCGCATCGCGTCGATGAAGTACGGGCGACGTTCCCAGCTCGCGCCTTCGGAGTGCAGCAGCGGCCGGAAGCGCTTGGCGCGCTGCGAGACGCTGCCGCGTGCGAGCACGTTGTCGCCGATCTGGCGACCCGATGCGTCGAGCAGGAAGCAGCGCGCGGTCTCGGGCAGGCCGAGCACGACGGCGGCCGCGTCGGTGAGCGGCTCGCCTGCGCCGAGCTTGCGGCTCGCTTCCTCGAGCGCCGCGACGTACGGTGCGAGCCGTTCCGCCTGCGTGCGCTCGCGTTCCGCGACGCGCAGCCGCAACGCGGCCGACAGCGTGTCCATACAGCCCGCGGCGGCCTGCGGCTGCACCGGTTCGACGCTCGGCCCCGCGAAGTACTGGCCCTGCACGAAATCGACGTCGCACTCCAGTGCGATCAGCGCATCGCGCTCGGTCGCGAGCCCGCCCATCAGCACGAGTTGCCCGGATTCGTGCAGCAGCGACACGAGCCCCGGCAGCACGCGTTCGAGATGTGAGTGCTCGCTCGCCTGCGCGAGGATGCCGCGGTCGAGCGTGACGATGTCGGGATGCAGGTGCCACACACGGTCGATGTTCGAATGCTTCGCGCCGAACCCGACGAGCGCAATCAGGAAGCCGGCCTTGCGCAGCCCGTCTACGATCGCCGCGTAGCGCGGCGTCTCGCCGCCTGCCTGCTCGGGCACCTCGAGCACCACGCGATGCGGCGGCAGCCCGAGCGCCTTCAGGTTCGCGAGCATCGCGTCGCTGTAGACGGTGTCCATCAGCGCGGCCGGATGCAGGCTCAGGAAGAGCCACTCGTCATGGCTGTCGAATGCGTGGAAGTTGCCGAGATGCAGCGATTCGGCGAGCCGGCCGAGCTCGAGCAGATCGCCGCGCCGCGCCGCCTGCGTGAACACCTCGTGCGACGCCACCTGGCGGCTTTCCTCGTCGTGCGCGCGCAGCGACGCGTGATAGCCGATCGCGCGGCGGTGCGACACCGAGAAAACGGGCTGGAACACGCTGAACACGGTGTAGCCGCCGTACAGCACGGTGCGCCGGTTCCCGTCGTCGCCCGCGACGGGGCGGGGCGGCTGAAAGCCGGGGGGATCGATTTCGATCATGCTCATGATGTCGGCCGAAGGAAGACTGCCAGTTTACCTAGAGAATAGGCCAGCAAGAAGCGTGCACGGCATCGTACCCCGTGCGGCGGCGCGTCGCGGTGGCGTCGCCGGGCATGGCAGCTGTTTCAGATGCGCATCGCGGGGCCGCGCTGCACCGTGATGGTGCGAGCCGACCCGGTTCGGCGCGTCACGCATCACGCGCGCTCGGACGGGTCGATCTTGCGCGCGGTGCTGCGGATCTCGGGCGCGAGCTGCGCGAAGATCCACGCGGAAGCCGCCGTGATGATCCCGACGCAGATGAACGTCGCATGGAACGCCGGCAGCGTGTTGCTCGGCGTCACGGTGCGCAGCATGCCCGTGAACGTCGCGAGCAACGCGCCCGCGACCGTGACGCCGAGGCTCATCGACAGCATCTGCACCAGCGAGAACAGGCTGTTGCCGCTGCTCGCGCCGCCCGTGCCGAGATCCTTCAGCGTCAGCGTGTTCATCGCGGTGAACTGCATCGAGTTGAAGCCGCCGAACAGCGCGAGATGCACGACCTTCACCCACACCGGCACCGTGTCGCGCATCAGCGCGAAGCTGGCCATCATCACGCCGACCATGATCGTGTTCGCGAGCAGCACCTTGCGGTAGCCGTGCTGCGTGATCAGGCGCGTGATGATCCGCTTCGAGAACATCCCGGCGGCGGCCACCGGCAGCATCATCAGCCCGGCCTCGAAGGCCGAGTAGCCGAGGCTCACCTGCAGCAGCAGCGGGATCAGGTACGGCATCGCGCCGCTGCCGATCCGCGCGAACAGGTTGCCGAGCAGCCCGACGCTGAACGTATGGATCCGGAACAGTTCCAGTGAAAAGATCGGCTGCGGCGCGCGCACCGCATACAGCCCGTACGCGACGAAGCACGCGAGGCTCAGGATCAGCAGCACGAGCACGGCCGCGTGCTGCATCCCGAGATCGGCGAGCCCGTCGAGCGACAGCGAGATCGCGACCATGCCGATCGTCAGCAGCAGGTAGCCCTTCAGGTCGAAGCGGCCGACGGCCGGGTTGCGCGAATCTGGCATCGAATAGAAGGTCGCGATGCAGCCCGCGACGCCGACCGGCACGTTGATCAGGAAGATCCAGTGCCACGACGCGATCTTCACGAGCCAGCCCCCGAGCGTCGGCCCGATCAGCGGGCCGATCAGGCCGGGAATCGCGACAAACGACAGCGCGGCCAGGTAGCGCTCGGCCGGAAAGGTACGCAGCACCGCGAGCCGTCCGACCGGCAGCAGCATCGCGCCGCCGACCCCCTGCACGACGCGGAACGCGACCAGTTGCGTGAGCGTATGCGCATTCGCGCACAGCAGCGAGCCGAGCGAGAACACCAGGATCGCGCTGAAGAACACGCGCCGCGTGCCGAAGGTATCGGCGAGCCAGCCCGACACGGGGATCATCACCGCCATCGTCAGTGAGTACGCGATCACGACCGACTGCATGCGCAGCGGCGATTCGCCGAGGCTCGCGGCCATCGACGGCAGCGCCGTGTTCACGATGGTCGCATCGAGCGTCTGCATGAAGAAGCCCGTCGCGACGAGCCAGAGCATCACGGTGAGGTTTTTTTCGCCGGGAGCGGCGGCAGGCGGACGCTGGAACATGGGGGCGGGATGGTGGCGCGGGACAGCCGCCATTGTAGGGAAAGCCGCCGCGTCGTGCCGGTTCGGCGCAAGGGCGGCGCGAAGTCCGGCCGGCGGGCGCCCGTCCCCGTCGATCGACCAGTACAGTTCAGCTAAAAGTGTCTGCAGCCGTATCTGTCCGTGTGCTGCCGCTGTCCGAAATACTGACGCCATCGGACCCGTGCAACCAGGAGGCTGCCATGCGCGAACTGCGACTTTATGTGATCGATGGCGACGAGCCGGCCGGTCGGTGGCGGATCGTCGACCGCACCTCGCTGGAGGTGGCCGACGGCGAGGTCTGGGTGACGATCGAGGGCTTGCCGGATGATCACTGGCTGGGGGCCGGGGCCTCGCTGATGCTGACGCCCGGCATGCAGGTATGGGTCGGCGCGGGATCGCAGCGTGCGACGTTCGCGTTCGGTCCGCTCGAGGTGCCGGCGAGGCGCGCCGCGCAGGCGTGGTGGAGGCCGCTCGTCTCGTGGCGAGACGGCCGGCGTCATGCGCCCGTATCGCTGCCGACGTAGCGCGCCCGGGGCGGGACGAGTGCTCCGCCCGGACATTGTTCGAGCGCATGCGTGATCCTGCAGGCCGTTTGGCCATGCGGCGATCTGCGTGATCTGCGAGTCCGGCTCCGGTGCATTCCGGTCGAACGAACATTCGCCGCCGCCGCGCGAGCGTTTCGCGTCGGCACGGCAGCGTGCGGGCAGCCGCGCCCGGTCCGCGTGGTGGCAGCGGTGCCCGGTTGCGCGATCCGGTAGTGAGTGCAGCAGGTCGCGGTTCATATGTGCAGGGGTTCGCGCCGGTATCGAGGAGATTGGCAGGCTTCCTGCGCACTGGAAACCGTGATGTCGGCCGCCTCTGCCGGAGCGCAGGGAATACGACCGCGCGTGACATGCGGATTCGTGCAGTCAGTATTGCTCGCGGCTGCCGCCGATCCTAGACTCGATCTTGTCTTCATCACCGCCCATTCCGCCATGACACCCGAACTCGCTTTGGCGCATCTGTGGCGGCTCGCACGCGGCGACCCCGGCGCGCTGGCCCGTGCGACCGTGACGGGCCAGGACCCGACGTTGCCCTCGGCCTTCCGCGTCGGCACGCTGGCCGCGGCGACGATCGCGGCAGCCGGGCTCGCGGCGGCAGAATGCCACCGCCTTCGCACGGGCGTCGCGCAATCCGTCGACGTGTCGGTGCGCGACGCGCTCGTCGCGTTCCGCAGCGAACGCTACCTGCGCGTGGACGATGGTCCGCCGCCGGAGTTGCGTCATCCGGTGACGGGCTTCTTCGAGACGGGCGACGGACGCTGGATCCAGTTGCACGCGAACTTCCCGCATCACCTGAGCGGAATTCTCGACGTACTCGGCTGCGGCGCGCAGCGGGACGATGTCGCCGCGGCGATCCGCGCGCGGGACGGTGCGGCACTCGATACCGCGCTGGCCGACGCCGGGCTGTGCGCGGCATTGATCAGAACACCTGACGAGTGGGCGTCGCTCGAGCAGGCGCGCGCGATCGCGTCGCTGCCGCTGTTCGAGATCGAGCGGATCGGTGACGCGCCGGTCGAGCCGATCGGTCGCGGCGAAGCCGGCCAACCGCTCACGGGTGTGCGTGTGCTCGATCTCACGCGCATCATCGCGGGGCCGGTCGCGGGCCGCACGCTGGCGTCGCACGGCGCGCAGACGCTGCTCGTCAACGGCCCGCACCTGCCGAACATCGCGCCGCTCGTGATCGACAACGGGCGCGGCAAGCGTTCGGCGTGGATCGACCTGCGCGACGCGGCGGGCATCGATATGCTGCACGCGCTCGCACACGACGCGGATGTGTTCCTGCAGTCGTACCGGCCCGGCGCGCTCGCGGCGCGCGGCTTCGCGCCGCACGTGCTGGCGATGCGGCGGCCCGGCATCGTGTACGTATCGATATCCGCGTACGGGCATGCGGGGCCGTGGGCGCAGCGGCGCGGCTTCGACAGCCTCGTGCAGTCGGCGAGCGGGATCGCATGGCAGGAGCAACAGGCCGCGCACGCGGACGGGCCGCGCCACCTGCCGTGTCAGGCGCTCGATCATGCAACGGGTTATCTCGCGGCGTTCGGTGCGATGATCGCGCTCGCGCGCCGGGCGCGCGAAGGGGGAAGCTGGCACGTACGGTTGTCGCTCGCGCAGACGGGACGCTGGCTGCAATCGTTCGGCATCGTGCCGGACGGCCTGCACGCACCCGACTTCACGCGCACCGACGTGCGCGACCGGATCGAGCGCATCGCGTCGCCGTTCGGCGCGCTCGACGTGGTGCGGCCGGCCGAGCGGTTGTCGGCGACACCGCCGTCGCTTGCGCGACCGCCCGTGCCGCTCGGCACCGATGACGCGTGCTGGCTGTGAGCGCCGGCGGCGCGGCCGGCGTTACTTGCGCAGCTCGACGACGAAGTCGTAATAGTCGTTGCGGCAGTAGGTGTCGGTCAGTTCGATCGCACGCTGGTCCGACGTATAGCCGATTCGTGTGATCAGCAGCAGCGCGTCGTGCGGCGCGATGCCCATCTGCTCGGCGATCTCGTCGGTCGCGTTGACCGCGCGGAAATGCTGCAGTGCGCGCACGATCGGCGTGCCGCGCGCTTCGAGATAGCTGTACAGCGAGCCGCCGATCGCCTGCGGATCGGGGATCAGCGTCGCGGGAAACGTCGAGTTCTCGACGGCCATCACGATGCCGTCGGCGAGACGCAGGCGCTTCAGGCGCGTGACCGATGCGGCCGGCGACAGCCCGAGCTGGATCACTTCGTCGCGGTTCGCCGGCTGGATCTCGCGTGCGAGCCATTGCGAGCTCGGCTTGAAGCCGCGCCGTTCGAGCATTTCGCTGAAGCTCGACAGCCGCGACAGCGGATCTTCATAGCGTGGCTGGATGAAGTTGCCGGCGCCCTGCGTGCGGCGAATCAGGCCTTGCTCGACGAGCAGCGCGATCGCCTTGCGCGCGGTGATGCGCGAGACGCCGAGCGCATCGGACAGCACGCGCTCGGAGGGCAATGCCTCCCCGGCCGTCCAGCGGTTGTCGTGGATCGCATCGCCGAGCTTGCGGGCGAGCTGCAGGTAGAGCGGCGTGTCGTTGTCGGGGTCGGGGCGCAGGTCCTGCCAGCGGTCGTCCGTGGATGCCTTCATGGAGTGGGTATCGATCTGATTGCGGCCATTCTAAGTCATCACGTGGCGCCGTTATAGCCGGTTTTTGCCGTGCAATAGGTGAATGGCGCGCCGATTGACTACACTGATGCGTCGTATTCCATGGCTGGGCCGCGGTGCGCGGCCACGAATCCGCAACGAGGAACGCATGACAGACACGATCGCCACGGTCGTCCTGCCGGACGGCGAGACGATTCCGAAGCTTGGCCTGGGCACGTGGGAAATGGGCGAGCGGCCCGCCCGGCGCGCAGACGAGATCGCGGCGCTGCGCGAAGGCATCGCGCTCGGGATGACGCTGGTCGATACGGCCGAGATGTACGGTGACGGCGCGACCGAGGAACTGGTCGGTGAAGCACTCGCGGGCTTGCGCGACGACGTGTTCCTCGTCAGCAAGGTCTATCCGCACCATGCGAGCCGGCGCGGTGTCGTCGCCGCGTGCGATGCGAGCCTCAAGCGCCTGCGTACCGATCGCCTCGACCTGTACCTGCTGCACTGGCGCGGCTCGGTGCCGCTCGAAGAGACGGTCGAAGGCTTCGAGGCGCTGCAGCGCGCGGGCAAGATCCGTCACTGGGGCGTCAGCAACTTCGATACGGCGGACATGGCCGAGCTCGTCGATGAAGCCGGTGGCGGTGCGTGCGCGACCAACCAGATCCTTTACAACATCGCGCGTCGCGGCCCCGAGTTCGACCTGCTGCCGTGGCTTGCCGAGCACCGGATGCCGGCGATGGCCTACAGTCCGGTGGATCACGGGCGGCTGCCGAAGCACTCGCCGCTCGACGAGATCGCGCGGCAGCGCGGTGTGTCGGTGATGCGCGTCGCGCTCGCGTGGGTGCTCGCGCAGCCGGGGGTGTTCGCGATCCCGAAGGCGTCGCGGCTCGAACACGTGCGCGACAACCGGGCTGCGCTCGATTTCGTCTTCAGCGATGACGAGCGCGCGCAGCTTGACGCTTACTTCCGTCCACCACGCAGCAAGCGCGCGCTCGAGATGCTCTGACGATACCCGGCGGATCAACGCAGCAGGTCAGTGGCTGCCTCCGGACGATCCGCCGTTGCCGTGACCGCCGCCATTGCCGTTCCCGTTGCCGACACCGTTGGGCCCGCCATTGCCGGCGCCGCCACTGCCGTTTCCATTGCCGTTGCCGCCGCCATTGCCGTGGCCACCGGTGCTGCCGCCATTGCCCGAGCCGCTGTTGCCGCCAGCACCACTGCCATTGCCGCGGCCGTTGCCGACACCGTTGGCCCCGCCATTGCCGGCGCCGCCACTGCCGTTTCCATTACCGTTGCCACCACCGTTGCCGTGACCGCCGCCATCGCCATTGCCGTGGCCACCACCGTTGCCGTGACCGCCGCCGTCACCATTGCCATGGCCACCACCGTTGCCGTGGCCACCGCCATCGCCGTTGCCATGGCCGCCACCGTCGCCGTGACCGCCGCCGTCACCATTGCCGTGACCACCGCCATCGCCATTGCCATGGCCACCACCGTCGCCGTGACCACCGCCATCGCCATTGCCGTGGCCACCACCGTTGCCGTGGCCGCCGCCATCGCCGTTGCCATGGCCGCCACCGTCGCCGTGACCGCCGCCATCGCCATTGCCGTGGCCGCCACCGTCGCCGTGACCGCCACCGTCGCCGTTGCCGTTGCCATGGCCACCACCGTTGCCGTGACCGCCGCCGTCACCATCGCCATGGCCACCACCGTTGCCGTGACCGCCACCATCACCGTCGCCATGGCCGCCGTTGCCACCGCCGTCACCGTCGCCACCACCACCGCCATGGCCACCATGTCCGCCATGACCTCCGCCGCCTGAAGTCCCACCTCCCGAAGTTCCGCCTCCCGAAGTTCCGCCACCGGAAGTTCCGCCTCCGGAAGTCCCGCCACCGGAAGTCCCGCCACCGGAAGTTCCGCCTCCGGAAGTCCCGCCTCCGGACGTTCCGCCTCCCGAAGTGCCGCCTCCCGAAGTGCCGCCTCCCGAAGAGCTACCACCCGAAGAGCCACCACCCGAAGTGCCGCCACCCGAAGTGCCGCCACCCGAAGTGCCGCCACCCGAAGTGCCGCCACCCGAAGTGCCGCCACCCGAAGTGCCGCCACCGGAAGTGCCGCCACCGGAAGTGCCGCCACCGGAAGTGCCACCACCCGAAGTGCCACCACCCCCGGAAGAACCACCACCCGAGCCCCCGCTGCCAGACGCATTGCCTCCACGGCTCGATCCACCCGTACCACCCGTGCCGCCGGATGTTCCGCTTGTCGTACCGCCGACACCAGCAGGCCCGACGGTACCGTTCCCGTTGCTACCGCTACCGTTGCCATTTCCGCTGCCGGGGCTGCCGCCGCTGCCATTGCCGCCCGAGCCTGCGCCACTTCCGCCAACGCGCCCGCTGGCGAAGACGTGCACCGCGCACGCAGCCGGATTGGCTGCGCAAGGCGAAGCGTCGTCGACCAGCGTCATGATGGCGTCCGCGCTGGCAACTGCACCGGCCGCGGCGTCCGGTGTCGCATCCTGTGCGACGGCATACGAGCAGCAACACGCGAACGCGGCTGCGGCGAACAAGGTTGCGCGATAGCGCCGTCCCGGCGTACGGAACGGTTGTTTCGTCTTGAGCATCATGGCCTCCCCATGCGCGCGATGCCTCGTCGCCGCGCGGCTATCTACGTGTGGTGCAGGGGGCCGGTAAAGGTTCGTAGTCCTGTCGGAAGCCGATCGCTTTCGGGCGGACGCTGGACGCCAGCCGCGAGCGCGGAACGGCACGCGGGCCCGCCGTGCGAATCCCTATCTGCGAGATCCGTGCCACCGGACGCTTGCGCCCGTCGCGCAAGGCGCACGCGAGCGCGCGACGGCGCATGCAACGTCTTGGGGGGAGTTTTGTTTCGGGAATGAAACGTCTGAGCTATGGTCAGCGCGCAGGCGCGTCGGCCGCGCGCTGCCAGCGGTGGAACAGGATCGACGCGATCCAGCAGACGAGGAACAGGGCGACGATGCCATAGCCGATCGAGCCGAAGCGTTCGCCGAGCGCGTCGAGCGCGTCGCGCACGGGGCCTGTCAGCGACAGCTTGTCGGCCAGCAGGCCGGCTGCCTCGATCCCGCCGATCGCCAGCGCGACGGCCGCCGACACGAACGTGATGCTCGCGTTGTAGAGCAGCTTGCGCTGCGGATCGTCCATTGCCCAGCCGTACGCGTGAATCATCAGCACGTTGTCGGTCGAGTCGATCAGCGTCATGCCGGCGGTGAAAAGCGCCGGAAACAGCATGACCGCATAGACCGGCAGCCCCTGGCTCGCCTGTGCAGCGGCGATCGCTAGCAGGCCGATTTCGGTTGCAGTATCGAAACCGAGCCCGAACAGCACGCCGACCGGATACATGTGCCAGCTCTTCGACACGAACCGGAACAGCGGACGCAGCAGCCGGGAGACGAGTCCGGCAGGGCGGTGCACATGCGCGGCATCGTGCGCGTGCCCGTGCCCGTGCGTGCCGCGATAGCGCCGCCACACGTCGCGCAGGATCACGAGGTTCACGCACGCGAGCACGAGCAGGAAGGTGGCCGACACCGCCGTGCCGATCGTGCCGCCGATCTCGCGGAATGCGTCGAACCGGTCGCGCAGCGCGAAGGCGGTCAGCGCGATGCCGAGCGTCGCGGCGATCACGATCGTCGAATGGCCGAGCGAGAAGAACAGGCCGACGCTCACCGGACGCTGGCCTTCCTGCATCAGCTTGCGCGTTGCAACGTCGATCGCGGCGATGTGGTCGGCGTCGACCGCATGACGCAGCCCGAGTCCGTATGCGATCGCCGCGGTGCCGAGCAGCAGCGGATGGTCGCGCAACACGGCGAGCGCCCACAGCCAGACGGCGGCGTTCGCGGCGATCAGGCCGGCATAGAGGATCAGCAGGCGGCGCAGGGCAGGGGTGGGCGGCATCGGGATGGTTCCATCTGACGAATCGCGATCCATTGTGGCACGCGAAAAAAACGCCTGGCGTGCCGATCAAAAGGCCGCGAGCGCCGAATGAAAAAAAGCCCGTCCGGAACCGGACGGGCCTTGCCTGCAAGCAGCAGCGCGCGAGCGCGCCGAGCTTACTTCACTTTCGCGCTGATCACGCCTTCCGACACGTTGGCCGGCGTTTCCGCGTACTGCTTGAACTCCATCGTGTAGGTCGCGCGGCCCTGCGTGGCCGAACGCAGCGACGTCGAATAGCCGAACATTTCCGCGAGCGGCACTTCGGCGCGCACGAGCTTGCCGCCGCCGCCCGCGATGTCTTCCATCCCCTGCACGATGCCGCGACGGCTCGACAGGTCGCCCATCACGTTGCCCATGAATTCCTCGGGCGTCTCTACCTCGACGGCCATCATCGGCTCGAGCAGTACGGGTTTTGCCCGGCGCATCGCCTCCTTGAACGCCATCGAGCCGGCCATCCGGAACGCGTTTTCGTTCGAGTCGACGTCGTGGTACGAGCCGAACGTCAGGTGCACCTTCACGTCGACGACCGGGTAGCCCGCAAGCACGCCGCTCTTCAGCGTCTCGGTGATGCCCTTGTCGACGGCCGGGATGAATTCGCGCGGAATCACGCCACCCTTGATCTCGTCGAGGAACTCATAGCCCTTGCCGGGGTTCGGCTCGAGCGTGATCACCGCGTGGCCGTACTGCCCGCGACCACCCGACTGCTTGACGAACTTGCCCTCGACGTCGGACGCCGTCGTGCGCACCGTCTCGCGATACGCGACCTGCGGCTTGCCGACCGTGGCCTCGACGCCGAATTCACGCTTCATCCGGTCGACCAGGATTTCGAGGTGGAGCTCGCCCATCCCCGAAATGATCGTCTGGCCGGACTCTTCGTCGGTCTGCACGCGGAACGACGGATCTTCCTGCGCGAGGCGGTTCAGCGCGAGGCCCATCTTTTCCTGGTCGGCCTTCGTCTTCGGCTCGACGGCCTGCGAGATCACCGGCTCCGGGAATTCCATCTTCTCGAGAATGATCGGCTTCGCCGGATCGCACAGCGTGTCGCCGGTGGTCGCTTCCTTCAGGCCGACGGCCGCCGCGATGTCGCCTGCGCGCACTTCCTTGATTTCCTTGCGCTCGTTCGCGTGCATCTGCAGGATCCGGCCGAGCCGTTCCTTCTTGTCCTTGGTCGCGTTGAGCACGGTGTCGCCCGATTCGACCACACCCGAATACACGCGGAAGAAGATCAGCTGGCCGACGAACGGGTCGGTCATGATCTTGAACGCGAGCGACGAGAACGGCTCGTCATCGCTCGGATGGCGTTCCGCCGGCTTTTCCGGATCGGCGAAGTCGTGGCCGAGAATTGCCGGCACGTCGACCGGCGACGGCAGGTAGTCGATCACCGCATCGAGCATCGCCTGCACGCCCTTGTTCTTGAACGCGCTGCCGCACAGCATCGGCACGATCTCGTTCGCGATCGTGCGCTTGCGCAGCGCGGCCTTGATCTCGTCCTCGGTCAGCGATTCATGGTCGTGCAGGTACTTCTCGAGCAGTTCCTCGCTCGCTTCCGCCGCGGCCTCGACCATCTTCTCGCGCCATTCGTGGGCGAGATCGACGAGGTTCGCCGGGATGTCCTCGTACGAGAACTTCACGCCCTGGCTTTCGTCGTCCCACACGATCGCCTTCATCTTCACGAGATCGACGACGCCCTGGAAATGATCTTCCGCGCCGATCGGAATCTGGATCGGCACGGCGACGCCTTTCAGGCGCTCGCCGATCTGCTTCTGCACGCGGAAGAAATCGGCGCCGATGCGGTCCATCTTGTTGACGAACGCGATGCGCGGCACCTTGTACTTGTTGGCCTGGCGCCAGACGGTTTCGGACTGCGGCTGCACGCCGCCGACCGAGTCGTAGACCATGCACGCGCCGTCGAGCACGCGCATCGAGCGCTCGACTTCAATGGTGAAGTCGACGTGCCCGGGCGTGTCGATGATGTTGATCCGATGCTCGGGGTAGTTGCCGGCCATGCCCTTCCAGAAGGCCGTGGTCGCGGCCGACGTGATCGTGATGCCGCGTTCCTGCTCCTGCTCCATCCAGTCCATCGTGGCCGCGCCGTCGTGCACTTCACCGATCTTGTGGCTCACGCCGGTGTAAAACAGGATGCGCTCGGTCGTCGTGGTTTTGCCGGCATCGATGTGAGCGCTGATCCCGATATTGCGATAGCGCTCGATGGGGGTTTTGCGGGGCACGTGAACCTCCTTAGGTTCGGATGTAAGCGGGCCGACAGTGGCGGCCCGGGCTGGTCAAGCGAGACTTAAAGCATAGCGCTTGCGCGTGGCTTTTGCAGATGCGGCCGGCAGCGGCGGAATCAAGCCGGGCGCCACCGCTGGCGGGCGAAAAAAAGCCGGCGCGCAACGGGCGGCCGGCTTCGGTCGTTGCGCGGCACGGCGCCGCGGCAATGGCCGTTACTGGGCCTTCGGCAGGCCTTCGAGCTTCATGCCGGGCTTGATGCCCTTCGCCGCGAACCAGCCCTTGCTCATTTCGAGCGCATAGACGCCGTTGTTGCGCGGGCAGTGGTTGTCGGTCGTCTCGGCCTTCATCTCGTCGATGTCGGTGATCGTGCCGTCCGCGCGGATGAACGCGATCGACAGCGGGATCAGCGTGTTCTTCATCCAGAAGCAATGCACTGCGTTCTCGTTGAACACGAACAGCATGCCTTCGTTCGGCGCGAGCTGCGAACGGTACATCAGCCCCTGTTCGCGGTCGGGGTCGTTCGCGGCGACGGCCGCGTCGATCACGTACATGCCGGCGCGCAGCTTCACACGCGGGAATTCGCTCGGCTGCTTGGCGCCGGGCGGCACTTGCGCGCTGGCGGCCTGCATGCCGAACGCCATGACGGCGAGCGCGGCGGGAAACACGGCGGCGCGCGCAAGGCGGCCGAGCGACGAGCGCAGGGAGAATTGCACAGCAAGGCTCCTATCTGGAAAACGAGACCCGCATGGTACGCGATGCGTGTCGTCGGGCACAAAAAGAAAAAGGCAGATCGCCTCGCGGTGATCTGCCTTTCAACGCCGTAAGAACGGCAAGACTGCGTGTTCTTGACTGCGTTATTTATTACAGCAAGCTTACTTAGTTCGAAGCAGCTGCCGGTGCTGCTGCGTCGCTCGCTGCAGCCTTCTTCGATGCCTTGTGGTGCTTCTTGGCAGCGTGGTGCTTCTTGGCAGCGTGCTTAGCCGGTGCCGAAGCAGCTTCAGCAGCAGCCGGAGCAGCTTCCGGAGCCGATGCTTGTGCGAAAGCAGCCGTTGCGAAGAGACCAGCGACCAGAGCAGCGATCAGTTTGTTCATGTTGTGTTCCTCAGCTTTAGTTAATTAACCAAATGACCCGGCAATAGGAGTCATGTCGTCTAACGGTGCCATCCACCTTTCGGTTGACAGACGCTTCGAGAAATTTCTCATTGCGCTGCGGGCGCCGAATCGTATTCGATAAAAACGTCGCTTTCGTGACGCAAACACGGGTTCGGCTGCCAATGCCGGATAGCTAAGGTTGGCATCTGCGTGGTTTAACGCGCGATCTTCGCAGCCGGTTGACGAAAAAGATGACGAAAAATTCGCCCGTCCCGAATTCGTCATCCGGCGGGCGCGAAACCCTCCCACGGTGCGCGTGGCGGCAGTGCAATTGTTTCTCCTGGTGCAATGCCGAGCGCGAGTATATCCAGTGCGCCGATGCCGACACGCACCAGGCGCAGCGTCGGGAAGCCGACGGCCGCCGTCATCCGGCGCACCTGACGGTTCTTGCCCTCCGTGATCGCAAGCTCGATCCACGTCGTCGGGATCGCGGCGCGGTAGCGGATCGGCGGATTGCGCGGCCATAGCGTATCGGGCGGTTCGATGAATTCGGCGCGGCACGGACGCGTCACATAGTCGCCGAGGTCGACGCCGCGCGCGAGCGCCTTCAGGTCGGCGGGGCCGGGCGCGCCCTCGACCTGCGCCCAGTAGCGCTTGACGAGCTTGTGACGCGGCTCCGCGATGCGCGCCTGCAGCGCGCCGTCGTCGGTGAGCAGCAGCAGCCCCTCGCTGTCCGCGTCCAGCCGGCCGGCCGCGTAGACGCCGGGCGTTTTTACCCAGTCGCCGAGCGACGGGCGCGTCTCGTGCGCGGAAAACTGGCAAATCGTGCCGAACGGCTTGTTGAGGGCGATCAGGTTCATGGCGGGGCGTCCGCCCGGCGCGCCGCGGGAAGCGGGGGCGGGCGGTCTATGGCAAATGGCGGAATCTTAATGCATAATACGGAACGGCAAGTCCTCTGTCTTATATAAGACATAAGTGGGGGCTTGATACGCAGTGCCGCGCTTCATGCCGAAGTGCCCGGTTGGGGCGCTAGAATAGCGGCTCGCTGTTGCCGTCACGGGGTGGCCATGCCGCGCCCCCGCCGCGCGCGCAGCTTCGACCAGCATCACCTGCTCAGCCACGTCACTGGAGTCGATCATGCCGTATCAGCACATCAAGGTTCCGGAAGGCGGTGACAAGATCACCGTCAACAAGGACTTCTCGCTCAACGTTTCCGATCAGCCGATCATTCCCTATATCGAAGGCGACGGTACGGGCTTCGATATCACGCCGGTCATGATCAAGGTGGTGGACGCGGCGGTCGCGCATGCCTACAAGGGCCAGCGCAAGATCCACTGGATGGAGATTTTCGCGGGCGAGAAGGCGACGAAGGTGTACGGTCCGGACGTGTGGCTCCCGGACGAAACGCTGCAGGTGCTCAAGGAATACGTGGTGTCGATCAAGGGGCCGCTCACGACCCCGGTCGGCGGCGGCATCCGCTCGCTGAACGTCGCGCTGCGCCAGGAACTCGACCTGTACGTGTGCCTGCGCCCGGTGCAGTACTTCAAGGGCGTGCCGTCGCCGGTGCGCGAGCCGCAAAAGATCGACATGGTGATCTTCCGCGAGAACTCGGAAGACATCTACGCGGGCATCGAATGGGCCGCGGGCTCCGAGCAGGCGAAGAAGGTGATCAAGTTCCTGCAGGACGAGATGGGCGTGAAGAAGATCCGCTTCCCGGAAACGTCGGGGATCGGCGTCAAGCCCGTGTCGACGGAAGGCACCGAGCGTCTCGTGCGCAAGGCGATCCAGTATGCGATCGACAACGATCGCAAGTCGGTCACGCTGGTGCACAAGGGCAACATCATGAAGTTCACGGAAGGCCTGTTCCGTGACGCCGGCTATGCGCTCGCGCAAAAGGAATTCGGCGGCGAGCTGATCGACGGCGGCCCGTGGATGCGCGTGAAGAACCCGAAGACGGGCAACGAGATCGTGATCAAGGATTCGATCGCCGATGCGTTCCTGCAGCAGATCCTGTTGCGCCCGGCCGAATACGACGTGATCGCCACGCTGAACCTGAACGGCGACTACATCTCCGACGCGCTGGCCGCGCAGGTCGGCGGCATCGGGATCGCGCCGGGTGCGAACCTGTCGGATTCGGTCGCGATGTTCGAAGCGACGCACGGCACCGCACCGAAGTACGCAGGCAAGGATTACGTGAACCCCGGTTCCGAGATCCTGTCCGCGGAAATGATGCTGCGCCACCTCGGCTGGACGGAAGCAGCCGATACGATCATCGCCGCGATGGAGAAGTCGATCCTGCAGAAGCGCGTCACGTACGACTTCGCGCGCCTGATGGAAGGTGCGACGCAGGTTTCGTGCTCGGGCTTCGGTGAAGTGCTGATCGAGAACATGTAAGACCCCTTCCGGGGTGGGCCGGCAGGTTGCCGGCCGCCCCGGCGCCTACTGCCGGCGCCGGAGCGTTTCGTGGATGGCAGGTTTGTTGGCAGGGCGGTCCGGCATGCGGGCCGCGGCGCCGCGATGCGGCCCGGAGCCCTTGCAAGGTAGAACATGACGGCCCTCGCAATACCACCGCCCGGCTGAGCCGGCGCGCCCCTTTCGCGACCGACCCGGTCGCTCCCCGCCGGTTACCCGCCGGCGCTCCCAGTCCAAATTTTCACGTAGCAACGCATCGACCATGTCCACTTCGCCCAAGATCATCTACACCCTCACCGACGAAGCGCCCGCGCTCGCGACCTACTCGCTGCTGCCGATCGTCAAGGCCTTCACGCGCTCGTCCGGCGTCGCCGTCGAAACGCGCGACATCTCGCTCGCCGGCCGCATCATCGCCGCATTCGCGGACATCCTGCCGCCCGAGCAGAAGGGTTCCGACGATCTGGCCGAACTGGGCCAGCTCACGCTGAAGCCGGAAGCGAACATCATCAAGCTGCCGAACATCAGCGCATCGGTGCCGCAGCTCAAGGCCGCGATCGCCGAACTGCAGGCACAGGGCTACAAGCTGCCGGCCTATCCGGAAGATCCGTCGACGGACGAAGAGAAGGCGGTCAAGGCCCGCTACGACAAGATCAAGGGCAGCGCGGTGAACCCGGTGCTGCGCGAAGGCAACTCCGACCGCCGCGCGCCGCTGTCGGTCAAGAACTACGCACGCAAGCATCCGCACAAGATGGGCGCGTGGAAGGCCACGTCGAAGGCCCACGTCGCGCACATGACCGAAGGCGACTTCTACGGCAGCGAGAAGTCGGCGCTGATCGCCGATGCCGGCAGCGTGAAGATCGAACTGACGACGACCGACGGCGCGAAGAAGGTGCTGAAGGAAAAGACGGCCGTGAAGGCCGGTGAAGTGATCGACGCGTCGGTGATGAGCCGCAACGCGCTGCGCAGCTTCATCGAAGCGCAGATCGCCGACGCGAAGGCGCAGGACGTGCTGTTCTCGGTGCACCTGAAGGCGACCATGATGAAGGTCTCGGACCCGATCCTGTTCGGTCACTTCGTGTCGGTGTTCTACAGCGACGCGCTTGCGAAGCACGCGGACGTGCTTGCGCAGGTCGGCTTCAACCCGAACAACGGCATCGGCGACCTGTACGCGCGCCTGAAGGACCTGCCGGCCGACACGCGCGAAGCGATCGAAGCCGACGTCAAGGCCGAATACGCGGTGCGTCCGCGCCTGGCGATGGTCAACTCGGACAAGGGCATCACGAACCTTCACGTGCCGAGCGACGTGATCGTCGACGCATCGATGCCGGCGATGATCCGCGATTCGGGCGGCATGTGGGGCCCGGACGGCCAGTTGTACGATGCGAAGGCCGTGATTCCGGACCGCTGCTACGCAGGCGTCTACCAGGCGGTGATCGAGGACTGCAAGCAGCATGGCGCTTTCGATCCGGTCACGATGGGCAGCGTGCCGAACGTCGGCCTGATGGCGCAGGCGGCTGAAGAATACGGTTCGCACGACAAGACGTTCCAGATCCCGGCGGATGGCGTCGTGCGTGTTACCGACGAAGCGGGCAACGTGCTGCTCGAGCATGCCGTGGAAGCGGGCGACATCTGGCGCATGTGCCAGACGAAGGACGCACCGGTGCAGGACTGGGTCAAGCTCGCGGTGAACCGCGCACGCGCGACCGGCGCACCGGCCGTATTCTGGCTCGATCCGGCTCGCGCACACGACGCGCAGATCATCGCGAAGGTCGAGCGTTACCTGAAGGATCACGACACGAACGGCCTCGACATCCGCGTGATGACGCCGGTCGACGCGACGCGTTTCTCGCTCGAGCGCATCCGCGCGGGCAAGGACACGATCTCGGTGACCGGCAACGTGTTGCGCGACTACCTGACCGACCTGTTCCCGATCATGGAACTCGGCACCAGCGCGAAGATGCTGTCGATCGTGCCGCTGATGGCCGGCGGCGGGATGTTCGAAACGGGTGCAGGCGGCTCCGCGCCGAAGCACGTGCAGCAGTTCGTCGAGGAAGGCTTCCTGCGCTGGGATTCGCTCGGCGAATTCCTCGCGCTGGCCGCGTCGCTCGAACACCTCGGCAACGCATACCAGAACCCGAAGGCGGTCGTGCTCGCGAAGACGCTCGACCAGGCGACCGGCAAGTTCCTGGACGAGAACAAGTCGCCGGCGCGCAAG
The DNA here is from genome assembly GCF_004343765.1 of Burkholderia sp. SRS-25. NCBI lineage: Bacteria > Pseudomonadati > Pseudomonadota > Betaproteobacteria > Burkholderiales > Burkholderiaceae > Burkholderia > Burkholderia sp. SRS-25. The sequence goes on from NZ_PTXM01000006.1 coordinate 65,492, forward strand.
GTCGGCGGGCTCGACAACCGCGGCAGCCACTTCTACCTGTGCCTGTACTGGGCGCAGGCGCTGGCCGAGCAGACCGAGGACGCGGCGCTGAAGGCACAGTTCGAAGGCGTGGCGAAGGCGCTGTCCGACAGCGAAGCGCGCATCCTGGAAGAATTGGCGGCTGCACAGGGCAAGGCGCAGGCCATCGGCGGCTACTACCGTCCGAACGTCGACCTGACGAGCCAGGCCATGCGTCCGAGCGCGACGCTGAACGGCATCGTCGACGCGGTCGCCTGACGCGGGCCGATGCGTGTGCCGGTGCGGCGGGCATTGCCGCCTGACGCTGGCCACAAAAGAAAAACGCCCCGGACGCCCGGGGCGTTTTTCGTTGCCGGCTTGTCATTCAGACGTGAACGATTTCCCATTCGGCGATTTCGTGCGGCACTTCGAGCGTTGCCGTGTCCAGTTCGGACAGTTGTTCGCAGTCGCCGCGGGAGATGTGGTCGGCTGCTACTTCGGGGCACGAGAATGCGCCGAGCAGGGCGTTGCCGAACGTCGCTTCCCAGCCGCCGTTACCCGGCAGGATGTAGAACGACCCGAGCGCTGAACCAAAGCGAAATCCCTTCATTTCCGTTCTCCCTTTCTGATCACAAGCGATTCTGTTGTGCCGCCTGCCGGCTTGGCCGGCTGTGGCCCGACTGGCTGCTTGCGCCGGGTTCCGTATCGAACGTCGTGGCGAAGCGTCAGTGCATGGAACAAAGTCTACGTCCGCGGCCCGATCGGATGGTGCATGTAGAACGCCTTCACTAAACAAAATTTCTCTTTTAAAAACAAATAATTATTTTCGTCGTTTTGTATTGCGGAACGTTTTTTGGCATCGCGAAACGGGGATTTTGTGCCCTGCACCACGAATTTTTACAACGCAGGGACTTGTTCCGCATCGTGAAATATTGACGGGTTTGCGGATCGGTGAAGTGACCGGCGAGGTGGCGGGGCCGAACGGCAGGCCCGAGGCGGCCGCCTGGGCGTTGCCTGGGGCAGGGTTGAGTGGCGCTTCGGCCATGAGCGAAGGGCCGTGCATCGCCGATCGACGATGTGTGCGGAATCAGGTGCGGCGTTGTCGCGCGCTGCGGCGTATCGCCGCCGGGCGGGCGGTGGCGCTTCCCGATTTGGGCCTGCGGTTATGATGACGCGGGCATCGGGATTTGCGTCGCGCATCGGCGCGTCAGCCGGCCGGCGCGGGCGTCGCGGCGGCCGCGCGACCCAGCATGGATAACGAGGAACGATTGATGATACGGAGAACCTTCCTGTCGCGTGCCATTGGTGTCGCGGCCGCGTCGCTGTTCACGCGTGCCGCGTGGGCGCAGCATGCCGGTCACGCCGGCATGGCCGGCATGGACTCGATGGACGACATGCCCGGCATGTCGGGCATGCCAGGGATGGCGGGTCATGGGCCGCGCGGCAAGTCCGCACCGGCCGCACTCGCGGCCGCCGACGCGCTGCCGGCCGGCGCGCCGCTCGCGGCGCTGCGCACGCTCGCGAACGAAAGCCGCGAGCCCGGCATGTTCCGGGCCACGCTGGTGGCGCAGCCGGTGGCGCGCCCGATGCTGCACGGCACGCGGCCGACCACGTTCTGGCAGTTCGGCGCGGGTACGCAGGGCCCCGTCGTCGGTCCACTGATCGACGTGCGCGAGGGCGACACGGTCGAGATCAAGTTCGTGAACAAGCTGCCGCAGCCGTCGACGATCCACTGGCACGGCCTGCCCGTGCCACCTGACCAGGACGGCAATCCGTCCGATCCGGTCGCACCCGGCGCGTCGCGCGTGTACCGCTTCACGTTGCCGAAGGGGAGCGCCGGCACGTACTGGTACCACCCGCATCCGCACATGATGACGGCCGAACAGGTCTTCCGTGGGCTCGCCGGCCCGTTCGTCGTGCGCGCCGTGGACGATCCGCTGGCGGGCTGGCCCGAGCGCAACCTGTTCGTGTCGGACCTGAAGCTTGCGCGCGACGGCACGATTGCACCGAACGACATGATGGACTGGATGAACGGCCGTGAAGGCCAGTTCGTGCTGGTCAACGGCGCCCGCCGGCCGAGGATCGATGTCGCGGGCGACGAGCGCTGGCGCGTGTGGAACGCGTGCAGCGCGCGCTATTTGCGCGTCGCGTTCGACGATGGCCGCGCGTTCGAGCACGCGGGCACCGACGGCGGGCTGTTCGACGCGCCGCGCCGCGTCACGTCGCTGTTGATCGCGCCGGGCGAACGGGCGGAGTTGTTGGTCCGCGCCGGCGACCGGGCGTCGCGCGCCGTGCTGCAGGCGGCCGAATACGACCGCCGCAAGATGTCGATGTCACACGACGACGGGCACGGCAGCCTGCCACCCGATCCGGCGCTGGCCCTGGCCGACGTCGCATTCGCGCCGGCCGCCGCACGTGCGTTGCCGGCGACCCTGCGCGCGGTGCCGTCGCTGGGCGAACCGATCGCGCACAAGGATGTGGCGTTCGGCGAAGAGATGGACATGGACGCGATGATGAAAGGCGCGGCACACGGCCGCCCGGCGGGCATGCGCTTCACGATCAACGGCGACACCTATGCGCCGCATCGCACGACGCTGACGAGCCGCCGTGGCGACGTCGAGCGCTGGACGATCCGCAACGGCACCGACATGGATCACCCGTTCCACCTGCACGGCACGCAGTTCCAGGTGATCGAGCGCGCGTCGGGCGATTCGCGCACGAGCGAACCGTTCCGTGCATGGCGCGATACGGTGAACGTGCGCAGCGGCGAAACCGTGACGATTCTCGTCACGCAAGACATGCCCGGAGAGCGCATGTTTCATTGCCACATTCTCGAACACGAGGATCTCGGCATGATGGGCACGCTGAAGGTCGTGTAACGAGGTGGTGATTATGTTTCACGCGCGGGATGAGTATTCGATCTGCGCGTGTGACAAGACAATGTGTGTTCAATTATCGGGATTGAACGAAAAGGCCGGCCAATCGATTATCGATTGGCCAGCCTCAAATAAAGAAACCCGGCGCAATACATGCGCCGGGTTTCTTCGTCTGATATCCGGTGCCTTATGCGGCCTGGATGTTCGACGCTTGCTTGCCCTTCGGTCCTTGAACGACGTCAAAGCTCACCTTCTGGCCTTCCTTCAGCGTCTTGAAGCCATTCATGGTGATAGCCGAGAAGTGCGCAAACAGATCCTCACCGCCCTCATCGGGAGTGATGAAACCGAAGCCCTTCGCGTCGTTGAACCACTTAACGATACCAGTTGCCATTTTCCTACTTCCCCTGTCACACAGTCGCTGCTACTTACCACGAGCACGCTCGAAAAGCTAAACGACCTGAAAACGCAGCCGTTCCCCCCTCACAAGCTCACCTCGGCCTCTTTCATTTTGCCAACCGGCAAATTGAAAAAAGTGCCAGCTTGATTGTTGGCGCTCTTTATTGGAGTGTCAAGTGGAATTTTTAGACGTTTAGAGGGACGTTGTAAAGAACCCATTTTCAGGGTTTTTCCGGCTTTGCTTGGCAGCACGCGGCCGAGCGCGAGGTCTTGAAAAGCCGCATAATCGGCTCATATACCAGGCTCGAGTGACACGCGTTCGAGTCGTCCCGGCTTGTGGGATACTGGATGCGGACACGACGTTCCGGTGCGGTTCCTCCTGACGGTTCGTGTTCCGCGCCACGCGTGAAAGCCGGCACCGCAGCCGGCTTTCGTATGGCGCGAAGAAGATCGCGTGTTCCGGGATTCCGGGGAGGGCGCCGGCCGGTCGGTCGGGTAATGGCAGGATTGCGGGCCTGTCCGAGTTGTTTAGAATGGGTGTATGGCGATTATCCCGGACAAGCAGGACAGCACCGTCCTGGAACGCAAGCAGCAGAAGCTCAAGCCGCCTTCGATGTACAAGGTGGTGCTGCTCAACGACGACTTCACGCCGATGGAGTTCGTCGTGATGGTGGTCCAGGAGTATTTCAAGAAGGATCGCGAGACGGCCACGCAGATCATGCTGAAGGTCCATCGCGAAGGGCGAGGGGTTTGTGGGGTCTATACGCGGGACATCGCGTCGACCAAGGTTGAGCAAGTCGTTACCCATGCGCGGCAGGCAGGGCATCCGCTGCAGTGCGTGATGGAGGAAGCATGATTGCCCAGGAATTGGAAGTCAGCCTGCACATGGCGTTCATGGAAGCACGCCAGGCGCGCCATGAGTTCATTACGGTCGAGCACCTGCTGCTGGCCCTGCTGGATAATCCGACGGCAGCCGAGGTGTTGCGCGCGTGTGCGGCCAACATCGAGGACTTGCGTCAGAACCTGCGCAATTTCATCCACGACAACACACCTACCGTCCCGGGTACCGACGATGTCGATACCCAGCCGACGCTCGGTTTCCAGCGCGTGATCCAGCGCGCGATCATGCACGTCCAGTCGACGTCGAACGGCAAGAAGGAAGTGACCGGCGCGAACGTGCTGGTCGCGATCTTCGGCGAGAAGGATTCGCATGCCGTGTACTACCTGCAGCAGCAGGGCGTCACGCGCCTCGACGTCGTGAACTTCATTTCGCACGGCATCGCGAAGACGAACAACGGCGAAGCCGCGAAGTCGTCCGACGCGAATGCGGAAAGCGAAGACGCGAATGCGCAGAAGGAAACCCCGCTCGCGCAATTCACGCAGAACCTGAACCAGATGGCGAAGGACGGCCGCATCGATCCGCTGATCGGTCGCGAGCCCGAGGTCGAGCGCGTGGTCCAGGTGCTGTGCCGCCGCCGCAAGAACAATCCGCTGCTCGTGGGCGAGGCCGGCGTCGGCAAGACCGCGATCGCGGAAGGCCTCGCCTATCGCATCACGCGCGGCGAAGTGCCGGACATCCTCGCGAACGCGCAGGTCTACTCGCTCGACATGGGCGCGTTGCTCGCGGGCACCAAGTACCGCGGCGACTTCGAGCAACGCCTGAAGACGGTGCTGAAGGAGTTGAAGGAGCGTCCGCACGCGATCCTGTTCATCGACGAGATCCACACGCTGATCGGCGCGGGCGCCGCGTCGGGCGGCACGCTCGATGCGTCGAACCTGCTGAAGCCGGCGCTGTCGTCTGGCGTGCTCAAGTGCATCGGCGCGACCACGTTCACCGAGTATCGCGGCATCTTCGAGAAGGACGCGGCGCTGTCGCGGCGCTTCCAGAAGGTCGACGTGACGGAGCCGAGCGTCGAGCAGACGGTCGCGATCCTGCGCGGGCTGAAGTCGCGCTTCGAAGAGCATCACGGCGTCAAGTATTCGTCGGGCGCACTGTCGGCCGCTGCCGAACTGTCGGCGCGCTTCATTACCGACCGTCACCTGCCGGACAAGGCGATCGATGTGATCGATGAAGCGGGCGCCGCTCAGCGCATCCTGCCGAAGTCGAAGCAGAAGAAGACGATCGGCAAGAGCGAGATCGAGGAAATCATCTCGAAGATCGCGCGCGTGCCGCCGCAGAGCGTGTCGCAGGACGACCGCAGCAAGCTGCAGACGCTCGACCGCGACCTGAAGAGCGTCGTGTTCGGCCAGGATCCGGCGATCGACGCGCTCGCAGCCTCGATCAAGATGGCGCGCGCGGGCCTCGGCAAGATGGACAAGCCGATCGGCGCGTTCCTGTTCTCCGGCCCGACGGGCGTCGGCAAGACCGAAGTGGCGCGCCAGCTCGCGTTCACGCTCGGCATCGAGCTGATCCGCTTCGACATGTCGGAATACATGGAGCGTCATGCGGTGAGCCGGCTGATCGGCGCGCCGCCGGGCTACGTCGGGTTCGACCAGGGTGGTTTGCTGACCGAAGCCGTCACGAAGAAGCCGCATTGCGTGCTGCTGCTCGACGAAATCGAGAAGGCGCATCCGGACATCTTCAACGTGCTGCTGCAGGTGATGGACCACGGCACGCTGACGGACAACAACGGCCGCAAGGCGGATTTCCGCAACGTCATCATCATCATGACGACGAACGCGGGCGCCGAGTCGATGCAGAAGGCGACGATCGGCTTCACGACGCGCCGCGAGACCGGCGACGAGATGACCGACATCAAGCGCCTGTTCACGCCGGAGTTCCGCAACCGGCTGGATTCGATCATCAGCTTCCGCTCGCTCGATGAGGAAATCATCATGCGCGTGGTCGACAAGTTCCTGATCCAGCTGGAGGAACAGCTGCACGAGAAGAAGGTCGACGCGCTCTTCACCGACGCGTTGCGCAAGCATCTCGCGAAGCACGGCTTCGACCCGCTGATGGGCGCGCGGCCGATGCAGCGGCTGATCCAGGACACGATCCGGCGCGCGCTGGCCGACGAGCTGCTGTTCGGCAAGCTCGTCAACGGCGGCCACGTGACGGTCGACGTCGACGAAAACGACAAGGTGCAGCTGTCGTTCGACAAGCTGGCGAATCCGCCGCACAAGCCGAACGAAGAGGCGGTCGAAGTCGAGTAAGCGATAATCGGGTAGTTCATGCGAACGGCGCGGGATGTTTTCCGCGCCGTTTCGTTTTATCTGGCGCCGGCGGCGCGATGGTGGTGCAGGGGAGTGGCAACGCAGTGACACAACAACAACGCACGTTCGACGACATCGTCGCGCGCGAACAGGGTTTGCGCCATGCGCTGACGTCAGGGCAGATGGCGATGATCGCGATCGGCGGCGCGATCGGCACGGGGCTGTTTCTCGGCAGCGGGTTCGCGATCGGGCTCGCCGGCCCGAGCGTGCTGGTCTCGTATGCGATCGGCGCGCTGATCGCGCTGCTGCTGATGGGCGCGCTCGCGGAAATGACTGTCGCCCATCCGACGGCCGGGTCGTTCGGCGCGTATGCCGAGCACTATGTCGGCCCGCTGGCGGGTTTCCTGGTGCGCTATGCGTACTGGTTCGCGGTCGTGTTCGCGATCGGCACCGAGATCAGCGCGATCGCCGTGTTCATGAAGTACTGGTTCCCGGCCGTGCCCGGCTGGTATTGGGTGATCGGCTTCTCCGCGCTGCTGATCGCCGTGAACCTCGCGAGCGTCACGCTGTACGGCACGGTCGAATACGCGTTCTCGCTGCTGAAGATCGCGGCGATCGTCGTGTTCATCGTACTCGGCGCCTATCTCGTCGGGTCGGCGCCGGCCGCATCGGGCATCGGTTTCGCGAACTACACCGCGCACGGCGGCTTCATGCCGAAGGGGCCGTGGGGCACCTGGGTCGCGGTGATCGTCGCGATCTTCAGCTACATGAGCATCGAAGCCGTCGCGATCGCGGCCGGCGAGGCGCGCGATCCGCAGCACGCGGTCACGCGCGCGTTCCGCTCGACCGTGTTCCGGCTCGTGCTGTTCTACTTGCTGACGCTGTCGCTGATGCTCGCGATCGTGCCGTGGACGCAGGCCGGCACCGACGAAAGCCCGTTCGTGAAGGTGATGGCCGCGACTCATGTGCCGTACGCGGCAGGCGTGATCAACTTCGTGCTGTTGATCGCGGCACTGTCGGCGATGAACAGCCAGCTTTACGTGACGACGCGGATGATGTTCAGCCTGTCGCGTGCGCGGCTCGCGCCCGCGGTGTTCGGCCGGCTCGGCACGAACGGCGTGCCGCGCGCGGCGCTGTGGATCTCGACGAGCGGCGTCGCGGTCGCGGCCGTGCTGGTCGCGCTGGCGCCCGACACCGCGTTCACCGTGATGATGGCGATCGCGATGTTCGGTGCGCTGTTCACGTGGCTGATGATCTTCGTCACGCACCTGCGCTTCCGTTCGCGCTATCGCGGCCCCGCGCTCGCGTTCCGGATGTGGGGGCACCCGTTCGGCAGCCTGCTCGGTGCGAGCCTTGTCGCGGCGATCCTGTTCACGACCGCGTTCACGCGCGAATTCCGGATGACGATGGTGGTCGGCGTCGTGTTCGTCGTGCTGCTCACACTCGCGTACGCGCTGCATTACCGGCACCAGCACGCGCGTTGATGGGCGCGGCGCGGCCCGCTCGCACCGACTCCGCATTCCCTAAGGTTCCGTTAAGCCCGCGGCGACTACATTCGATCCTGTCTGCAAGGCAGGCCGGCACGCGCCGGCCCGCCGCTTTTCTGCAAAAGGGTTCGAATGAACAAACTTCCTGAAATCACGCTCGCGTTCTGGATCATGAAGATCTGCGCGACGACGCTCGGCGAAACCGGTGGCGACCTGCTGTCGATGACGCTGAACGTCGGCTACGCGGTGAGCTCCATCCTGCTGTTCGGCTTCTTTCTCGTGACGCTGGGCGCGCAGCTCAGGACGACCCGCTATCGCCCGGCGATCTACTGGGCCGTGATCGTCGCGACGAGCACGGCCGGCACGACGATGTCCGACTTCATGGACCGCACGCTCGGCCTCGGCTATGCGGCCGGCTCGTCGATCCTCGTCGCGATCCTGCTGGCCATCTTCGCCGTGTGGCGACTCAGCGGCGAATCGCTGTCGGTCGACCTGATCCGCACGCGCAAGGTCGAGTTGCTGTACTGGATCGCGATCCTGTTCTCGAACACGCTCGGCACCGCGCTCGGCGACTTTCTCGCGGACAGCTCGGGGCTCGGCTTCGGTGGCGGCGCGCTGTTGATCGGCGGGTTGCTCGCGGTGATCGTGCTGGCGCACTATTTCACACGGATCTCCGGCGTTCTGCTGTTCTGGGCCGCGTTCGTGCTCACGCGCCCGTTCGGTGCGACGGTCGGCGACCTGCTGACCAAGCCGGTTGCGAAGGGCGGCCTCGCGCTCGGCACGATCGGCTCGTCGGCCGTGCTGCTCGGCGTGCTGGTTGCGATGGTGATCTACGCGATCGTGGCTCAATCGCGGCAGCGCGACCTGGCGCCCGAGCGGATCGCACAACCCGTCGAGGAATGACGGCGACAGAATGGAAAAAAGGGGCCGTGCGGCCCCTTATTTTGTTGCGTCGTTCAGTGACGGCCGGTGCTGCCGAAGCCGCCCTCGCCACGATCGCTTTCGGCGAAGTCGTCGACGATGTTGAACTGCGCCTGCACGACCGGCACGATCACGAGCTGGGCGAGCCGCTCGAACGGATTGAGCACGAACTCGGTCTGGCCGCGGTTCCACGTCGAGACCATCAACTGGCCCTGGTAGTCGGAATCGATCAGGCCGACGAGATTGCCGAGCACGATGCCGTGCTTGTGGCCGAGGCCTGAGCGCGGCAGGATCAGCGCCGCGTAGCCAGGATCGGCGAGATGGATCGCGAGGCCGGTCGGCACGAGCGTCGTTTCGCCCGGCTGCAGCGTGACCGGTGCATCGAGGCACGCACGCAGGTCGAGGCCCGCGCTGCCGGTGGTCGCGTAGGCGGGCAGGTAGTCGCGCATGCGCGCGTCGAGGATCTTCAGGTCGAGTTTCATGCGGTCGTCGGATGGGTCGGGAAGGGCGCGGCAGCGACGGCCGCCGCGCGGGAGATCAGATCAGGCGGTTGTCGGGCAGGCGCTTCGCGATTTCCGCGACGAGCGTGTGCGCGAGTTCGTCCTTCGGTGCGCGCGGCAGGCGCGTGAGGCCGGCGGCCTCGAACAGCACGACTTCGTTGTCGTCGCGCCCGAATGTCAGCGGGCCGAGGTTGCCGACGAGCAGCGGCACGTTCTTGCGCTTGCGCTTTTCGTCGCCGTGCACGTCGAGGTCGCCGCTTTCGGCCGCGAAGCCGACGCAGAACGGCGGGTCGGGCAGCGCCGCGACCGACGCGAGGATGTCGGGGTTCTCGACGAACGCGAGCGCGGGCACCTTGTGGTCGGCCGTCTTCTTCATCTTGTGCTCGGCCGGCTGGGCGACGCGCCAGTCGGCGACTGCCGCCACTGCGATGAAGATGTCGGCATCGGTGACGGCATGCATGACCGCATCGTACATCTGCTGCGCCGTCTGCACGTCCTGGCGGTAGACGCCCCACGGCGTGTCGAGCGCGACCGGCCCCGCGACGAGATGCACGTCGGCGCCGGCCTGCTGCGCGGCGCGCGCGAGCGCGAAGCCCATCTTGCCGCTCGAGCGGTTCGTGAGGCCGCGCACCGGATCGAGCGGTTCGAACGTCGGGCCGGCCGTGATCAGCACGCGCCGGTGCGCAAGCACCTTCGGCGCGAAGTGCGCGACGATCGCTTCGTAGATCGCCTCGGGCTCGAGCATCCGGCCGTCGCCGACTTCACCGCATGCCTGCGCGCCCGAATCCGGGCCGAGCACCGACACGCCGTCCGCGCGCAGTTGCGCCGCGTTGCGTTGCGTGGCCGGGTTCTGCCACATCTGGCGATTCATCGCGGGAACGACGAGCAGCGGGCAATCGCGCGCGACGCACAGCGTCGACAGCAGATCGTCCGCGAATCCGTGCGCGAGCTTCGCGAGGAAGTCCGTCGATGCGGGCGCGATCACGATCGCATCGGCTTCGCGCGACAGGTCGATGTGCGCCATGTTGTTGTCGACGCGCGCGTCCCACTGGCTCGTATAGACGGGCCGGCCCGACAGCGCCTGCATCGTGACGGGCGTGATGAACTGGGTAGCGGCTTCGGTCATCGCGACCTGCACGGTCGCGCCGGCCTTCACGAGCAGCCGCGTGAGCTCGGCGATCTTGTAGCAGGCGATGCCGCCCGTCAGGCCGAGAACGAGGTGTTTTCCTGCGAGTTCTGCGTGTGCCAACTCAGGCCTCCAAGGGTCAAACGGAACGGCCGGCGCGAAGCCGGCCGTCGACGCCGAGTATGCGCGCTTAGCGTGAGCCGCGCACGCGACGCAGTTCGTCGTAGATCAGCAGCACCGCGCCGACCGTGATCGCGGAATCGGCGAGATTGAACGCCGGGAAGTGCCAGGCGCCGAGATGGAAATCGAGGAAGTCGATCACGTGGCCGTAGACGAGCCGGTCGATCACGTTGCCGAGCGCGCCGCCGAGGATCATCGCGAGCGACAGGCTGAACAGCCGCTGCTGGCCGTGACGCTTCAGCAGGAAGCAGATCACGAGCGTCGCGCCGATGCCGAGCGCGGTGAACGCCCAGCGCTGCCAGCCACCCGCGGTCGACAGGAAGCCGAACGCGGCGCCGCGGTTGTACACCAGCACGAGATTGAAGAACGACGTCAGCTCGTGCTGCGCGCCGTACGCGAACGTCTTCAGGATCGCGATCTTCGACAGCTGGTCGAACAGGATCACGATCAGCGAAATGCCGAGCCAGGGCGCAAGCGCGCCGCTGGCCGGTTTCGACAGGGTTTTCGCCATAGTTAAGCAGCGCTCCGGGTTTCGCCGTTTTCGAACAGGTTGGAGAAGCAGCGGCCGCACAGCGTCGGATGATCGGCATGCGTGCCGACATCTTCACGGTAGTGCCAGCAGCGCTCGCACTTCTGGTACGTCGACGCGGCCACGTCGACGCTTTCCTGCGCTTCGTCGTCGACCTTGACGACCGTCGCAGCCGACGTGATCAGCACGAACTTGAGATCCTCGCCGAGGCTCGTGAGCGCGTCGTAGCGTGCGCCGCTCGCGTGCACGGCGACTTCGGCCTGCAGTGACGAACCGATGCGGTTCGCGGTGCGGGCTTCCTCGAGCGCCTTCGTCACGTTGCCGCGCACATCGCGCAGCAGTGCCCACTTCTCGATCAGTGCGGCGGAGCCGTCGACTTCCGGATACGCGTAGTAGGTTTCCGTGAAGATCGTGTCGCTGGCCGGCTGGAACACCTTCCACGCTTCTTCCGCCGTGAACGACAGGAACGGTGCGAGCACGCGCAGCAGGCCGTGCGTCAGGTGGTACAGCGCCGTCTGCGCGGAGCGGCGTGCGCGCGAATCGGCCGCGCTCGTGTACAGGCGGTCCTTCAGCACGTCGAGGTAGAAGCCGCCGAGATCTTCCGAGCAGTACGTCTGCAGCTTCGCGACGACCGGGTGGAATTCGTACTTTTCGTAGTGGCCGAGCAGTTCCGTCTGCAGTTGCTGCGAGAACGCGACCGCATAACGGTCGATCTCGAGCCATTCGTCGACGGGCACCGCGTGCTGCGCGAAGTCGAAGTCCGACAGGTTCGCGAGCAGGAAGCGCAGCGTGTTGCGGATGCGGCGATAGCCTTCGGTCACGCGCTTCAGGATTTCCTCGGAGATCGCGAGCTCGCCCGAATAGTCGGTCGAGGCGATCCACAGGCGGATGATTTCCGCGCCGAGGCGGTTCGCGACTTCATGCGGGTCGATGCCGTTGCCGAGCGACTTGCTCATCTTGCGGCCTTCGCCGTCGACCGTGAAGCCGTGCGTGAGCAGGCCCTTGTACGGCGCGCGGCCGTCGATCATCGATGCGGTGAGCAGCGACGAGTGGAACCAGCCGCGGTGCTGGTCCGAGCCTTCGAGGTAGAGGTCGGCCGGGAACTGCAGCTGATCCTTGTGCGAGCCGCGCAGCACGTGCCAGTGCGTCGTGCCCGAATCGAACCACACGTCGAGCGTGTCGCGGTTCTTTTCGTACAGGTTCGCGTCGTCGCCGATCAGCTCGCGCGGGTCGAGCGTCTGCCACGCCTCGATGCCCGACTGCTCGACGCGCTTCGCGACTTCCTCGAGCAGCTCGAGCGTGCGAGGATGCAGCTCGCCGGTTTCCTTGTGCACGAAGAATGCCATCGGCACGCCCCACTGGCGCTGGCGCGACAGCGTCCAGTCAGGACGGTTCGCGATCATGCTGAACAGGCGCTGCTTGCCCCAGGACGGGTAGAACGCGGTCGCGTCGACGCCTTCGAGCGCCGTTTCGCGCAGCGTCTTGCCGCCGTCGCGCGGCGTCACGTCCATCCCGGCGAACCACTGCGACGTGGCGCGGTAGATGATCGGCGTCTTGTGGCGCCAGCAGTGCATGTAGCTGTGCGTGTACTTCTCGCTGCGCAGCAGCGAGCCGGCTGCATTCAGCGCCTCGACGATCTTCGGGTTCGCGTCCCAGATCGACAGGCCGCCGAACAGCGGCAGCGATTCGATATAGCGGCCGTCGCCCATCACCGGGTTGATGAAGTCGGAGTCGGTCATCCCGTGCGCCTTGCACGACACGAAGTCCTCGATACCGTACGCGGGCGACGAGTGCACGACGCCGGTACCGGTGTCGGTCGTCACGTAGTCGCCGAGGTACACGGGCGCGGTGCGCTTGTAGCCGGGGTGAGCCGACGCGAGCGGGTGGTGGAAGCGCAGGCCCGCGAGCTTCACGCCCGGCGCGGTCGCAACGACGCGGCCGGTCAGCTTGAAGTCGGTCATGCATGCTTCGACGCGCTCTTCCGCGATGATCAGCAGCCCGCGCTCGGTGTCGACCAGCGCGTAGACGATTTCCGGATGGAGGTTCAGCGCCTGGTTCGCGGGAATCGTCCACGGCGTGGTGGTCCAGATCACGATGCCGCCTTCGGCGCGCGGCAGCGCCGGCAGGCCGAACGCCTGCGCGGTCTTTTCCGGTTCCGCGAACGCGAACATCACGTCGATCGTCGGATCGGTGCGGTCCTTGTACTCGACTTCCGCTTCGGCGAGTGCCGAGCCGCAGTCGAAGCACCAGTTCACCGGCTTCAGCCCGCGATACACGTAGCCCTTCTCGATGATCTTGCCGAGCGCGCGGATCTCTTCCGCCTCGTTCACGAAGTTCATCGTCTTGTACGGGTTGGCCCAGTCGCCGAGCACGCCAAGACGCTTGAAGCCGACCTTCTGCTTCTCGATCTGCTCGGTCGCGTACGTGCGCGCCTTGCTCATCACTTCGGCCGCCGGCAGCGACTTGCCGAACTGCTTCTCGATCTGGATCTCGATCGGCATCCCGTGGCAATCCCAGCCCGGCACGTACGGCGCGTCGAAGCCGGCCATGTTGCGCGACTTGACGACGATGTCCTTCAGGATCTTGTTGACGGCGTGGCCGAGGTGGATGTCGCCGTTCGCATACGGCGGGCCGTCGTGCAGGATGAACTTCGGACGGCCGGCGCTGGCCGCGCGGATCTTCTCGTAGATGCCGCGCTCTTCCCATTCCTTGACCCACTGCGGCTCGCGCTTGGGTAGGTCGCCGCGCATCGGGAACGGCGTGTCGAGCAGGTTGACCGGATACTTGGCCTGCGGTTTCGAATCGGCTTTCTTGTTGCTCATGATGGGATCGCTATCTAAATCTCGGGGGACGCGCGAGCGTCGTGAATCGGGTATGCGCGCGACTGGGCGGCGCGAGGGTGCGGCGCGGGGCGCCGCTGTCCGGATCAGCTAATTCGGTCGGTGGCCGACGTCGCGAAGCCCGTGGCGCGGCTGCCCGGCGCACGGTCGCGCTCGATGAAATACGCACGCGCATTCGCGACGTCCAGCGCGATCGCGCGCGACAGCGCCTCGAGATCGTCGAATTTCGCCTCGTCGCGCAGCTTCTTCAGGAATTCGACGCGGATGAGCTTGCCGTACGCATCGCCGTGCCAGTCGAGCAGGTGCACTTCGAGCAGCACGCGGCCCGAATCGTCGACGGTCGGGCGCAGGCCGAGGCTCGCGACGCCCGGCAGCGGGGCGGGGCCGAGGCCGTGCACCTGCACGACGAAGATGCCTGCGAGCGCCGGCCGCTTGTGTGCGATCGGCAGGTTCAGCGTCGGGAAGCCGAGGTCGCGGCCAAGCTTCAGCCCGTGTGCGACGTGGCCGCTGATCGCATAGCCATGGCCGAGCGCCTGCGCGGCCGCTTCGAGATCGCCGGCCGCGAGCGCGGCGCGCACGCCCGAGCTCGAAATGCGCGTGCCGTCGCTGCCGGCCACCGTACCCATCTGCTCGACCTCGAAGCCGTACTGCGCGCCGGCCGCCTGCAGCGTGTCGAAGGTGCCCGCGCGTTTTGCGCCGTAGCAGAAATCGTCGCCGACCATCATCCAGCGCGTGTGCAGCCCGTTCACCAGCGTGCGTTCGACGAACGCCTGCGGCGACTGGCTCGCGAACGTGTGGTTGAAGTGCTCGACGACCACGCGGTCGACGCCGTGATCGCGCAGCGCCTCGAGCTTGTCGCGCAGCATCGCGATGCGCGGCGGTGCGCCGGCCGGGTTGAAGAATTCGCGCGGGTGCGGCTCGAACGTCATCACGCACACGGGCAGGCCGCGCGCGTCCGCTGCCGCGCGCACGCGCGCGAGCAGGGCCTGGTGGCCGCGATGGACACCGTCGAAGTTGCCGATCGTCAGCGCGCAAGGCGCGCGGCTCTCGGCGTTGGGCAGGCCGCGGAAGACTTTCACGATAGCGGATGCAGCGTCGGGGAATGGGCGGTGGGATGCCGCAAAGCAGAAGATTATAAACGTTCGGGCGGCCCGACGGCCGAGAAGGGGGGAAACGCGGGGGCGAATGGTAAAATTCGCGGATGAAAAAACTCGTGATCCTGATTTCCGGTCGCGGCAGCAACATGGAGGCCATCGTCCGCGCGTGCGCGCAGGAACGCTGGCCGGCCGAGGTTGCGGCCGTGATCGCCAACCGGCCCGACGCGGCCGGCCTGGCATTTGCCGCGTCGCACGGGGTGGCGACGGCGGTGGTCGACCACCGGTCGTTCGACGGCCGCGACAGCTTCGACGCGGCGCTCGCCGCCGAGATCGACCGATTCGCGCCCGATCTCGTGGTCCTCGCCGGCTTCATGCGCATTCTCACGCCCGCATTCGTCAGACGATACGAAGGCCGGCTGCTGAACATCCATCCGTCGCTGCTGCCGAGCTTCAAGGGCATTCACACGCACCAGCAGGCGCTCGACGCGGGTGTCGCGCTGCATGGCGCGAGCGTGCATTTCGTGATTCCCGAGCTCGACAGCGGCGCGATCGTCGCGCAGGGCGCCGTGCCCGTGCGCGCGGGCGACGACGCGGCCGCGCTCGCGCAGCGTGTGCTGACGGTCGAGCATGTGCTGTATCCGCGCGCGGTGCGCTGGTTCATCGAGGGGCGCCTGCGCCTCGAGAACGGCCGTGCAGTGGTGGCGCCGGAAGAGGCGCGCTGGATTTTCGCGGATCAACCGCATACCGAAACGAGTGAGGGCGTATGAAACTGCACGGATTCCTGATCGGCCAGACCGAGACTTTGCTGGCCGAGGTGCTGAAGTTCGCCGGCCCCGCCGATGCGACGACGAGCCGGTTCTTCCGCGCGCATCCGAAGCTCGGGCATGCCGAGCGGGGCGTGATCGCCGAGGCCGTGTTCGCGGTGCTGCGCCGCAAGATGGAGTTTTCGCACCTCGCCGAGAGCGGCACGGGCACGCCCGCGCGGCGCCTCACGCTGCTGGGCCTGATGCAGACGGTCGGCCGCAATGCGCTGAAGCCGTTCCTGTCGGACACCGAGTCCGCATGGCTCGAACACGTGTCGAAGATCGATCCGGCGAGCCTGCCCGTACGCATTCGCACGAACCTGCCCGACTGGATCTACCAGGCGCTGTCGGCGCGTTTCGATGGTGAGGAACTCGCGCAGCTTGCCGCCGCGCTGAACTACCCGGCACCGCTCGACCTGCGCGCCAACGCGCAGAAGGCAACGCGCGACCAGGTGATCGAAGGGCTGCGCGTGAGCGGCATCGATGCGGGCGCGACGCCGTTCGCGCCGTTCGGCGTGCGCGTGGTCGGCAAGCCGGCGCTGACGCGCCTGAAGTTGTTCGAGGAAGGCGCGATCGAGGTGCAGGATGAAGGCAGCCAGCTGCTGTGCTCGCTGGTCGCGCCGCGCCGCGGCGAGATGGTCGTCGATTTCTGTGCGGGTGCGGGCGGCAAGACGCTCGCGCTGGGCGCGATGATGCGCTCGACCGGGCGCCTCTACGCGTTCGACGTGTCAGAGAAGCGCCTGGCGAAGCTGAAGCCGCGCCTTGCGCGCAGCGGGCTGTCGAACGTGAACCCCGTGCTGATCGACAGCGAACACGACGCGAAGATCAAGCGGCTCGCCGGCAAGATCGACCGCGTGCTGGTCGATGCACCGTGCAGCGGCCTGGGCACGTTGCGCCGCAACCCGGACCTGAAGTGGCGCCAGACGCGCACGGCGATCGACGAGCTGACGCCGAAGCAGGCGTCCATCCTCGCGAGCGCCGCGCGCCTGGTGAAGAAGGGCGGCCGGCTCGTCTACGCGACCTGCAGCGTGCTCGACGCCGAGAACGAACGCATCGTCGAACAGTTCCTGGCCGACCATCCCGACTTCGTGCTGGTACCGGCGCAGAAGGTGCTGGAAGACCAGCGCATCGAGCTCGAGACGGGTGACTACCTGTCGCTGTGGCCGCATCGTCACGCGACCGACGGCTTCTTCGCCGCGGTGCTCGAACGGCGCGCTGCGCAGTAACGGCGGGCCGGACGGACGATGGAGAATCTGCAGAGCCGCCTGCTGTCGCACCGGCTGGCATCGGTCATTCGTGACTTCCACCAGCCGGTGATGATCTGGCAGGCGGCGATACTCATCGGTGCGCTGTGCTTCGCATGGGTGGCCGCGCGCTTCGTGCACGGCCGGATCGACGCGCGCCGCCGGGCAGCCGGACGTGCGCCCGGCGCGGGCGCGCAAAGCCTGAAGCGCGCGTTGTTCCCGTTGTTCGGCAGCGTGTTCGTGGGCGGCGCGCAGCTCGCGTTCGACCCGTTCATGTCGACGTCGCTGCTGTCGCTCGCGCTCGTGCCCTTGTTCGGCATCGGGCTGATCTACGTGCTGTTCTTCTTTGCCCGGCGCATATTTGCGCGCGACGGCCACACGCATGCATGGCTGTCGATCGTCGAGAAGATCGTGTCGACCGTCGTGTGGGCCGCGATGGTGCTGACGGTGCTCGGCATCCAGCGCGACGTGCTCGGCTGGCTCGACAGCGTGCAGTTCCGTGTCGCCAATGCGCATCTCACGCTGCTGTCGGTGATCTCGGGCGCGCTGTGGGTGTGCGTGACGCTGATGGTCGCGATGTGGCTCGGCTCGGTGCTCGAGGATCGCCTCACGCGCGCGAGCACGCTCGACGCGAACCTGAAGGTCGTACTGTCGCGGGTCGGCCGCGCGCTGCTCGTGTTCGCGGCGATCCTGATCGGGCTGTCGCTGGTCGGCATCGACGTGACGGTGCTCGGCGTGTTCGGCGGCGCGGTCGGTGTCGGCCTCGGTTTCGGGCTGCAGAAGATCGCCAGCAACTACGTGTCGGGCTTCATCATCCTGCTCGACCGCTCGCTGCGGCTCGGCGATGCGATCAGCGTCGGCGGTCTGCAGGGCGTCGTCACGCAGATCCGCACGCGCTATACGGTCGTGCGCGGCCTCGACGGCAACGAGACGTTGATCCCGAACGAAAAGCTGATCACCGACGTCGTGCAGAACCAGTCGTCGTACCTGACGCGCGGCTACGCGAAGGTCGCGGTGCAGGTCGCGTACACGAGCGATGTCGAGCACGCGCTCACGCTGCTCGCCGAGGCAGCCAAAGGTGTGCCGCGTGTGCTGGCCGAACCGGCTCCGACCCCGTATCTGGTGAGTTTCGGGGCGGACGGGATCGACCTGGAGCTCGGGTTCTGGATCGAAGATTCGGCGAAGGGCACGTCCGGTGTGCGTTCGAGCGTGAACCGCAACATCTGGCGCCTGTTCGGCGAGCACGGGATTTCGATTCCGTTCCCGCAGCGCGAAGTGCGCGTCGTCGGGTTGCCAGACGGTTTTTCCGCTGCGGGCGCGGCTGCCGGGCTCGATCCGACCGCCGCCAACGGCGCGTCGGACGGGCGCGCACCGGCTGCATAGCGCGCGCCGGCCGCCAATCCAGTCGTATCGACCCCGCGGTCGGAACCGGATCGCGGGCCTTTTCAAGTCCGCCCGTGGACTGCGCCGGTTGCGTCAGGGCAAGAAAATGTTCATTTTTTACAAAGACTTGGAACGGTTGAAGTAAAATTCTGGTCTACACGCGGTATGCTTTCATTTTTCTGACGCTTGGCGCGGGCCGGCGTCGCTCTCATCACAGGTAACTGCCTTGTTGAATTCCCTGCTCGATTTTCTTTCCCACGGGCTCCTGCATTTTTCGTGGTGGCAGGTCGCGCTGTTCGCGCTCGCCGTCACGCACGTCACGATCATCGGCGTGACGGTCTACCTGCACCGTTGCCAGGCGCATCGCGCGCTTGAGCTGCATCCGATCGCGAGCCACTTCTTCCGCCTCTGGCTGTGGATGACCACCGGCATGCTGACCGGCCAGTGGGCCGCAATTCACCGCAAGCACCACGCGAAGTGCGAGACCGAGGAAGATCCGCACAGCCCGCAGACGCGGGGCATCTGGAAGGTGTTCCTCGAGGGCGCCGAGTTGTATCGCGCGGAAGCGAAGAACGAAGAGACGATGCGCAAGTTCGGCCACGGCACGCCGAACGACTGGGTGGAGCGCAACGTCTATTCGAAGTACCCGATTCTCGGCATCAGCCTGATGATGGTGATCGACGTCGCGCTGTTCGGCGTGATCGGCCTCACCGTGTGGGCCGTGCAGATGGTCTGGATTCCGTTCTGGGCGGCTGGCGTCGTCAACGGCTTCGGCCACTTCTGGGGCTATCGCAACTTCAACTCGGCCGACGCGAGCACGAACCTGTTCCCGTGGGGCATCGTGATCGGCGGCGAAGAGCTGCACAACAACCACCACACGTTCGCGACGTCGGCGAAGCTGTCGAACAAGTGGTACGAGTTCGACATCGGCTGGATGTACATCCGCATCATGTCGGCGTTCGGTCTCGCGAAGGTGAAGAAGGTCGCGCCGACGCCGCGTCTGAACAAGCCGAAGACGGTGCTCGACCAGGAAACGCTGCAGGCCGTGCTGTCGAACCGCTACGAAGTGATGGCGCGCTACGGCAAGGCGGTGAAGCGTGCGTACCGCCAGGAGCTCGCGCACCTGAAGGAAATCGGCGGCGAGAAATACCAGATGATGCGCGGCGCGCGCAAGTGGTTCCACAAGGACGCCGACGGCCTCGACGAGCCGCAGAAGAAGCTGCTGCCGGAAATCTTCGCGAACAGCCAGAAGCTGCAAACCTACTTCCAGCTGCGCCAGGATCTCGCTGCGATCTGGGATCGTTCGACCGCATCGCGCGAACAGCTTCTCGCGCAATTGCAGGATTGGTGCCATCGCGCAGAACAAAGCGGCATCAAGGCGCTGCAGGAATTCGCGACGCGCCTGCGCCGCTACGCCTGATTCGAAATCGATTAGAATCTAAGGACGTCAAAAACCCCGCGTTGGCGGGGTTTTTTATTTGGTCCGCCGGTTTTTGAAGGTGATCGGCAGGGCTGGATTCGTATGAGGCTTGGGGCAGCGTGGAAGTGTTGTTCCGGGGCGAACGCAGGGGATGGGATCGGAGTGGGCGCTGAGGCGCTGACGCTGATCGACCGCGAAGGATGGGACCCGAGTAAGCGCTGAAGCGCGAACGTGGGTCGACCGCGAAGCATGGGACCAGCGTAAGCGCTAAAGCGCAAACGCTGGTCGACAGGAGATATGGAGATGCAATCGACGATCAAACCCGTCGAGTACGACCGGCCCGTTGCAGCAGGGACCGTGTGCGGTGTGGGGCAGGCGTGGGCCAAGGTGCCCGATGCGCCGTCCGCCGAAGAGCGCGCTGCGCTTAAGGCGCGCATCAAGGCATTGCTCGTGCGTGAAAAGGCCGTGCTGGTCGCGCACTACTACGTCGACGCCGAGTTGCAGGAGCTCGCCGACGAAACCGGCGGCTGTGTCGCCGATTCGCTCGAAATGGCCCGCTTCGGCCGCGACCACGACGCGCAGACGCTCGTCGTTGCCGGCGTGCGCTTCATGGGCGAAACCGCGAAGATCCTGAGCCCGAACAAACGCATCCTGATGCCCGATCTCGACGCGACCTGCTCGCTCGACCTCGGCTGCCCCGTCGACGAATTCTCGGCGTTCTGCGATGCGCATCCCGACCGTACCGTCGTCGTCTACGCGAATACCAGCGCCGCCGTGAAGGCGCGCGCGGACTGGATGGTCACGTCGTCGATCGGCCTCGAGATCGTGGCCGACCTGCATGCACGCGGCGAGAAGATCATCTGGGCGCCGGATCGCCATCTCGGCAGCTACATCCAGAAGAAAACCGGCGCGGACATGCTGCTGTGGCAAGGCTCGTGCCTCGTTCATGACGAATTCAAGGGCATCGAGCTCGACCTGCTGCGCGCCGAATATCCAAACGCGAAGGTGCTCGTCCACCCCGAATCGCCGGAAAACGTTGTCGCGCAGGCCGATGTGGTCGGCTCGACCACGCAGCTGATCGACGCGGCGGTCAAGCTCGATGCGACGCACTTCATCGTCGCGACCGATCTCGGCATCCTGCACAAGATGCAGCTTGCGGCGCCCGGCAAGACCTTCATTGCCGCGCCGACGGCCGGCAACAGCGCCACCTGCAAGAGCTGCGCGCATTGCCCGTGGATGGCGATGAACGGCCTCGCGAACCTCGCCGACGTGCTCGAGCGCGGTCACAACGAGATCTTCGTCGATCCCGCGATCGGCGAGCGCGCACGCCTGCCGATCGACCGGATGCTCGATTTCGCGGCCGCGCACAAGAAACGCGTGCAGGCGAGCGGCGACCTGCAGCGCGATCAGCAATTGTTTGCAAACGTGGGGGCTGCGTAATGAATAGCCCCCACGCTCGCATTCGTTCCCTGCCCCCCGAGGGGGCGGCCACCTTCCTTGGGGGCGGCCCGGCGGAAGGCGGCGCGAACTCCGCAGTATCCCCGCTGTTCGACGTCGTCCGCGTGCAGTACGGCGCGGCATTCGACGACGCGATCGCGCGCAATGTGGCTGATGCGATCGCGGAAGACGTCGGCACCGGCGACCAGACCGGGCGGCTCGTGCCGGCCGGCGGGCGTCGCCGTGCTCGCATCATCGTGCGCGAGGAAGCCGTGCTGTGCGGCGTGCCGTGGTTCGAGGCCGTGATTGCCCGGATCGATCCGGCGATCGTCGTGCAGTGGCGTTATCGCGAAGGCGATCGTATGTCGCCCGATTCGACCGTCTGCGAACTCGAAGGGCCGGCGCGCGCGCTGCTGACGGCCGAGCGCAACGGGCTGAACTTCCTGCAACTGCTGTCGGGCGTCGCGACGGCGACGCGTCGTTACGTCGATCGCGTCGAAGGCACGCGCACGAAGATCCTCGATACGCGCAAGACGCTGCCGGGCCTGCGGCTCGCGCAGAAGTACGCGGTGCGCGTCGGCGGCGGTGAGAACCAGCGTCTCGCGCTGTACGACGGCATCCTGATCAAGGAAAACCACATCGCGGCGGCAGGCGGTGTCGGCGAGGCGCTCGACGCGGCGTTCGCGCTGGAGTCGGGCGTGCCCGTGCAGATCGAAGTGGAAACGCTTGCGCAACTCGATACGGCGCTCGCACATCGCGCGCAGTCGGTGTTGCTCGACAACTTCACGCTCGACATGATGCGTGAAGCGGTGCGCGTGGCGAACGGCAAGGCCGTGCTCGAAGTGTCGGGTGGCGTCAATTTCGATACGGTGCGGGCATTCGCGGAAACGGGGGTCGACCGTATCTCGATCGGCGCGCTGACGAAGGACGTGCGCGCGACGGATTATTCGATGCGGATCGTCGACTGACCGAACGCCGGTGATCACAAAAAAAGCCGTTGGCGCGCAAACGCCAACGGCTTTTTTCCTGTGCAGCGGCAGCCGGGAAGGGCGTGCCGCTCAGCGACGGGCGCGCGGCGTGAGTACGCTCGGCAGCGCCTTCGGCAGCGAGTTCGGCCAGTCGCGGCTGTAGTGCAGCCCGCGGCTCTCGCGGCGCGAGTGTGCGCTCTTCACGATCAGGGTCGCCACGTCGACGAGGTTGCGCAGTTCGAGCAGGTCGCGCGTCACGCGAAAGTTCGCGTAGTACTCCTGGATCTCGTCGCGCAGCAGCGACAGCCGGTGCTTCGCGCGTTCGAGGCGCTTGTCGGTGCGCACGATACCGACGTAGTTCCACATCAGGCGGCGCAGCTCGTCCCAGTTGTGCGCAACGACGACTTCCTCGTCCGCATCCGACACGCGGCTTTCGTCCCACGCGGGCAGCGTGGCTGGCGTTTCGGCATCGAAGCCGCCCGCCTCGATCGCTTCGGCCGCGGCACGGCCAATCACGAGACATTCGAGCAGCGAGTTGCTCGCGAGCCGGTTCGCGCCGTGGAGTCCCGTGTACGACGTTTCGCCTACCGCATACAGGCCCGCGAGATCGGTTCGCCCGGCGAGGTCGGTGACGACGCCGCCGCACGTGTAGTGCGCGGCCGGCACGACGGGAATCGGCTCTTTCGCGATGTCGATGCCGAATTCGAGGCAGCGCGCGTGGATCGTCGGGAAGTGTTCGCGCAGGAACGCTTCCGGCTGGTGGCTGATGTCGAGATACACGCAGTCGATCCCGCGCTTCTTGATCTCGAAGTCGATCGCGCGCGCGACGATGTCGCGCGGCGCGAGTTCGGCGCGCGGATCGTGCGCGGGCATGAAGCGCGTGCCGTCGGGCAGCTTCAACAGGCCGCCTTCGCCGCGCACGGCTTCGGAAATCAGGAACGACTTCGCGTACGGATGGAACAGGCAGGTCGGGTGGAACTGGATGAATTCCATGTTCGACACGCGGCAACCTGCGCGCCACGCCATCGCGATGCCGTCGCCGGTCGCGGTGTCGGGGTTCGTCGTGTACAGGTAGACCTTGCCGGCGCCGCCCGTTGCGAGCACCGTATGCGGCGCCTCGATCGTGATCGTGCGGTCGTTGTCGACGTCGAGCGCGTACAGGCCATGACAGCGGCGGCCGGGCAGGCCGAGCCGGTCCGACGTGATCAGGTCGATCGCGTGGTGGTTTTCGAAGAACGTGATGTTCGGGTGCTGGCGCGCACGCGCCGACAGCGTGGCGAGCACCGCATGGCCGGTCGCGTCGGCCGCGTGGATGATCCGGCGATGGCTATGGCCGCCTTCGCGCGTGAGGTGGAAGCCGAGCTCGGCCGCGTCGTCCTTCGTGAACGGCACGCCCTGCGAGATCAGCCATTCGATCGCTTCGCGGCCGTGCTCGACGATATAGCGCGTCGCGCCTTCGTCGCACAAGCCGCCACCGGCGACCAGCGTGTCGTCGACGTGGTTCTCGATGCTGTCCGCCGAATCGAGGACAGCCGCGATGCCACCTTGCGCGTTATCGCTCGCGCCCTCCATCATCGACCGTTTCGCGATCAGCGCGACACGTCGCGTGCTGGCCAGGTTGAGTGCGACCGACAGCCCTGCCAGGCCGCTGCCGACGATCGCCACGTCGAATTTCATGCTGCATCTCCATCGTTACGCTTTTGATCTTGTGCGTTCCGGCGGCCGTGGCCGCGGAAAGGGGAGAGCATACCGCGTCGCGCCGGAGCGTGCGCGCAAAACAAAAAGCCCCGCATGTGCGGGGCTTTTCGGTCGCCGTCAGGCTAGCAGAAACCGGAGATTACTTGATCTTGGTTTCTTTGTATTCAACATGCTTGCGGACGACGGGATCGAACTTCTTGATCGCCATCTTTTCCGGCATGTTGCGCTTGTTCTTCGTGGTCGTGTAGAAGTGACCCGTACCAGCGGTCGACTCAAGCTTGATCTTGTCGCGTGCGCCTTTTGCCATGATTGTGCTCCTTGGGCTTAGGCTTCGCCGCGTGCGCGCAGGTCAGCGAGCACGGAATCGATGCCGTTCTTGTCGATCAGGCGCAGGCCGGCGTTCGAGACGCGCAGGCGCACCCAGCGGTTTTCGCTCTCTACCCAGAACCGGCGGTTTTGCAGGTTCGGCAGGAAGCGGCGCTTCGTCTTGTTGTTGGCGTGGGAAACGTTGTTGCCGCTCATCGGCGCTTTCCCAGTTACTTGGCATACGCGTGCCATGAGAGCACTCCTAATACGCTAAATTCGGGGTTCGATCGCCGATGAAGGTTCCATCGTACCGCCACGTGATCCATGGCTGCACTCAGAACGCCGAAGCCCTTACAGACAAGGCCCTTCGATGGCTAGAACTGGTTGGAAAAAAGACAGACGGCGATTCTAGCAGAAAAAGTTCAGAAAAATCAAACCTAATTTCGCATCACCGTTGCGGCGCCCTTGGGCGGGCCGCAACCGCACAGTCTACATCCAACCGGCCCGTGCGAACGAAAAAGTATCACTGGTGCCGATCACGACGTGATCGAGCAGCCTGACATCGACGAGCGCGAGCGCATCGTGCAGCACCCGGGTCAGGCGGCGATCTTCCGCGCTCGGCTGCACCGCGCCCGACGGATGGTTGTGGGCAACGATCAGTGCGGCAGCGTTGTATGCCATCGCGCGGCGCACGATCTCGCGCGGGTAGACGGCCATGCGCGTCAGCGAGCCGCGTGTGATTTCCTCCATGTCGATCAGGCCGTGGCGCGCGTCGAGGTAGACTGCGGCGAACACTTCGTACGGACGCCCGCCGATCTTCAGCCGCAGATAGTCCTCGACCGCGCCGGGTGAATCGATCGGCTTCCTCTCGTGCGCTTTCTCCTTCAGCATGCGACGCGCGATCTCGATGACAGCAACCAGCCGCGCGGAGCGCGCGGGGCCGATGCCGGGGTGCGCCTCGAAATCGCCGGTGGTCGCCTCGAGCAACCCGTGCAACGACTTGAACTGCTTGACCAGGGCGCGGGCGGTGGTGAATACATCGTGCCCGGGCTTGCCCGTGCCGAGCAGCAGGGCGACCAGTTCGTCGTCGGTGAGCGCCGCCGGCCCGCGCTCCAGCAATCGCTCGCGCGGCCGCTCGGGCCGCCAGCCGCGCAGGTGGCGCTTGCGCCGGTGGATCGGGATGACGCGGCCGGGCGGATCGGCCGGCAGATCGGTGCTGTCGCGGCATTCGACGGGCGGCAAGGCTGGGCAGGGTGACAGCATGCTTGAAACTCCATTGGCGGCGGGCAGTGTGCGCGACGTCGTCGCACTTTCCGCCTTGCGCGCTCAGGTGACTTACAATATTGGTTTTGCGCCGGGCCTTTCGGCCGTATCGGGCGCCGACTGAACGAGTAATTCATGAGCCTCATCGATCTATCCGAAGTGAAGCCCGGTTCCCACGTCACATTGCATTACCGGCTGGCACTCGCCGACGGCGCCGATATCGTCAACACCTTCACCGACAAGCCGGCCACGCTGCTGCTCGGCGCGGGGCAACTGGCGCCGTCGCTGGAACAGATTCTGATCGGCCTCAGGGTCGGCGACCATTCGACTTTTCAGCTAACCCCCGAACAGGGGTTCGGTCCCCGCAATCCCGACATGCTCCAGCGCGTGACGCTGTCGACGCTGCGCGAGAACGGGATGGTCGGCGACGATTTCACGCCGGGCGAACTGATCGAGTTCAACGCGCCGGACGGCGGCCGATACGCGGGGGTGCTGAAGGAAGTCAGCGAGACCTCGGCGCTGTTCGACTTCAATCATCCGCTCGCGGGCCAAGCGCTCACGTTCGAAGTGAAAATCATCGGAATCCTGTAATCATGAGCACCACCGATACGCTGTCCGGGCAGACCGTCGCCGCCGATGCCGAAATCCTGCTGGCCCAGCCGCGCGGTTTCTGCGCGGGCGTCGATCGCGCGATCGAGATCGTCGAGCGCGCCATCGCGATGCACGGTGCGCCGATCTACGTCCGTCACGAGATCGTCCACAACAAGTACGTGGTCGAGGATCTGAAGAAGAAAGGCGCGATCTTCGTCGAGGAACTCGAGGAAGTGCCGGCCGGCAATACCGTGATCTTCAGCGCGCACGGCGTGTCGAAGGCCGTGCGCGACGAGGCCGACGTGCGCGGGTTGCGTATTTACGACGCAACCTGCCCGCTCGTCACGAAGGTGCACGTCGAAGTGGCGAAGATGCGCCAGGACGGCGTCGACATCGTCATGATCGGGCACAAGGGCCATCCGGAAGTCGAAGGCACGATGGGGCAGGTCGAGCGCGGCATGCATCTCGTCGAGAGCGTCGAGGACGTGCAGAAGCTCGAGCTCGCCGATCCCGAACGCATCGCGCTCGTCACGCAGACGACGTTGTCCGTCGACGACGCGGCCGAGATCATCGCCGCGTTGAAGGCCAAGTATCCGAAGATCCGCGAGCCGAAGAAGCAGGACATCTGCTACGCGACGCAGAACCGCCAGGACGCCGTGAAGTTCATGGCGCCGCAGTGCGATGTCGTGATCGTCGTCGGCAGCCCGAACAGCTCGAATTCGAGCCGCCTGCGTGAAGTGGCCGAGAAGCGCGGCGTGGACGCGTACATGGTCGATGCGCCTGAACAGATCGATCCGGCATGGGTCGCAGGCAAGCGTCGCATCGGCGTGACGGCCGGCGCGTCGGCCCCTGAAGTGCTCGCCCAGGCCGTGATCGCGCGGCTGCGCGAACTCGGTGTGCGCAATGTGCGCGCGCTCGACGGCATCGAGGAAAACGTATCGTTTCCGCTGCCGCGCGGGTTGAACCTGCCGCCCGCCGCCTGATTGCCGCATCGCACCCGCGGAACACCGAAGCGCGCCTTACGGCGCGCTTTTTTTTGCCTGTCGAAATCGCAATCGCAACCATTATTCGGATGAATGGTGCAACCAGGTTGCTCTGCGCGCTTCCAAGCGTCTCTCAAAATTGGTTGCAATGCAGGAAAACCCCATCGAATCAGGATTATTGGCGTCCTATAAATGGAGTTACAATGCGCCCGTTTTCAGGCCTGAATGGCTTTGAAATCGGATTTTGGCAAGGCGCGGGAGACCACTCAATGCATGTGAAGTCGGCTTACGCCATGTCCGTCGCCGCACCGGTTGCAATGCTTGCCGGCTGCAGTAAAAAGAGCGACGACGAGGCGGGGGAGGCTGCGGCGTTTGCGGCACCGCCGGCCAGCGGCGTGCGCGTCGCCGGAACCGGTCGTGCAGCACCGTTCGCGTGCCGCACCGCGCAATTGGGCAAGGACAAGGGAAACGGGGCACGTTTGGCGATCGAGGAAATCAACGCGTTTGGCCTGGCGAACGGCCAGGCTGCGGGCACGCAGGTTGCAGCACAGCAGGCCGCCGGTCGTGGCGTGACAGCGACCGTGCGCGCCGATCGACGCAGGCCGGCCAGGGTGCCCGGCGATGCGGGCAGCGTGCCGATGTCGCCGGTCCCCTTTCATTTCGATTCGACGAAACAGCGCGTTGCCGCGAGCAATGATGTCGCGGCGCGCGGTCTGGTTCGTACGATGGATTCCGACGCAGTCCTGACGAATGTCGGGTGCGGTGTTCGCGGTGCCTTGCGAGGCAACGCGGCACGGAATCCGATCTGCCCGGGTGCGGGGCTTGCCTCGCACCGGACAGGAAAAGGCACGGATGCCGGGCAACCGGACGATGGCCGTCTCGGCATGCTGCCCTACGACTTCAAGGAGGCCACGAACACCGTCCTCGATGTCGTGACGATTTAGCGACGGGACTCATGACGGCACCGGAACAGTGCGGTGCCGTTTTTGTATCCGCTCCGGCGGCAGGTCCGGCCGTACAGGCCGGGCCGCGCGCGCCGGGACGATCCACCCTTACCGGTATCGACTAGTACCCGCAGTGTCGCCGAGAAGGCGCGATTCCTCGCTTACCCGCGGGGCGCAACGTCCTCCGGCAGCACGGGCCAAGGAGCTTTAAATGGATATTTTCGTCCAGCAGGTTCTCAACGGGCTGGTGCTCGGCAGTGTCTACGCCATCATCGCGTTGGGCTACACGATGGTGTACGGCATTCTCGGCATCATCAACTTCGCGCATGGCGACGTGCTGATGATCGGCGCGATGGTCGCCCTGTCGGCCATCACCGTGCTGCAGAACCATTTCCCCGGACTCGGCAACGTCGCGACACTGACGATCGGCCTGGGTATCGCCGCAGTCGTCTGTGCATTCGTCGGCTTCACGATCGAACGGGTCGCCTACCGGCCGCTGCGTCGCGCACCGCGCCTCGCCCCGCTGATCACCGCGATCGGCGTGTCGATCCTGCTGCAGACCGCCGCGATGATCATCTGGTCGCGCAACCCGCTGCCGTTCCCGCAATTGCTGCCGACCGATCCGATCAACGTGATCAAGGCAACGGACACGACGCCCGGCGCCGTGATCTCGGTGACTGAAATCGTGATCATCGCGGTGGCGTTCATCGTGATGGGCGGCCTGCTGCTGCTCGTGCACAAGACCAAGCTCGGCCGCGCGATGCGCGCGATCGCCGAAAGCCCGAACACCGCGAGCCTGATGGGCGTGAACCCGAACTTCGTGATCTCCGCGACGTTCATGATCGGCTCCGCGCTCGCCGCGCTGGCCGGCGTGATGATTGCATCCGAATACGGCAACGTGCACTTCTACATGGGCTTCATCCCCGGCATGAAGGCATTCACGGCCGCGGTGCTGGGCGGGATCGGCAACCTCGGCGGTGCGATGGTCGGCGGCGTGCTGCTCGGCCTGATCGAGCAGCTCGGGGCCGGCTATATCGGCAACCTCACGGGCGGCGTATTCGGCAGTAACTACCAGGACGTGTTCGCCTTCGTCGTGCTGATCATCGTGCTGGTGTTCCGTCCGTCCGGCCTGCTGGGCGAACGTGTCGCGGATCGCGCGTAACGGAAGGGAGCAAACAACATGACATCCATTCAACCGATCGAATCCTCGACGTCGCTCGTCGAAGAGCGCAACACCACCAAGACCGTCATCATCGGCCTCCTGACCGCGGTCTTCGTGATCGCGGCGCCGATCATCATCGGCTCGGCCGGCGGCAACTACTGGGTCCGCGTGCTCGACTTCGCGATGCTGTACGTGATGCTCGCGCTGGGCCTGAACGTGGTGGTCGGCTTCGCCGGCCTGCTCGACCTCGGCTACATCGCGTTCTACGCGGTGGGTGCGTACACGGCGGCATTGTTGAGCTCGCCGCACCTGAGCTCGCAGTTCGAGTGGATCGCGGCGCTCGCGCCGAACGGGCTGCACATCCCGTTCCTGATCATCGTGCCGATCGCAATGGCGCTGGCGGCGACCTTCGGGATCCTGCTCGGCGCGCCGACGCTGCGCCTGCGCGGCGACTACCTGGCGATCGTGACGCTCGGCTTCGGTGAAATCGTCCGGATCTTCATGAACAACCTCGACCGTCCGGTGAACATCACCAACGGCCCGAAGGGGATCACGGGCATCGATCCGGTGCACATCGGCGACTTCAGCCTCGCGCAGACGCACTCGCTGTTCGGGATCCAGCTGCCGTCGGTCTACATGTACTACTACCTGTTCGTGCTGTGCTCGCTGCTGGTGATCTGGGTGTGTACGCGCCTGCAGCACTCGCGTATCGGCCGTGCATGGGCGGCGATCCGCGAAGACGAGATCGCGGCAAAGGCGATGGGCATCAACACCCGCAACGTGAAGCTGCTCGCATTCGCGATGGGCGCGTCGTTCGGCGGCCTGTCGGGTGCGATGTTCGGTTCGTTCCAGGGCTTCGTGTCGCCGGAATCGTTCACGTTCTGGGAATCGATCGTCGTGCTCGCATGCGTGGTGCTCGGCGGCATGGGCCACATCCCGGGCGTGATCCTGGGCGCGGTGCTGCTCGCGATCTTCCCGGAATTCCTGCGTTCGACGATGAGCCCGCTGCAGCACGCGCTGTTCGGCCACGACGTCGTCGATACGGAAGTGATCCGTCAGGCGCTGTACGGCCTCGCGATGGTGGTCATCATGCTGTACCGCTCGGAAGGCCTGTGGCCCGCGCCGAAGCATGAGGACAAGATCGCGAAACTGGCGAAGCGCGCCAGCAAGAAGCCGGTGCGCGCTTAACCTACGGACAAGGGGATACACACATGAGCGACAAACAAATCCGACTGTCCGTCAAAGGCGTGAACAAGCGCTTCGGTGGCCTGCAGGCGCTGTCCGACGTCGGCCTCGAGATCAAGGAAGGCGAGATCTATGGCCTGATCGGCCCGAACGGCGCCGGCAAGACGACGTTCTTCAACGTGATCACGGGCCTCTATACGCCGGACTCCGGCGAGTTCAAGCTCGACGGCACGGAATACAAGCCGACCGCGGTGCATCAGGTCGCGAAGACGGGCATCGCGCGCACGTTCCAGAACATCCGCCTGTTCGGCGGGATGACGGCCCTCGAGAACGTGATGGTGGGCCGCCACGTGCGTACCAAGCACGGGCTGCTCGGCGCGGTGTTCCAGACGCCGGCCGAGCGCCAGGAAGAGCGCGAGATCAAGGAACGCGCGATCGAGCTGCTCGAATACGTCGGCGTGCTGCAGTACGCCGACTACACGTCGCGCAACCTGTCGTACGGCCACCAGCGCCGTCTCGAGATCGCGCGCGCACTGGCCACCGACCCGAAGCTGCTCGCGCTCGACGAGCCGGCGGCCGGGATGAATGCGACCGAGAAGGTCGAACTCACGCGCCTGCTCGACAAGATCCGCTCGGACGGCCGCACGATTCTCCTGATCGAGCACGACGTGAAGCTCGTGATGGGGCTGTGCAACCGGATGACGGTGCTCGATTACGGCAAGGTGATCGCCGAGGGTCTGCCGCAGGACGTGCAGAAGAATCCGAAGGTGATTGAGGCATATCTCGGCGCAGGGGTGCACTGATGGCAGCGGCAATGTTGAAAATCAAGGGCTTGCAGGTCAACTACGGCGGCATCCAGGCCGTCAAGGGCGTTGACATGGAAGTCCGCCAGGGCGAACTCGTGACGCTGATCGGCGCGAACGGCGCAGGCAAGACCACGACGATGAAGGCGATCACGGGTCTCAAGGCGTATTCGGCCGGCGACATCGAGTACGAGGGCAAGTCGATCAAGGGCATGCCGACGCACGAGCTGCTCAAGCGCGGCCTCGCGATGGTGCCGGAAGGCCGCGGGATCTTCGCGCGGATGTCGATCGTCGAGAACATGCAGATGGGCGCGTACCTGCGCAACGACAGCGAGCAGATCAAGAAGGACGTCGACCGCATGTTCGGCTTCTTCCCGCGCCTGAAGGAGCGTGCGACGCAGCTCGCGGGCACGCTGTCGGGCGGCGAGCAGCAGATGCTGGCGATGTCGCGCGCGATTCTCTCGAAGCCGAAGCTGCTGCTGCTCGACGAGCCGTCGATGGGGCTGTCGCCGATCATGGTCGAGAAGATCTTCGAAGTGGTGCGTGAAATCTCGAAGGAGGGCATCACGGTGCTGCTCGTCGAGCAGAACGCCCGCCTCGCGCTGCAGGCGGCCGACCGTGGCTACGTGATGGATTCGGGCACGGTCACGATGGAAGGCGATGCGAAGCAGATGCTCGACGATCCGAAGGTGCGTGCCGCTTACCTGGGTGAATGAGTGAGTGAATGAGCGGGCCCGCGGGCGCGCGACGGCAGATGCCGGGCGCGTCGCACACGGGCTTTCGAAAGGCTGTCACGGGATGCCGTGACAGCCTTTTTTTCGTGTCATGCGATTCCGGTCGAACTTGTGCGTGCGAGCGCGACTCCATTCGACTGTCGGGCCGCATACGCGGCGCGGGAACGGTGGGGGCGGCCGCTCGTTACCGGTCGCCTGCCAACCGTCACACGGGCCGCGTAGCATCGACGGCCGATCGGCACACGGAGAGCACGCATGAGTCTGGACTACGGTTTCGTGAAGGCGAAGGTGACATCGGTGGCGAAGCTGAAGGGCTCGCCGCACGGCAGCGAGATCCAGTATCACATCCACCTGACGCTGGCGCTGCCCGGAGGCGACTGGGACGTCGCGATCAACGTCGGCACCAACGACGCGGACGACCTGCTGAACTACAAGCTCGTCTACGATTTCCACCATCCGATCACGCAGACGCTCGCGGCCGCGGCCGAAGGCTATACGGACCTGACGGGGCAGGCAGCATTGCCCGCGCTCGACTACCTGCGCAGCGACATCCTGAACGAAACGGGCGCATGGCGCCCGAGCGCCGTGATGGACGGTACGGAGCATCAGGAGCCGATACCGTCGCTGCTGCGGCTGGTGAACGCCGCACAGTCGCAGGGGCTCGACGTCGTCGTGTTCGGCCGCTCGTATTCGGAAGGCAACGGCATCCACGACACGCACATGAACCAGGGTTCGACCGGCTCGAACTATCTGCACCGTGCGGGCGACGACCACAACGATCACAACGACATCTGGCAGGACGGCGCGCTGATCGTGCGCGTGAGCGATACGCAGTGGGCCGCGTATTTCGCTGCATTCGAGCGGCAGGCCGTGCCGACCGACGCGCTCGGCAATCCGCTGCCGGGCGCTGGGCCGATCACGCGCTGAAGTGGCGGGCTGCCGGCCTCTGCTTCACGAGGCCGGCAGCGTCTTGCCGAACGAGATGCGTTCCTCGACGCGATAGCCGAGCGCCGCGTAGAAGCGGCACGCATCGTCGTTGCCGGGCAGCACCTGCAGATTGATCTTCAGGCAGCCGCGTGCGGCGAGCGCGCGTTCCGCATGCGCGATCAGCGCGCGGCCGATGCCGAGCCGGCGTGCGTCGTTTGATACGCCGAACGAGTAGAGCCAGCCGCGATGTCCGTCGAAACCCGCCATCAGCGTGCCGACCACGCGGGCGCCGCTAGTTGCGACGAAGAACAGTTCCGGCTGCGTCGCGAGCTTCAGCTCGATCGATCGCAGCGGATTGCGGTGCGGCGGCGCATCCGCGTCTTCGTACTGCGGGAACGCGTCGCGCCATACCGCGAGCACGGCATCGGTGTCGGCGCGTTCGAACGGGCGGATTGCGACAGCATCGGCGGCGGCATCCATCGGCGGGCTCTCCTTAGAGCGTGTCGAGAACCGACCGCAGCATCGCCATCATCTGGTCGATTTCCTCGGTCGTCACGTTCAGTGCGGGCATGAAGCGCAGCAGGTTCGGCCGCGCGGCGTTCAGCAGCAGGCCGTCGGGCTGCATGTCGCGCGCCTTCTCGACGATCTGCGGGCCGATGTCCTTGCCAAGCAGCAGCGCGCGCAGCAGGCCTTCGCCGCGTTCGCCTTCGAAGCCGCGCTCTTCCGACAGCTCGAGCAGCTTGCGCTTCAGGTATTCGCTGCGCGCCCGCACACCTTCGAGGAAGCCCGGTGCGACGAGCTGCGAGATCACCGAGTAGCCGACCGCCGTCATCAGCGGGTTGCCGTTGTATGTGCCGCCCTGGTCGCCGGCCTCGAACACCGCGAACTCGGCTTTCGACAGCAGCGCGCCGAGCGGGGCGCCGCCGCCGATGCCTTTCGCGAGCGTCATGACGTCCGGCTCGATGCCGGACAGCTCGTACGCGAACAGCGTGCCCGCGCGGCCGCAGCCGCTTTGCACTTCGTCGACGATCAGCAGCAGGTTGTGCTGCTTCGTCAGCGCGCGCAGCGCCTGCATGAATTCACGCGTGGCCGGAATCACGCCGCCTTCGCCCTGGATCGGCTCGAGCATCACCGCGACGGTCTTGTCGGTGATCAGCTTCTCGACCGAGTTGATGTCGTTCAGCTCGGCCTTCGGGAAGCCCGGCACCTGCGGTGCGTAGATCGTGTCCCAGCCCGGCTTGCCGCTGGCCGACATCGTCGCGAGCGTGCGGCCGTGGAAGCTGTGGTCGAACGTGATGATCTCGTACGCGCCGTTCTTGAACTTGCGGCCCCACTTGCGCGCGAGCTTGATCGCGCCTTCGTTCGCTTCCGCGCCGCTGTTCGTGAAGAACACCTTGTCGAACACGCTGTGCTGCGTGAGCAGGCCCGCGAGCTTCGCCATCGGTTCGTTGTAGAACGCGGGCGACGGGTTCAGCAGTTTTTCGGCCTGCGTCTTCAGCGCGTCGACGATGCCTTCGTTGCAGTGGCCGAGGCTGTTGACGGCCCAGCCCTGGATGAAGTCCAGATAGCGCTTGCCCGTGTGATCGTAGAGCCACGAACCCTTGCCGTGCGTAAACACGATGTCGGGGCGGTTCGTGATGTACATCAGCGAGTCGATCGGATAATCGTTCAGGGGCATGGCAGCAGACTCCAGCGGACGTTGAAAGGGAAACAGGCAACAAAAAAGCCACGGAAGGCCGTGGCTGGTGGGTCGAACAGCTTGTGCGTAACCGGTGAAGCGGTGTGGGGGTTACGCGCGAGTCCGTGACGAGCCGGCGGCATCCGGGCGGAGCGGCGAGCGGCGACGTCGAAGGGCGGACAGGAAGCGGTTCATGTGCGCAAGCATAAGGCATCCCGCGCCTCACTGTAAACCGGCGCGATGCCACGGATGTGACATCGCGGCGCGCCGTGCCGTACGCGGGTGCGCGGGCCTCAGACCGGATGCGCGAGATCGGCGGCGCTCGTGAACGAGTCCGCATAGAACTCGTCGGCCGGCAGTGCGTGGTGCTGCGTGAAGTCGCGCTGCGCGGATTCGACCATCACCGGCGCGCCGCACGCGTACACCTGGTGACCCGACAGATCGGGCAGGTCCTCGATCACCGCGCGATGGACGAAGCCGGTGCGGCCCGTCCATTGATCGCCGGCGTCCGGCTCGGAGAGCACCGGCACGTACTTGAAGTTCGGGATCTCGCGTGCCCACTGCTCGGCGAGCTCGCCGAGGTAGATGTCCTTCTTGCGGCGCGCGCCCCAGTAGAGCGTCATCGGGCGCGTGATGCCCGTGTGCTTCACGTGCTCGATGATCGCCTTGATCGGCGCGAAGCCCGTGCCCGATGCGAGCAGCACGATCGGCTTGTCGGAATCCTCACGCAGGAAGAACGTGCCGAGCGGGCCTTCGAAGCGCAGGATGTCGCGCTCCTTCATCGCGCCGAACACGTGGTCGGTGAACTTGCCGCCCGGCATGTGGCGGATGTGCAGCTCGATCGGGCCTTCCTCGTGCGGCGCATTCGCCATCGAGTAGCTGCGGCGCGAGCCGTCCTTCAGGATGAATTCGACGTACTGGCCCGCGAGATACTGCAGGCGTTCATTGGCGGGCAGTTGCAGCTTCACGACCATCACGTCGTCGGCCTTGCGCTCGAGCGCGGCGATCCGGCACGGCAGCTTCTTGACCTGCACGCCGTCGACGCCGGCGATTTCACGCACGTCGATTTCGAGATCGCATTGCGCCTTCGAGCAGCACAGCAGCGCGAGGCCGCGCGTGCGTTCGTCGTTGGACAGCGCCGACGCGGCGTGCGGGCCCTGTTCGATCTGGCCCGACACGATCTGGCCCTTGCAGGAGCCGCACGCGCCGTTCTTGCAGCCGTACGGCAGATGGACGTTCTGGCGCAGCGCGGCCGCCAGCACGGTTTCATCCGACTCGACCTGGAATTGCCGGCCGCTTTGCTTGAGAGTGACGTTGAATGCCATAGAACCAAACTAGAACAAAATGGGGGGACCGTGCATGTCGGGCACGGCAGCTACAATGCAAACCCGTTGCGCGTCGCGCAACGGTGGCTACTGATTTCGCAACCAACATGATCGCGACTCGAATCCTGCGCCGGCCGCGCGCACTGATCGTCGGCTGCGGCGACGTCGGCATGCGCTGCGTCGCGCAATGGCGCGACACGCGCCGCAACCTGCGGATCTTCGCGCTGACGAGCCACCCGGCCCGCCGCGACGAACTGCGCGCCGCGGGCGTGACGCCGATCGTCGGCGACCTCGATCGCCGGGCGACGCTTGGCCGCCTCGCGGGCCTGGCCCGCACGATCCTGCATCTCGCACCGCCGCAGTCCGATGGCCGCGACGACCGGCGCACGCGTGCGCTGATCGCCGCAACGACCGTGCCTGCGCGACGGCCACCGGTACCGCCGGCATCGGCGGTCGGCCGGCTCCGCACACTGCGGACCGCTACCCGACAGGCCGGCGCGCCCGTTCGGGCAGCGCGTATTGTACCCGACGGCCTTCGTGCGCCGAGGCTCGTCTACGCCAGTACGACGGGCGTTTACGGCGATTGCGGCGGCGCGCGCATCGACGAAACGCACCCGCTGCGCCCGGCGAATCCGCGCGCGTTCCGGCGCGTGTCGGCCGAGCGGCAACTGCGTGCCGCGACGGTGCGCGGTGTGCTGTCCGCGCGCATCGTGCGCATTCCGGGCATCTACGCGGCGAACCGCCTGCCGATCGCACGGCTCGAGCGCGGCACGCCGGCACTCGAGCCGGCCGACGACGTCTACACGAACCACATCCACGCGGACGATCTCGCGGCGATCCTGCGCCGCGCGGTCGAGCGCGGCAAGCCGGCACGCGCCGTGCACGCGTCGGACGACAGCGAACTGCGGATGGGGGAGTATTTCGACCGGGTCGCGCAGGTGCTCGGCCTGCCGAGGCCGCCGCGCGTCAGCCGCGCGGACGCCGAGCGTCAGCTCGAACCGACGCTGCTGTCGTTCATGCGCGAGTCGCGGCGCTTGTCCAACGCACGGCTCAAGGCCGAATTGTGCGTGACGTTGCGGTACCCGACCGTAGACGATTTCCTTCAAACGCTCGCGCCGGGCAGCGCATCAGGTGAGCGCCGGTAACGCTTCGATCAGCAGGAAGCACAGCAGCGCGCCGATCAGCGCGCCAATCAGGTTCGGATGATATTTGTGCTTCATGTGCATCGTGGCCAGCAGCCCGCCGATCACGATGACACCGATGACCGCGAACGCGATCATCACGGACGACAGTTCAAAAGTATGGTTGCTCATGGTGCCTCCCCCTGCATCGCTGTTCTCTTACAGCTTGTGATTTCAGTATAGCGGGGGAACATGCGGCCGAGATGCGGCGGGGCGTCGAACGGTCGTGCGGATTTTCCCTTACAGGGTTTTGACGGGATTGCGCAGCGCTGAAAGGTCGGCGTCATCGAGCCATCGCCACGCGCCGGGCGCGAGGTCGTCCGGCAGCGTGAAGCCGCCGATGCTTTCGCGATGCAGCGCTTCGACGCGGTTGCTCGCCGCCGCGACCATGCGTTTGACCTGGTGATACTTGCCTTCGAGCACGGTCAGCGCGAGTGCGTGCGGGTCGCGCGCGTAGGCGGTGACCGCCGCGATCGGCTTCGGCTCGCCGTGGAGCTGCACGCCGGTGCGCAGTGCATTCAACTGGGTGTCGTCGAGCGGGTGGCGCACGGTTGCCACGTAGGTCTTCGGCACCTTGCGTTTCGGCGACGTGTATGCGTGCACGAACTGGCCGTCGTCGGAGAGCAGCAGCAGGCCCGTGGTGTCCTGGTCGAGACGCCCGACGCACTGCACGCCGCGCGCGACGAGCGGTGCAGGCAGCAGGCTGAACACGCTTGCGTGGTGTTGCGGATCGCGCGAACACTCGTAGCCGGCCGGCTTGTTGAGCGCGAGATAGGCGCGTGCGTGGAACGGCCACGCCGTATCGTCGACCGAGAACACGAGGCCGTCGGTATCGAACGCGGCATCGGGGTCGGTCGCGCTGGCGCCCGCCACGGCGACGCGGCCCGCTTCGATCAGGCCGCGGCACTGGCGGCGCGAGCCGAAGCCCTGGGTGTAGAGAATGCTTTCGAGATCCATAGCGCGCGCATTCTATCAAGCGGCGGCGCGCGACCGGCGTGAACGCGCATGCGCTGGTAAGCTGCCGGTACGCCGCGCGGGGCGCGGCGCCCGTTCATTCTTCACGGAAAGTCCATGCCTTTTGCTTCGTTCCCGTTCGGCCGCAACGCCGCTGCCGTCATTGTTGCCGCGACCGTCTCGTCGGCGGCGTTCGCGCACGCGCACCTCGCGAAGAGCGATCCGGCGGCGGGCGCGGCGGTGGCTGCCGCACCTGCCGCCGTCACGATCGACTTCACCGAGCCGCTGGAGCCGGCGTTCAGCTCGATCGTCGTCGTCGACGGCGACGGCAAGACGGTGTCGGACGGCCGAGTGCGCATCGACGCGTCGAATCGCAAGCGGATGTCGGTCCCGCTCACGGCGGTCGGCACCGGCGCCTATACGGTGAAATGGGTAGCCGTCGCGACCGACGGGCACCGCACGCAGGGCGCGTACGGCTTCAGCGTGAAGTGACGCAACGGCGACGGCAGGCCCGTGCCAGGGCTGTCGCCGCCCCTATCCGACCGGGAGTTCCGCATGAATCCGACGACGCTCGACGCACTCGCCGATTTCCCACGTCAGCTCGAAGCCCATTTTGCAGCCGTGCCCGACGGCTACGCGCGCTGGACGCCCGACGACTGGGCCGGGATTCCGAGCGAGCATTTTTCGCCGCTCGGGCAGCTCTGCCACGTGCGCGACATCGAGATCGACGGCTATCACGTGCGGCTGCGGCGGATGCTCGACGAAGACCGGCCGCTGCTCGTGTCGATCGACGGCGACGCGCTCGCGATCGAGCGCCGCTACAACGACGCGTATGCGTCCGACGTGCTCGCGGCGATCCGCGAAGCGCGGCGCGAGACGCTGGACCTCGTGTCGCGTCTCACGCCCGAACAGCTCGCGCGCACCGGGGAATTCGACGGCTACGGGTCGCTGACCGTGCGCGGGCTCGTCCACTACCTGTGCAGCCACGACCAGCAGCATCTGGCGGGCATGCAGTGGCTGCTCGGCAAGATCGACGCGGCGTTGTACGCGCGCTGAGCAGGCACCGGCATCGGCGCCAGTCAATCGAGGGCAGATTCCGGCGCGGCTGTCGGTGCGGCAGGCTGCAGTACGGCGCTTCGATTGGATCGTTTTTCTGGATAATCCATCCAGCCGTACCCGGCTGACCGGTGCGTCGCGCATGCCTACACTCCTAGCTTCGTTCAACGAAAAAAGGAGTCAGCCGTGGCAACTCATACGCTCGCAGAGAAGGTCGTCCTGATCGCAGGTGGCGCAAAGAATCTCGGTGGTCTGATCGCGCGGGATCTGGCGAGCCACGGCGCGAAGGCCGTGGCGATTCACTACAACAGCGCCGCATCGCAGGCGCAGGCCGAGGAGACGGCCGCCGCGGTGCGTGCGGCCGGCGCGGAAGCGGCTACGTTCCAGGGCGACCTGACGACGGCCGCTGCGGTCGAGAAGCTGTTCGACGACGCGAAGCAGCGCTTCGGCAAGATCGACATCGCGATCAACACGGTCGGCAAGGTGCTGAAGAAGCCGTTCACCGAGATCAGCGAGGCCGAGTACGACGAGATGTTCGCGGTCAACAGCAAGTCGGCGTTCTTCTTCATCAAGGAAGCGGGGCGGCACCTCGAGGATCACGGCAAGCTCGTCACGCTCGTGACGTCGCTACTCGGCGCGTTCACGCCGTTCTATGCGGCGTACGAAGGGTCGAAGGCGCCGGTCGAGCATTTCACGCGCGCGGCGTCGAAGGAATACGGTGCGCGCGGGATCTCGGTGACGGCCGTCGGGCCCGGCCCGATGGACACGCCGTTCTTCTACCCGGCCGAAGGCGCCGATGCGGTCGCGTACCACAAGACGGCGGCCGCGCTGTCGCCGTTCAGCAAGACCGGTCTGACCGACATCGAGGACGTCGTGCCGTTCATCCGCCATCTCGTCACCGACGGCTGGTGGATCACCGGCCAGACGATCCTGATCAACGGCGGCTACACGACCAAGTAACCGCCCCGGTGACGGGCCGCGCGGCGCACCGCAATGGCGTGTTTGCGTGGACAATGGGCGGGCGCGCGGCCTCGTGGCTGCGTGCCCGTTTTCCCTGTGCCGCCTGACCTTGCCGCGACGCGCGACGGCTGGCGGCGGCGTTCGTCCGAATCTACGTTCCCCGCCGATGGACAAGCTGGATCAGGTCAGAATCTTCCTGCAGGTTGCCGAGATGGGCAGCTTCATCAAGGCCGCGCATGCGCTCGACGTGCCGCGTGCGACCGTGTCGGCGGCTGTCCAGCAACTGGAGACGGGGCTCGGCACGCGCCTCTTGCACCGCACGACACGCCAGGTGCAGCTGACCGCCGACGGCGCGCTGCTGCTCGAACGCGGCCGGCGCCTGCTCGCGGAGGCCGACGAACTCGACCGCCTGTTCCGCCGCCGCGACCGCGATGTAATCGGCCGGCTGAACGTCGACGTGCCGAGCCGGATCGCGCGCCGCATGGTGGCGCCCGCGCTGCCGTCGCTGTTTCACCGTTATCCGAAGCTGCAACTGTCGCTCGGCTCGACCGATCGTTCGATCGACCTGGTGCAGGAGGGCGTCGACTGTGCGATCCGCGTCGGGCGGCTCGCCGACAGCAGCCTCGTCGTGCGGCCGCTTGGGCAGTTCACGCTGATCAACTGCGCGAGCCCCGACTACCTGCGCGAATGCGGCGTGCCCGAGCATCCGGATGCGCTCCCGCACGGACACTGGGCGATCGGCTATGCGTCGCCGACGACCGGGCGCGAACTCGACTGGGAATACTGCACGGACGGCCAGCGGCACACGCTCGCGCTGCCGAGCCGCGTGATCGTCAACAACGCAGAAACCTATATCGCCAGCTGCATTGCAGGGATGGGGCTGATCCAGATTCCGCGCTTCGACGTCGAACATCTGCTCGACAGCGGCGCACTCGTCGACGTGATGCCCGGCCACCGCGCCGCACCGATGGATGTGTCGGCCGTGTATCCGCACCGGCGCCATCGTTCGCGCCGGCTCAATGCTTTCATCGAATGGTTCGGGGAACTGATGGCGAGGGCGCTGACGAACGGCGGCAACGGCGCGGCGGGCGACTGACCTGCACGGCCGGTTGTGCTTGCGTGCCGTCGTGCCTGTTTCAGGCGGGCAGCGCCGCGAACTGCCGACTGCGCCCGGTTTCCCGCACCGCGTCGATCAACGCCGCGCCGGCGCCATCCGGTTTCGCCGCGAACGCGTAGAAACGCGCGGCCGGCAGCGCCGGCAGGCCGTCGCGCAGCTGGCTGCGCGCCAGCGCGGTGACCGCGAAGCCCGCGAGCGCGGCCGACACGCAGCCGGCCATGCTGCTGCTCTCGAACAGCACGCGGAACGGCCGCAGCGCGGCGGCGAGTGCCGCGACGGCGGCTTCCCGATAGACGCACGGCTGCGGAAACAGCGCGAGCGGCACCTCGCCGCGGGCATCGAGCGTGCGATCCGACGCGAACGCCCACACGAGCGGCTCTTCCCACAGCAGTTCGCCCGGCGTGTCGACCTGCCGGCACTGCTTGCCGAACACGACGTCGAGCCGGCCGAGCGTCTGCTCGCGCAGCAGCGACGCGGTAATCCCCACCTTCAGCTCGATCGACGTGCGCGGGTGGCGGTCGCGAAACACGCGCAGCACGTGCGGCAGCCACGCGCCCGCGAAATCCTCCGAGGCGCCGACCCGCAGTGGCCCGTGCGCCGGCGCGCCGCGCAGCCTCGCGCGCACTTCGCGCTCCATGTCGACGATGTTGCGCGCGTATGCGTACAGCGTGTCGCCGGCCGGCGTGAGCGCGATGCGACGGGTGGTGCGCGCGAGCAGCACCGTGCCGGCCGCCTGTTCGAGCCGCTTGATGTGGCCGCTGACGGCGGACGGCGTCAACGCGAGCCGTTCCGCGGCCGGCGCGAACCCGCGGCTGTCGACGACTGCGAGGAAGGTGCGCAGCAGCGTGATGTCGAGGGCGGTCGACGCGGGATCGGTCAGCGGTTCCATGGATCAATTCAACGCAATACTCGATGAATTAGCAATGATACTCCGTGAATCATGATGAAAGGCCGGCCTACGATCGTGCATTCGGATCGACCAACGGAGTGCACGATGACGACCTATGCGCATGCGACGACCGCGTCGCTCGACATTGCCTATCTCGAATGGAACCCGCGCGGCGAGCGCGTGGCCGTGCTGCTGCACGGCTGGCCGGACAGCCCTGTCGGTTGGGAGCCCGTGGCGGCGGCGCTCGCCGCGCGCGGCTACCGCGTGCTCGCGCCCGCGCTGCGCGGTTTTGCGCCCACTCGCTTTCGTGACGCATCCGTGCCGCGCAGCGGCCAGCTCGCGGCGATCGGGCGCGACCTGCTCGACTTCGTCGATGCGCTCGGCATCGAGCGGCCCCTGCTGGTCGGGCACGACTGGGGTGCGCGGGCGGCCGCGAACGCGTGCGGGCTGCGCGATGGCGCCGCATCGCATCTGGTGATGCTGTCGGTCGGGTACGGCACCAACGATCCTGGGCAGCCGCTGTCGCTGCAGCAGGCGCGCAACTACTGGTATCACTGGTTCATGGCGATGCCGCGCGGCGAGCAGGCATTGCGCGACGATCGCCGCGCGTTTGCCCGCTTGATGTGGGACACGTGGTCGCCGCCGGGCTGGTATCGCGACAGCGATTTCGAGGCGGCCGCGGCCGCGTTCGACGGGCCCGACTGGATCGACGTCGTACTGCATTCGTACCGGCATCGATGGGCGTTCGCGCCGGGCACGCCGGCCTATGCCGACGACGATGCGCGGCTGAATCCCGCGCCGGTGCTGGCGCTGCCGACGCTCGTGCTGCACGGCGGCGCGGACACCTGCAATCATCCGGACAGTTCGGCCGGGCGCGAGCGGTTCTTCACGGGGCGCTATGCGCGGAACGTGCTGGACGGCGTCGGTCACTTTCCGCAGCGCGAGGCGCCGGCGGCGGTCGCCGACGCGATCCTCGGGTTCTGCGAACAAGGCTGAGGCGTGCCGGCGTGGCCGGCGCGCGGTGGATCAGCCGCTGACGCGGGCCGCGAGCAGGTCGGCGAGGCCGATGTTCCTGAACATCTCGCGGCGGATGCGATCGCCGACGCGGAACACTTCCTCCGCGCCGTCCTGCGACGGATCGACGAAGACGCGGTACGGGCGCTTGCCGGCCGGGGCGGCGACGATGTCGGCAATCGCCGTCGCGACGGTGCCGGCATCGGCGTCCGCCGGTTCGAGCGCGGCGAGGCCTTGAAGCGCCTGCTCGGCGACGCCCGCATAGGGGCCGTCGACATAGGCGGCCTGAACGGTCGCGTCGGCCGGCTTGCCTGCGTGGGCGAAGTGATTCGTGCCCTGCGTGAAGGCGCCCGGCACGACGATCGATGTCTCGATGCCCCAGCGGGCCAGTTCGGCCGCATAGGACACCGCGAGCGAGTCCATCGCGGCCTTCGCGGCGAAGTAGGGCGCGAGGAACGGCGGCGTACCGCCGCGCGCGGACGACGACGATACCCACACGAGCAGGCCGCGCCCCTGGCGGCGCAGGTGCGGCAGCGCAGCGCGGTTCACGCGCTGGGTCGACACGACGTTGATGTCGTAGAGCTGCGCGATCTGCTCCGGCGTGAACGCTTCGGCCGGACCGAACACCATGTGGCCGGCATTGTGGACGATGACGTCCAGGCGGCCGTTGTCCGCGATCACGCGGTCGATGGCGGCACCGACGGACGCGTCGTCGCCGACGTCGAGCTCGACCGTGCGCAGGTCGATGCCGTGTTCCTGCGCGTAGGTGGCGATGGCGGCGACGCGCGGTGCGTTGCGGCCGGTGCTTTCGCGCATCGACGCGTAGACGGTATGGCCGGCGCGGGCGAGCGCCTGGGCCGTCAGCAGGCCGAAGCCGCTGGACGCGCCGGTGACGAGGACGACTTCCTTCATGAGCGATCTCCTGGCGGAAAGATGGGGCAGCAGCGAGCGGTTCGTCAGCACATGCCGCCGTTGGCGCGCAGGATCTGGCCGTTGATCCACGCGCCGTCCGGGCCGGCGAGGAAGGCGACGACGCGCGCGATGTCGTCGGGCTGGCCGAGCCGCTCGAGCGGGTTCAGCTTCGCGAGCCGATCGACGAGTTCGGGGCTCTTGCCCTGCAGGAACAACTCGGTCGCGACCGGTCCCGGCGCGACGGCATTCACGCGGACGCCGCGCCCGCGCATTTCCTGCGCGAGCACCTGCGTCAGGCTTTCGACCGCGGCCTTGCTCGCGACG
The DNA here is from genome assembly GCF_004343765.1 of Burkholderia sp. SRS-25. Classification (NCBI taxonomy): domain Bacteria; kingdom Pseudomonadati; phylum Pseudomonadota; class Betaproteobacteria; order Burkholderiales; family Burkholderiaceae; genus Burkholderia; species Burkholderia sp. SRS-25. The sequence goes on from NZ_PTXM01000006.1 coordinate 109,855, forward strand.
TACAGGCCGTAAGACGGCATGCGCATGCCGATCACGCTGGTCGACAGGTTGATGATTCGTCCGCCGTCGCGCACGTGCTTCGCCGCTTCGCGACAGACGTTGAACGTGCCTTTCACGTTGATGGCGAGCGTTTCGTCGAGCACCGCGTCATCGAACTCGGCGATCGCGGCGAGCTTCATGACGCCCGCTGAATTGACCACTACGTCGAGTCCGCCGAACGTGTCGCGCGCCGTATCGAACAGCGCGGCCACGGCGGCGGGATCGGCGACGCTCGCTTGCACCGCGATGGCATGGCCCCCGTTGGCGACGATCGCGTCGACCACTTCGCGGGCCGGGCCGGCGCTCCCGGCATAGTTGACGACGACCCGGAAGCCGTCCCGGGCGAGCTGGCGGGCGATTTCCGCGCCGATGCCGCGCGACGAACCCGTGACGAGTGCGACCTGTTCAGATGTGTTCATGTCCTGCTCCTGGTAGGGGTGAGTGCCGAGCGATCCGGCGACAGGACTAATGTAGGCTTCCTCGATCAATAAAAATAATGAATAATGATCAGATCAAGAATGACTGAAAGTATGTCTCATGGCGTTCGACAGCAGGCTTTTGAGTGGGATCGGTGTGCTCTCCGCGGTGATCGAGGCCGGTACCTTCGCGCGCGCCGGTGAGGCGATGGGGTTGACGCAGCCGGCGGTGAGCCGTGCCGTCGCCCGGCTGGAGGAGCGCGTCGGCATCCGGATCTTCAACCGCACGGCGCGCGCGATCACGCTGACCGACGAGGGGCGGCGCTTCTATGAAGCGGTCGCGCCGCTGCTGGCCGGTATCGAGGACGCGGCGCTCGACGCCGGCCAGTCGAAGGCGCGTGTCAGGGGGCGGCTGCGTGTCAACGTCGATGCGACTTTCGGCCACTACGTGCTGGCGCCGAAGATGGCCGAGTTTCTCGACCGCTTTCCCGACTTGTCCGTCGAGATCAGCGTGCGCGACCGGATGGGCGACCTCGTTGCCGACGGGTTCGACGTGGCGGTGCGGTTCGGCATTCCGGAACCGTCGTCATACCGCGCCCGGCTGCTGCTGGAAACGCGCGTGCTGACCTGCGCGTCGGCGGCCTATGTCGCGCGTCACGGCGAACCGCGGCACCCGCGGGATCTCGCGAGCGGGCATCGCTGCGTGCTGATCCGCGATCCGGTGACGGGGCGGCCGTTCGAATGGGAATTCCATCGCGGCGAGGAGGTGGTGCCGTTCGATGCCGCCGGCCGGCTGATGGTCAACGATACGGGCATGCTGCTCGGCGCGTGCCTGGGCGGCGCGGGGATTGCCCAGTTGCTGGAGCTCTATGCGCGCGACATCCTCGCCGACGGGCGGCTGGTGCCGCTGCTGCCGGAATGGGCGGACGAGACGTTTCCGCTCTACGCGTATCACCACGCGTCCAACCTCGTTTCCGCGAAAGTGCGCGTGTTCCTCGACTTCGTGCGGGCGTTGATGGCCTGAGCCTGAGCTCGGCTTGACGTGCCGACGGCGGCCTTCCCGTCCGCTCATTCGGTGCGATGCGGAATGCTGTCCGGGAACGGGTAGGGCGCGTGCGGGCCCGGCCAGTCCGGTACCGGCGGGGCGGTCAGTACGTCGCAGCCGGCCAGCATGAGCGACAGCGCCACGGCGAGCGCGCGGCGGCAGAACGGGGATGAAATCGTGCGCATGGACATGGCGTGCCTCCGTGCCGCGCATCCACATGATGCTTGGACTGTTGCGCGAGGGCACGCGTTGCGGCGCGCACGGCAAAAACAAAAAACCCGCGAAGCGGCGAGCTTGCGCGGGTTTCGGGAGCGCAGCGTTTCACGCTGCGAGAATGCTGGTGCCCAGGGCCGGAATCGAACCGGCACGCCTTGCGGCGGGGGATTTTGAGTCCCCTGCGTCTACCAATTTCACCACCTGGGCTTGATCCTGGCCGCGCATGCGATTGTGTGGATTGTGCGCGGCGAAACGCGGATTATGTCCGAAATCCTGCCGCCGGGCAAGCTGCCCGGTTACCGGCCGCGCACGTCACTGACTGAGGTAGACGAACCGGCCCTGCTTGACGATCCCCATCACGCTCGCACGCTGGTCGAGCCCCACATGATCCTTGTCGCTCGTGTTGACGACGCCGTTCGGCACGACGAGCTCGTGCGCGCGTTCCAGCTCGCGCCGCAGCGCCATGCGGAACGCGGGCGTGCCGGGCTGCGCGGCCTTCAGCGCGCGGCCGACCGCGTCGGCGAGGCGCGGGTAGACGCCCGCCGCGTCGCCCGCGAACTGCGTGACCGTGCCGGGGCCGTACTTCGCCTCGTACGCGTCGACGAATGCGAGCGCGGCCTTGCGGGCCGGATGATCGGCCGGCAGCGTGCGCGCGACGACCACCGGCTGGGTCGGGAACAGCGTGCCGTCGACGTCCTTGCCGCCCAGCTTGATGAATTCCGGCGTCGCGATTCCGTGCGTCTGGTAGACCGGGCCCTTGTAGCCGCGCTCGATCAGCGTGCGCTGCGGCAGCACGGCCGGCGTGCCGGAGCCCGCGATCAGGATCGCGTCGGGTTTCGCCGCGATCAGCTTCAGCGCCTGGCCCGTGACGCTCGCGTCGGTGCGGTTGAAGCGCTCGGTCGCGACCACGCGGATCTTGCGCAGGTCCGCGAAGCGCGTGAACTCGTTCAGCCAGCTGTCGCCGTAGCTGTCCGCGAAGCCGATGAAGCCGACCGTCTTCACGCCGTGGTTCGCCATGTAGCGCGTCATCACGTCGGCCATGGCGCGGTCGCTTTGCGCCATCTTGAACGCCCAGGTCCGCGCGCCTTCCTGCGGCTCGACGATCGCGCCGGAGCCGACCAGCGTGATCATCGGCGTCTGCCCGGCAGCCACCGCGTCGAGCGCCGCGAGCGCGGCCGGCGTGATGTTCGGTCCGACCACGACGTCGACGTGATCCTCGTCCACCAGCTTGCGGATGTTGCGCACCGCGGTGCCCGGGTCGGACGCATCGTCGAGCACCGTCACCTGCACCGGCTGCCCGGCGATCGTCTTCGGCCACATCAGGATCGCGTTCTTGCTCGTGATGCCGATCGCGGCGGCCGGGCCGGTCGACGACAGGTCGACGCCGACCTTCAGGTCGGCATGCGCGACAGCGCAGGCGAGCGCGAGGGCAACGCCGGCGGCGCGGCGCAGCAGAGCGGGAAGTCGCAACAGGGCGGGAAGCGTCATGCGGAATTCTCCGTCGGACAGCAAAAAGGGGCGCGATGTGCGCCCCCGTGTTTATACACGCCGCTCAGAGTTCGTACGATTCGGATTCGCCCTTGAGCGCCTGTTCGATCAGCTTGCGGTTCAGCGTCGGCGACAGCAGTTCGACGAGCGTATACACATAGCTGCGCAGGTAGGCGCCCTGCTTGAGCGCGACGCGCGTCACGTTGCTGCCGAACAGGTGGCCGACCGGGATCAGCCGCAGGCTGCGGTCGCGCTCGGGATTGAACGCGATGTCGGCCATGATGCCGACGCCGAGGCCGAGTTCGACGTAGGTCTTGATCACGTCGGCGTCGATCGCCTCGAGCACGATGTCCGGCGACAGCCCGCGCAGCGCGAACGCATGGTTGATCTTCTTGCGGCCCGCGAACGCATCGTCGTACGTGATCAGCGGGTACTGCGCGAGATCGTCGAGCGTGACCGGCTTGCGTTCGAGCAGCGGATGGTCCGCCGGCACGACGGCTGCGTGGTGCCACTGGAAGCAGGGCAGCGACACGAGCTCCTTGTAGTCGGAGATCGCCTCGGTGGCGATCGCGAGATCGGCCTGGTCGTGGATCACCATCTCGGCCACCTGCGTCGGGCTGCCCTGCAGGATCGACAGGTGGACCTTCGGGAAGCGCTTCTTGAACTCGGCGATCGCGGCCGGCAGCGAGTAGCGGGCCTGCGTGTGGGTCGCGGCGATGGTCAGGTTGCCCTGATCCTGCGCCGCATAATCTTTTCCGACCCTTTTAAGGCTTTCAACCTCCTGAAGAATCCGCTCGACCGACGCGAGGATGATCCGGCCCGGCTCGGTGAGCGAGCGCACGCGCTTGCCGTGCCGCGTGAAGATCTCCACGCCGAGCTCGTCCTCGAGCTCGATGATCGCCTTCGATACCCCCGGTTGCGACGTGTAGAGCGCCTTGGCGGCCTCGGTGAGGTTGAAATTCTGCCGGACGGCCTCGCGCACGAAGCGAAATTGGTGCAGGTTCATTTATAACCCTTCCGCATATCAACAGAATTTTTTAGTCGTTTGAAATATAAGGCGAGTTTATTACGATTCACCGGAGTTTTTCAAATATGGATATCTGTTTTCGTCATTAGCAATCCAGCCGGGCCGCGGAAGGCCGGCGATAGCGGCGGAACGGAGATTCGGGCGCGACGTGGCTAGGACGTCGCGCGGTCACCACGAAAACCCTGGGGTCCCCGAATGTATCAGTACGACCAATACGACCAGACGATCGTCGACGAGCGTGTCGCGCAGTACCGCGATCAGGTGCGCCGCCGGTTGTCGGGCGAGTTGAGCGAAGACGAGTTCCGTCCGCTGCGCCTGCAGAACGGCCTGTACATGCAGCGCCACGCGTACATGCACCGCATCGCGATTCCGTACGGCAACCTGCGCAGCGAGCAGCTCCGCATGCTGGCGCGCATCGCCCGCGAGCACGACCGCGGCTACGGCCACTTCTCGACCCGCTCGAACATCCAGTTCAACTGGGTCGAGCTGGAAGACACGCCCGAGATCCTCGCGAAGCTCGCGTCGGTGCAGATGCACGCGATCCAGACGTCGGGCAACTGCATCCGCAACATCACGGCCGACCAGTTCGCCGGCGTCGCGCAGGACGAAGAGATCGATCCGCGTCCGTGGTCCGAGATCCTGCGCCAGTGGTCGACGTTCCATCCCGAATTCGCATGGCTGCCGCGCAAGTTCAAGATCGCGGTGTCGGGCTCGAAGGACGACCGCGCGGCCGTGCAGATCCACGACCTCGGCGTGTACCTGAAGAAGAACGCGCAGGGCGAAGTGGTCGCGAGCATCCTCGCGGGCGGCGGCCTCGGCCGTACGCCGATCATCGGCGCGGTGATCAAGGAAGACCTGCCGTGGCAGCACCTGCTCACCTACTGCGAAGCCGTGCTGCGCGTGTACAACCGTTACGGCCGCCGCGACAACCTGTACAAGGCGCGCATCAAGATCCTCGTGAAGGCGCTGTCGCCCGCGAAGTTCGCGCAGCAGGTCGAGGAAGAGTGGCAGCACCTGAAGGACGGCCCGTCGACGCTCACGCAGGCGGAAGTCGACCGCGTGTCGCAGTACTTCCAGCCGCCCGTCTACGAGAAGCTGGCCGACACCGACGCATCGTTCGAGCAGCACCTGCTCGAGAACAAGGCGTTCGCGCGCTGGGTCGAGCGTAACGTTGCCCCGCACAAGGTGGCCGGCTATGCCGCCGTCACGCTGTCGCTGAAGGATCACCGCATTGCGCCGGGAGACGCGACCGACCAGCAGATGGATCTGGTGGCCGACTGGGCCGACGCGTACTCGTTCGGCGAGCTGCGCGTGTCGCACGAGCAGAACCTGATTCTCGCGAACGTGAAGAAGCGCGACCTGTTTGCCGTGTGGGAAAAGGCGAAGGCAGCCGGTTTCGCGACGCCGAACATCGGCCTGCTGACCGACATCATCGCGTGCCCGGGCGGCGACTTCTGCTCGCTCGCGAACGCGAAGTCGATCCCGATCGCGCTGGCGATCCAGCAGCGTTTCGACGATCTCGACTATGTGTACGACCTCGGCGACCTGTCGCTGAACATTTCCGGTTGCATGAACTCGTGCGGTCACCACCACGTCGGCAACATCGGCATCCTCGGCGTCGACAAGGACGGCGCCGAGTGGTACCAGGTGTCGCTCGGCGGCGAGCAGGGCACGGGCCGCAACGGCGCGCGCCTCGGCCGCGTGATCGGGCCGTCGTTCTCGGCGGAAGAGGTGCCCGACGTGATCGCGAAGCTGATCGACACGTTCGTCGAATCGCGCATCGACGGCGAGCGCTTCGTCGACACGTACGATCGCATCGGCATCGCGCCGTTCAAGGAGCGCGTGTATGCGGCGCGCCAGGCAGTGAACGCGTAACCAACCGGGTAGAAGGAATTAGCAGATGGCTTCGATTATCAAGAACCGCGCAGTGATCGACGATGCATGGCAGGTCGTGCGCGCGGCGGAAGACGGTGCACTGCCCGCGGTCGACGCGTTGCCGGCCGGCAAGGTGCTGGTGCCGTTCGCGTTGTGGCAGGCCGAGCGCGCGGCGCTCGTCGCCGCGAAGACGAAGGACGAGCTCGGCGTGTGGCTCGCACCGGACAGCGAGCCGGCCGATCTCGTGGCCGACTTCGGCGCTATTTCGCTGATTGCCGTCGATTTCCCGCGCTTCGCGGACGGCCGCGGCTACAGCATCGCGCGCCTGCTGCGCGAGCGCCACGGCTGGACGGGCGAACTGCGCGCGATCGGCGACGTGCTGCGCGACCAGTTGCTGTACATGTCGCGTTGCGGCTTCGACGCATATGCGGTGCGCGCCGACAAGGACATCCACGACGCGCTGAACGCGTTCACGGAATTCACGCAGCGTTACCAGGGCGCGTTCGACCAGCCCGAACCGCTGTTCCGCCGCCGCGCCGCGCCGGCAGGCGTAGCGACGCCCGACGCGAAGGTGGGCGCATGAGCACCGCGACCACCACCGCGCTGACGCCGGAGCTCGCCGCGAAGGTCGAGCGCCTCGACGCGCTGCTCGCGCAGATCGGTGCCCGTCACGAGAAGGTGAAGTTCGCGAGCAGCCTCGCGGCGGAAGACATGCTGCTCACGCATGCGATCCTGTCGAAGGGCGCGCGCATCGGCATCTTCTCGCTGAACACGGGCCGCCTGCACGCGGAAACGCTCGGCATGATCGACCGTGTGCGCGAGCGCTACGGCTACGAGATCGAGCAGCTCCATCCGCAGCAGGACGCGGTCGACCAGTATGTCGCCGAGCACGGCCTGAATGCGTTCTACGAGAGCGTCGAGCTGCGCAAGTCGTGCTGCCACATCCGCAAGGTCGAGCCGCTGAATCGCGCGCTCGCGGATGTCGGCGCATGGGTCACCGGCCAGCGCCGCGAGCAGTCGGTCACGCGTGCCGAACTGCACGAGGAAGAGCAGGACGAAGCGCGCGGGATCGCGAAGTACAATCCGCTCGCCGACTGGACCGAAAGCGACGTGTGGGCGTACCTTAAGGCGTTTGACGTGCCGGTGAACCCGCTGCATGCGCGCGGCTACCCGAGCATCGGCTGCGAGCCGTGTACGCGGGCGATCCGTCCCGGCGAGGACAGCCGAGCGGGCCGCTGGTGGTGGGAGTCGCGCGATACGAAGGAATGCGGGCTGCACATCACGACGATCACGCCGATTCCCGCGGAAGCCGTTGCTGGCACCACGCACTGAAAGCCTGACAAGAAACTGAATATTGCGCCGCCTGCGACAGCGGGCGGCACGAACCCAGAAGAGAAGGACTGAAATCATGAGCACGACGCTCGAGCAATCCGCCTTTGCCCCGCCCGCCGGTGCCGACAGCCGCATGGGCCACCTCGACTGGCTCGAAGCCGAGTCGATCCACATCCTGCGCGAACTGGTCGCCGAATGCAGCAAGCCGGCGCTGTTGTTCTCGGGCGGCAAGGATTCGGTCGTCGTGCTGCATCTGGCGCTGAAGGCATTCGGCCTCGGCGCGAACCGCAAGACGACGCTGCCGTTCCCGCTCGTGCACATCGATACGGGCCACAACTACGAGGAAGTGATCGACTTCCGTGATCGCCGCGCGAAAGAACTCGGCGCCGAGCTGGTCGTCGGCCACGTCGAGGATTCGATCAAGCGCGGCACGGTCGTGCTGCGCCGCGAAACCGATTCGCGCAATGCCGCGCAGGCCGTCACGCTGCTCGAGACGATCGAGCAGCACGGCTACACGGCGCTGATCGGCGGCGCGCGCCGCGACGAAGAGAAGGCGCGTGCGAAGGAGCGCATCTTCTCGTTCCGCGACGAATTCGGCCAGTGGGATCCGAAGGCACAGCGCCCGGAACTGTGGAGCCTGTACAACGCGCGCCTGCACAAGGGCGAGCACCTGCGCGTGTTCCCGATCTCGAACTGGACCGAGCTCGACGTGTGGCAGTACATCGCGCGCGAGAACCTCGAACTGCCGTCGATCTATTACGCGCACCAGCGCGAGATCGTGCGCCGCAACGGGCTGCTCGTGCCCGTCACGCCGCTCACGCCGATGCGTGACGGCGAGACGAGCGAGCTCGCGCAGGTGCGTTTCCGCACGGTCGGCGACATTTCCTGCACGTGCCCGGTCGAGAGCGACGCGGACGACGTCGAGAAGATCATCGCCGAGACGGCGGTGACCGAGATCACCGAGCGCGGCGCGACCCGGATGGACGACCAGGCCTCCGAAGCCGCGATGGAACAGCGCAAGAAGCAAGGTTATTTCTGAAGCACACGAGGACATTCACATCATGAGCATCATCGAGAACACCGAAGACCTCGGCGTGCTGCGCTTCATTACCGCGGGCAGCGTCGACGACGGCAAGAGCACGCTGATCGGCCGCCTGCTGTACGACAGCAAGGCCGTGCTGTCCGACCAGCTGTCCGCGCTGTCGCGTGCGAAGAACAAGCGCACGGTCGGCGACGAGCTCGATCTCGCACTGCTGACCGACGGCCTCGAAGCCGAGCGCGAGCAGGGCATCACGATCGACGTCGCGTACCGCTACTTCGCGACCGCGAAGCGCAAGTTCATCATCGCCGATACGCCGGGCCACGAGCAGTACACGCGCAACATGGTGACGGGCGCGTCGACCGCGCACGCGGCGATCGTGCTGATCGACGCGACGCGCATCACGGTCGAGAACGGCGTCGTGCAACTGCTGCCGCAGACCAAGCGCCACAGCGCGATCGTCAAGCTGCTCGGGCTGCAGCACGTGATCGTCGCGATCAACAAGATGGACCTCGTCGACTACAGCGAAGCGCGTTTCAACGAGATCCGCGATGCGTACGTCGCGCTCGCGAAGCAGCTGGGCCTGACCGACGTGCGCTTCGTGCCGGTGTCGGCGCTGAAGGGTGACAACATCGTCGGCGCGAGCGAGCGCATGCCGTGGTACGCGGGCGAGCCGCTGCTCGACGTGCTCGAATCGCTGCCGGTCGAGACGCAGGCGCATGACGCGCTGCGCTTCCCGGTGCAGTGGGTCGCGCGCCAGGACGGCAGCTCGGCGGACGATTTCCGCGGCTACATGGGCCGTATCGAGTCGGGCGAAGTGAAGGTCGGCGACGAGATCGTCGTGCTGCCGTCGAACCGCACGGCGACGATCGCCGAGATCGTCGCGCCGGTGCCGGGCGGCACTGCGTCCGTTCCGCACGCGTTCGCGGGCCAGACCGTGACGATCCGCCTCGCGGAAGACGTCGACGTGTCGCGCGGCGACATGTTCGTCACGTCCGGCGAGCCGGTCGAACCGGCGAAGAAGCTCGAAGCCGATCTGTGCTGGTTCGACGAGACGCCGCTGTCGCCGCAGCGCAAATACCTGCTGAAGCAGACCACCAGCACGGTGTTCGCGAAGATCGGCGGCGTCAAGCAGGTGCTCGACGTGCACACGCTGTCGCACGCAACCGACCGTCACGACCTGAAGATGAACGACATCGGCCGTGTCGCGCTGACGCTGCAGAAGCCGATCGTGTGCGACACGTACGACGCGCATCCGGGTACCGGTGCGTTCGTGCTGATCGACGAGGCGACGCATCACACGGTCGCCGCAGGGATGATCCGGGCGTTCTCGGCATGACCGGGCAACCGCGCCGCTTCGCGGCGGCGCGGGCCGGAGCCGACGCCCGCTGGAAGGCGAAGCGATAAACATGGGCAAGGTGTATCTGATCGGAGCAGGGCCGGGCGCGGCCGACCTCATCACGGTGCGCGGCGCGCGGCTGCTCGAGCAGGCGGACGTCGTGCTGCACGACGCGCTCGTCGAGCCCGCGATGCTCGACTACGCGCCGAATGCGCACCGGATCGCCGTCGGCAAGCGCTGCGGGCAGCGCTCGACCGCACAGCACTTCATCAACAAGCAGATCGTCGATGCGGCACGCGAGCATGCGTGCGTCGTGCGGCTGAAGGGCGGCGACCCGATGCTGTTCGGTCGCGCCGAAGAGGAGATGCGCGCGCTGGAAGCGGCCGGCATCGACTATGAGGTCGTGCCGGGCATCACCGCGGCGCTGGCCGGGGCGGCGACGCTGAAGCGTTCGCTGACGTTGCGCGGCGTGTCGCGCAGCGTCGCGTTCGCGACGCACAGCCGCGCGCCGGGCAGCGACGAGATTCGCGAAGCCGCGCGCGCCGATTCGATCGTCTATTACATGGGCCGCGACAGCGCGCCCGGCATCGCGCAGGAACTGATCGACGCGGGCCGTGCGCCGGCGACGCCCGTGGCGATCGTCGAGGCGTGCAGCACCGCGCGCGAACGCACGCTGACGCTGACGCTCGCGCAGATGGCGGCAGGCGACGCGCAGGCGTGGCTCGATCCCGCGGAACCAAGCCTGCTGATGATCGGCGATGCATTCGCCGAGCGCGCCGGGCGGGCGAAAGCCGGCGATGCGCTGCGAAGTGCGGCCTGAGCGGAACCCCGCTGGAGTTCCAAATGAAAAAAGCGCTGGCGGAAGCCGGCGCTTTTTCTTTGTGGGCCGTGACGGCGTGATTTACGCGCCGTCGCCGATCTGGTCGATGCAGTAGCGCGCGATCGCGTCGAGCACGCCGTCGTCTTCGCCGACGGCCGTCGCGCAGCGGATCTCGACACCCGGATGTACGGCGCGGCACGCGTCGACGAGTTGCGGCAGGTCGCGGCGGACATGGCCGCCCTGGCCGAAGAACACCGGTACCACGGTGATGTGCGTGCAGCCGGCCGCGACCTGCGCGGCGACCGCGTCGCCGAGCGACGGCGTCATCAGTTCGAGAAACGCGAGCGACACGTGTGCGGCGGGAGAGGGCGCGCCGCGCAGCCGCGCGGCGAGCCGCTCGAACGGCTCGGCCCAGCGCGGGTCACGCGCGCCGTGGCCGAACAGGACGATGCCGTGCGAATTCATGTCGAAGCCTCCGTCGTGACGCGGCGCTCAGTGCCGGTCGACCCACTTGAGCGCGAACAGGCCGAGCGCGAGATAGATCAAGCCCGGCGTCGCCGCGGTGAGCGGCGCGGGCCACGTGTTCAGCGTGCCGATGTGCGAGAACAGCGTGTTGAGGAGCTGGAAGCTCATGCCGAGCATGATGCCGCCGAACACCTTCACGCCGACCACGCCCGCACGCGTGTGCAGGTATGCGAACGGCAGCGACAGCACGAGCATCACGAACACCGCGAACGGATACAGCAGCTTGCGCCACAGCGCGATGTCGTAGCGCTGCGTGTCCTGCTGGTTTTCGCGCAAATGCTGGATGTAGCGGAACAGGTTGATGATCGACATGCGCTCCGGCGACACGAGCAGCACCGACAGGATCTGCGGCGTCAGGTCCGAGCGCAGCCGGTATTCGGGCAGCGAGACCTGCTGCGACCGGTACACGGGGTTCAGCGCGTCGGCGGGCTGCCCGCTGATCGGCTTGATCGGCGTCAGCTCGGTTTCGTTGACGCCCTTCAGCAGCCAGTGGCCGGGCGGCTCGTAGCGGCCCGTCTGCGCGATCCGCACGTTGCGCAGCTGGAATTTCGAATCGAATTCGTAGATGCGCACGTTGCTGATCGTCGAGTCGGGCGACAGGCTGCCGACGTTGACGAAGCGCGTGACCTGCTCGCCGTTTTCACGGGCCGCGAGCGTGTCCTTCACCCACACGCCCGACTGGAAATTCGACGACACCGACGCGCCGAGCGCCTGCAGCCGCACGCGCTCGGACAGCTGGTCGGCGTACGGGCCGACGAATTCGCCGATCAGGTAGGTGACGATCACGAGCGGCACGCCGATCTTCAGCAGCGAGCGCAGCGCCTGGTTGGTCGCGAGGCCCGACACGCGGAAGATCGTGAATTCCGAGTTCGCGGCCATCTGCGCGAACACGTAGATCGCGCTGATCAGCGCGGCGACCGGGATGATTTCGTAGAAGCGCGACGGGGTCTGCAGCGAGACGCGCAGCACCGCGTAGCCGAACTTGTAATTGCCGTGCCCGACCGAGTTCAGTTCGCTGATCAGGTCGAAGAAGAAGAACAGGCCCGAGAACGCGAACAGGATGAAGACGAACGTGACGTAGATCTGTCGCGCGAAGTACTTTTCATAGAGCCGCATCGATCATGCTCCCGAGCGGCCGAACAGCGCGCGTGTAAACAGCGGACGATTGCGCACGCGCAACCAGAAGATGAACGCGACGATCACCGCGACGACGAGATGCAGGCCAACGAGACCGACGCCGAACGACATCTTGCCCTGCTCGATCTGCGACTGCACTACGTTCAGCAGGTTCGAGTACGTGAGATAGATCAGCACGGCCATCACGAGGTTGATCGTGCGGCTGCGGCGCGGGTTCTGGTACGACAGCGGAATGCCGAGCACCATCAGGTTGATCGCGATCAGCGGCAGCCCCGCGCGCCACGCGAATTCCGCGAGGTTGTCATTCGTCGGGTTGCGCAGCAGATCCGGCGTCGGCGTGCTGCTGGTGGTCTGCACGTTGGTGACCGGGGTGCTCGTGATCTTCACGCCGTAGCGCTCGAACTCCATGATCTTGAAGTTCGGCTGGCCGGGCGTGCCGTCGTAGCGGCGGCCGTCCTCCAGGACGACGAAGCGGTTGCCGTCGCGCGTTTCCGTGTGCCCCGTCTGCGACACGACCACGTTGACCTTGCCGTTCTCGGTCGAGGTCACGAACACGTTCTGCACCTTGCTCTGGTCGGGCGTCATCTTCTCGATGAAGAACACGCGGTGGTTCGACGCCGATTCGCGGAACTGGCCGGGCGCGAGCAGCGAGATTTCGTCGCGCTGCTGGAAGCGCGCCTTGATCATCTTGCTTTGCTGGTTCGACCACGGCCAGCCGACGAACGCGAAGAAGGCGATCAGCAGGATGATCGGCGTGGCGAACACGCCGATCGGCTTGATGAGGCGCGTGAGGCTCACGCCGGACGCAAGCCACACGACCATTTCGGAGTCCCGGTACCACCGGGTCAGCACGAACAGGATCGACACGAACAGCGTGACGACGAGCATCACGGCGAGGTAGCCGATCACGGTGAGGCCGATCAGCACGAGGACGTCTCGCGGATCGATTTCACCGGACGCGGCGTAGCCGACGATGCGGATCATCATCGTCGTGAGCATGATCGTGAGCAGCACCATGAACACGGCGCCAGCCGTATACGCAAGCTCGCGCTGGAGGGAGCGTTCGAAGATCATTCTTGATGAGAAGAGGGCGGGAGGCTGCGCACGCGTGGTGGAGCGCTCGCGCCGCCACGGGAAAAATAGCGGATAATTGCGGCTTTCATCCTTAGCCCAGATTTTATCCGAGGACAAGCGCGATGGACTTTAGCATAAAAGGCTGTGATTGGAGCAAAGGCGAGGCGAAGGGGTTCCTGACCGGGAAGTCCGACTGCATCGTGCTCGGCATCTTCGAGGCGCAGACCCTGTCGGGCGCGGCGCTCGATATCGACACGGCCACCAAGGGGCTGATTTCGCGCGTGATCAAGGCCGGCGACATGGATGGCAAGCGCGGCAAGACGCTGTTCCTGCACGAAGTGTCGGGCATCGGCGCGTCGCGCGTGCTGCTCGTCGGCCTCGGCAAGCAGGATGCTTTCAATCAGAAAGCCTATAACGATGCCGCGACGGCCGCATGGCGCGCGCTGCTGGCGACCAAGGTCGTCCAGGTCACGTTCACGCTCGCGCAACTGCCGGTCGACGAGCGCAGCTCCGACTGGGGCGTGCGCGCGGCAATCCTCGCGCTGCGCAACGAGACCTACCGCTTCACGCAGATGAAGAGCAAGCCGGAGCCGGCGTCGCACACGCTCAAGCGCGTCGTGTTCAGCGTCGATCCGTCCGACGAAAAGGCCGCGAAGGTCGCGGCCAAGCAGGCCGTCGCGCTCGCGAACGGGATGGATCTCACCCGCGACCTCGGCAACCTGCCGGGCAACGTCTGCACGCCGACCTACCTCGGCAACACCGCGAAGAAGATCGCGAAGGATTGGGGTCTGAAGGCGGAAGTGCTCGGGCTCAAGCAGATCCAGGCGCTGAAGATGGGCTCGTTCCTGTCGGTCGCGCGCGCGTCGGTCGAGCCGCCGCAATTCATCGTGCTGCACTACCAGGGCGCCGCCGCGAAGGCCGCGCCGGTCGTGCTGGTCGGCAAGGGCATCACGTTCGACACGGGCGGCATCTCGCTGAAGCCGGGCGAGGGCATGGACGAGATGAAGTACGACATGTGCGGCGCGGGTTCCGTGCTGGGCACGATGCGCGCGGTCGCCGAGATGGGCCTGAAGATCAACGTCGTCGCGATCGTGCCGACCTGCGAGAACATGCCGGGCGGCAACGCGACGAAACCGGGCGACATCGTCACCAGCATGAAGGGCCTGACGATCGAGGTGCTGAACACCGACGCCGAAGGCCGTCTGATCCTGTGCGACGCGCTCACGTATGCCGAGCGCTTCAAGCCGGCTGCGGTGATCGACGTTGCCACGCTGACGGGCGCGTGCGTGATCGCGCTGGGCGGCCACAACAGCGGTCTGTTCTCGACGAACGATGCGCTCGCGGGCGAACTGCTCGACGCGTCGCGCGAAGCGAACGACCCGGCATGGCGCATGCCGCTCGACGACGAGTACCAGGACCAGCTGAAGTCGAATTTCGCGGATCTCGCGAACATCGGCGGGCGTCCGGCCGGCGCCGTGACGGCCGCGTGCTTCCTGTCGCGCTTCACCGAGAGCTATCCGTGGGCCCACCTCGACATCGCGGGCACCGCATGGAAGGGCGGTGCGGCGAAGGGCGCGACGGGCCGTCCGGTGCCGTTGCTCGCGCAGTTCCTGATCGACCGCGCCGGCCAGTGATGGCGGTGTTGACGACGCTGCGGGTGCGCGGGCAATGACGCGGATCGATTTCCACTCGAACGTCGGCGATTCGCTCGCGTACGCGTGCCGGCTGCTGCGCAAGGCCTACCTGGCCGGGCAGCCGGTCGTCGTGCTCGCCGAGCCCGCGCGCCTGCGCGCGCTCGACGAGCGGCTCTGGACGTTCTCGCCGCTCGATTTCATCCCGCATTGCGGTGTCGACAGCGAGCACGCAGCCGGCACGCCGATCGTGCTGGCCGCGGATCTCGACCGCGCGCCGCATCACCACGTGCTGCTGAACCTCGGCGCGGCCGTCCCCGCACAGTTCGCCCGCTTCGAGCGCCTGCTCGAAGTGGTCGGCAATGCGCCGGACGAGCTGGCCGCGGGCCGCGACCGCTACCGGTTCTACCGCGACCGCGGCTACGCGCTGAACAACTACAAGCAGGGCAGCTAGCCGCAACCGTCAACGGAGTGTTCCCGTGACAGAAGCCGATACATCCTCGATCCCGACGCTGACCGACGTGCTGGTGCCGGGCAAGCCGGTGCCGGCGCGCTCGCCTGCGTCTGGCGCGCCGCAGCCGCCCGCCAGCGCGGCGATTCCGGTGCTCACCGACGTGGTCGCGCCGCACGCCGCAGGTGCGGCGCCGGCCGATTCCAGTCAAAGTGAACTTGACCGCGATTCCGTCGTGGTCGAATGCGTGCCGACACCGCACGTGCCGGCGGTCGAACTGCCGGGCGACGCGGCGACGGCTGCAGCGGCAGCGATGGGCGAGACCGATGCGCCGGCCGAACCCGGCGCCGCGGAGCATGTGGTCGCCGAAGATTCAGCCGCAATGAGTGCGCCTCTGCGATCGTCGCTGGTCGGCGACGATGTGCCGCCACCCGCGTTCGCCGCGGTCTCGCATGAGGCGGTGGGGCACGCGCGTGAAGCGCACGTGCCGGAGGCCGTCGTACCAGTCGCTGCGCTGCAGCCGGAAGCGCAGGCCGCAGCCGGGCTGACGCCGGAAGATGCGCAGCACATCGCCGAGCGCCTGCGCAATCGCCTGACGAACTATCTGACCGGGGAAGGGCGCGAAGCGATCGAAGCCCGCTGTCGCGACGCGTTGCACGAGCATTCGGCCTGGCTGGTCGGCCAGATCACGCGCGAGGTGGCGCTGGCACTCGAAACCGAGGTGATGGACTGGGTTCGCGACGCGGTCGATGAAGAGATCGCACGCCGCCGCGCCGGCCATTCGAGCTAAACACGGCGTTTCGCTGAAAAACGGGGTGCGATTCCAGTAAGGGCTGGTGAAGCCGCCGGCGGGACACCGCGCGGGGTAGCCGGGCATGTCCGCCAGTCGGCGGAATCCGGCAAGTTGACCATTCGGCCGGGGCGTGCGGTTCAGCGCACCGACAGCACCCATTGCGCGAGCGTGTGGGCTTCGCTGTTCGTCAGTTGCGTATTGGCGGGCATCGGCACGCTGCTCCATACACCCACGCTGCCTTTCACGATCGATTGGGCAAGGTAGTCGACGGCATCGCCGCGCGCCGCATACTTGCCGGCGATGTCGCGGAACGACGGGCCCATCAGCGGCTTGCCGATCGCGTGGCAGGCCATGCAGTTCTTGCGCTGAGCCAGCGCGAGCCCGTCGGCCTGGTCGGCGCGCGCTGCCGCCCCGCTGCCGATCAGCAGCGTGGCGAGCAGGACGCGCAATATCGAGTGTTTCATGCGGTTCTCCGCCGGCGGGGACGGCCGGCTACATGGTCCGCGCATTATAGAAGCAAAGGGAAAGCGCGTTTTGCGCGTTTCCCCCGGCGGCCATGTTTATCGGGGTCGCATGTCTTGACGTGCCGCGATCAACCCGTGACGGCACCCTTGTTCGCCGGGCGGGCGAGTGCCGCGAATTTCGCGAGCACGCCGCGCGTGTAGCGTGGCGCCGGCTGTTGCCATGCAGCGCGGCGGCGCGCGAGTTCCGCGTCGTCGACGTTCAGTTGCAGCAGCAGTTGATGCGCGTCGATCGTGATCGAGTCGCCTTCCTGCACGAGCGCGATCGCGCCGCCGACGAACGCCTCAGGCGCGACGTGGCCGACCACCATCCCCCAGGTGCCGCCCGAGAAGCGGCCGTCCGTGATGAAGCCGACCGATTCGCCGAGCCCCTTGCCGATGATCGCGGACGTCGGCGCGAGCATTTCCGGCATGCCGGGGCCGCCCTTCGGACCCAGGTAGCGCAGCACGAGGATGTCGCCGGCGCGGATCCGGTCGCCGAGGATTGCATCCATCGCGCTCTGCTCGTCGTCGAACACGCGAGCCGGGCCCGTGATCACGGGGTTCTTCAGGCCGGTGATCTTCGCGACCGCGCCGTCTTCCGCGAGATTGCCCTTCAGGATCGCAAGGTGGCCTTCCTTGTACAGCGCGCGGTCGATCGGGAAGATCACGTCCTGGTCCGCGCGCGGCACGCTCGGCACGTCTTTCAGTTCGTCGGCGATCGTGCGGCCGGTGATCGTCATGCAGTCGCCGTGCAGCAGCCCCGCGTCGAGCAGGATCTTCAACACCTGTGGAATCCCGCCCGCCCGGTGGAGGTCTGTCGCGACGTACTTCCCCGACGGCTTCAGGTCGCAGATCACGGGCACGCGCTTGCGGATGCGCTCGAAGTCCTCGATCGTCCAGTTGACCTCGGCCGCGTGCGCGATCGCGAGATAGTGCAGCACCGCATTGGTCGAGCCGCCCGTCGCCATGATCACCGATACCGCATTCTCGATCGATTCCTTCGTGATGATGTCGCGCGGCTTGAGATCGCGCTTCACGGCCTCGACGAGCACACGTGCCGATTCGGCCGCCGAATCGACCTTCTCCTGGTCGGGGTTCGCCATCGTCGACGAGTACAGCAGCGACATCCCGAGCGCCTCGAACGACGAACTCATCGTGTTCGCCGTGTACATCCCGCCGCACGACCCGGACGTCGGGCAGGCGTTCTGCTCGACACCTTCGAAATCCTCCTGCGACATCCGGCCCGCAGTGAATTCGCCGACGGCCTCGAACGACGACACGATCGTCAGGTCCCGGCCTTTCCAGTTGCCGGGGCGGATCGTGCCGCCGTACACGTAGATGCCCGGCACGTTCAGGCGCGCGAGCGCGATCATCCCGCCCGGCATGTTCTTGTCGCAGCCGCCGACGACGACCACGCCATCCATCCATTGCCCCTGCACGCAGGTCTCGATGCAGTCGGCGATCACCTCGCGCGACACGAGCGAGTACTTCATGCCTTCGGTACCCATCGACATGCCGTCCGAAATCGTCGGCGTGCCGAAGATCTGCGGGTTCGCATCGGCCGCCTTCACGGCGGCGACGGCCGCGTCCGACAGGCGCTGCAGGCCGGAATTGCACGGCGTGATCGTCGAATGGCCATTCGCGATGCCGACCATCGGCTTGTCGAAATCGTCCTTCTGGTAGCCGAGGGCGTAATACATCGAGCGGTTCGGCGAGCGGGCCACGCCCTGCGTGATGTGCTTCGAGCGACGGTTGTAAGCCATGGGGGACTCCATCGTTGTCTGGGCAACGCCGGTGAACGGCGCGCCGGTTCGGATCGGTCAAGAATGGAGTGTCCGGATTGGGATGTCCAATATATTATTTGTCGCTTATTAAGTCATTTTGCGAATGAAAGAGGCATGGCCGATCCGACTCCCGACCTGCGCCAGTGGCGCTATTTCGTGACCGTCGCCGACGAGCGCCATTTCGGCCGCGCGGCTGAGCGCCTGTCGATGACGCAGCCGCCGCTGTCCCAGGCGATCCGTGCGCTCGAGGATGCGCTCGGCGTCGCGCTGTTCGCGCGCACCAAGCGCTCGGTGGCGCTGACGGCGGTCGGGGCGGCGCTGCTGCCCGACGTGCGCCGGCTGCTTGCCTCGGCCGATGCGCTGCCGCCGCTGGCGCGACGGCTTGCGCGCGGCGAGGCCGGCTCGCTGTCCCTCGCGTTCGTGTCGACCGCCGATTACGGGCTGCTGCCCGCGCTGCTGCGGGCGTTCGGCGCGCGCTATCCGCAGGTGCGGCTGCAACTCGCGGAGGCGACGAGCGACGTGCAGATCGACGAGCTCGTCGCGGGGCGCATCGACGCGGGGCTCGTCATTCCGCCCGTGCCGCCGCGCCACGCGGCCGGGCTGTCGTACCTGCCCGTCATGCGCGAGCCGCTGGTGGTGGCGATGCCGGCGGCAGCGAGTGATGCGCCGGAAGACGTGCCCGTCCGTCTCGCGGAGGTTGCCGCGTTGCCGCTCGTGATCTTTCCGCGTCGTCTGGCGCCCGGCTTTTATGACATCATTACGGGCTGCTACGGCGCGGCGGGGGAAACGCCGCACATCGGCCAGGAGGCGATCCAGATGCAGACGATCGTCAGCCTCGTGTCGGCCGGCATGGGCGTCGCACTGGTGCCGCAATCGCTGCGTAACCTGCGGCGCACCGGCGTGGTCTACCGGCCGCTTGCCGACCACGCGCCGGTCGTCGAGACAGGCCTCGTGTGGCGCACCGGTGACGTGAGCCCCGTGCTGGCCGGCTTCATCGACGTCGTGCGCGCGCAGGGCCTCGCCACGTGACGTGAACGATGACGCGCCGGTGCCGTCCAACGCGCGGTGCTGCGCGTGTGCGACGGCCGTACCGCATTCGAAAACTTATTCGCTAACCCATGATCATTCACCCGAATTTCGACCCCGTTGCGATCCATCTCGGGCCGCTGGCCGTGCGCTGGTACGGGCTCATGTATCTCGTCGGCTTCATCGCGGCGATCGTCGTCGGCCGGATCCGCCTGAAGTTGCCGCACGTCGCGGCGCAGGGCTGGACCGCGAAGGACATCGACGACATGATGTTCTACGGCGTGCTCGGCACCGTGCTCGGCGGCCGGCTCGGCTATGTGCTGTTCTACAAGGCCGATTTCTATTTCTCGCATCCGCTCGACGTGTTCAAGGTGTGGGAGGGCGGCATGTCGTTTCACGGCGGCTTCCTCGGCGTGACGCTCGCGATGGTGCTGTTCGCGTGGCAGCGCAAGCGCCACTGGCTGCAGGTCACCGACTTCGTCGCGCCGATGGTGCCGACGGGGCTCGCGGCCGGGCGGCTCGGCAACTTCATCAACGGTGAACTGTGGGGCCGCGTGACCGATCCGTCCGCACCGTGGGCGATGCTGTTCCCGGGCGCGATGCGCGACGATGCGGCGTGGTTGCCGAAGCATCCGGAGCTCGTCGAGAAGTGGCATCTTGCCGACGTGTTCATGCAATACCAGATGCTGCCGCGCCATCCGTCGCAGCTCTATGAAATTGCGCTCGAAGGCATCGCGCTGTTCTTGGCGCTGTTCTTCTTCGCACGCAAGTCGCGGCCGATGGGCGCCGTGTCCGCGCTGTTCCTGATCGGCTACGGCCTCGCACGCTTCACGGTCGAGTTCGCGCGCGAGCCCGACGACTTCCTCGGCCTGCTCGCGCTCGGCCTGTCGATGGGGCAGTGGCTGTCGCTGCCGATGATTCTCGCGGGCGTCGCGCTGATGGTCTGGGCGTATCGCCGCCGTGCGGCGAATGCCGCTGCGTGATGCAATGCCGATGCACGTGCGATCGGCGCGTGCATCGGCACCATGCAGGTAAACGCAAAACGCCGGCCCTCGGGCCGGCGTTTTTCATTTCGGACTGCCGTGCGCTGCGCGTTACTTCATCTGCACGGAGCCGTTGACGGTGACCGACACGGTGGCCTTGCCGCCTTCGACCGCGAGCGGTGCGCTCATCTTCGCGCTGTCCATCGGCGCCGCGGCCATCGCCATCATGCGCGGATACGGCTGCACGTTGCGGCCGCCGCCCACGTTCACGTCGCGGATCGCGTAGCTGCTGTAACCGAATGCCTTCGCGGCTTCATCGGCGCGGGCACGGAACGACTTGATCGCCTCCGTCGTCAGCTTCTGCTCGGCCGCGCGCTGCGCTTCGGGCGACAGCGAGAATTCGACGTTTGCGACCTGCATCAGGTTCGACAACTGGCCTGCAAGCTTCGACGCTGCAGCGAAATCGCGCGATTCGAGCGCGACCTCGGTGCGGCCACGCCATGCGGAGATCTTGCCGTCGCGATCGGTGCTCGGGTACACGGAGAATGCGCCCGTGTGGGCGGTGACGCCCGATACGCCCTTTGCCTGCGACAGCGCGGCGTCGGCGCGCTGGTTCAACTGCGCGGTGAGGCTGCCCGGATCCTTGGCCTGCTGCTCGTAGAACAGCGTGATGTGGATGATGTCCTGCGGCACGTCGGCGCTGGCTTGCGACGACAGCGACAGCACGCCTGCCGGCTCCGGAAAATGCGGGTTCGCGGTTTGCGCGTGCGCGGCGGGCGATGCGAGCGTCAGCGCGACGGGAACGGCGGCGGCAAGGGCGAGCGACAGCGCGAGTGCGGATTTCTTGGTCATTGTTGGACTCCTTGTGCGAGGGCGTGCACGCGGATCGCGCGTGCACGACGCGGGCGTACCGCGCGACGAAAAAAACGACAGCCGGCCTGATCGGCCGACAGCGGTTGCTTAGGCCGCGCGAAAGTGCCGCGAGTTCCGTTGCGGCAGCGCGTACTGACCAGATTTGACCTTTGGCGTGCGCCTACTTCATCAGCTTCTCGGTGATGAAGCGCCATTCGGCGCGCGTGACCGGCGTGATCGACAGCCGGTTGCCGCGCGCGAGTACGCGCATGTCGGCGAGTTCGTCGTGTTCGCGCAGCGCCGCAAGCGGCACGAGCCGCGATTTTTTCACGTAGCGAACGTCGACGAGCAGCCAGCGCGGTGCTTCCTGAGTCGACTTCGGGTCGTAATAGGGGCTTTTCGGGTCGAACTGCGTGGGGTCGGGGTAGGGCGTCGACGACACTTCGGCGAGCCCCGCGATGCCCGGTTCGGGGCAGCTCGAGTGATAGAACAGCACGCCGTCGCCGATCTTCATCGTGTCGCGCATGAAATTGCGCGCCTGATAGTTGCGCACGCCGGTCCACGGCAGCGAGCGCTGCGGTGCGTTGGCGAGATCGTCGATGCTTGCTTCGTCCGGTTCGGACTTCATCAGCCAGTATTGCATGGATCGTGATCGACGCAGAAAGAGGCTGCTACAAAAGAAAACGGCACCGGGCTTCGCCCGATGCCGTTGGATAGGCCCCCGCCTTGGCCGCTAGGCCGGCATCCTGAACCTGAGGTTCAGAATTGGTCGCAGTTAGCAGCACTTCGGGTACATCAGACAGAGTGACGCGCGCGCCCGTGCTACAAATTTCCGCAACCGTGCACATGGCATTGGTTCAAGGAATATATGACCTTGGCGAACCAGGCAGGGAAGCTGACTGAACTGTGCTTCGATGCGCCAATTTGACCACCGTTGATCGCCGAGATCAAGGGGAATCGACGCATCGATTAAAACGTTACTGCGTCTCGTGCTGTGCGAGCACCGCGCCGAGCTGTTCGTTCATCTGGTGCATTGTACGACGGATTTCTTCCGCCGGAAATGCTTCACCGTGCCGCACGCTCGTTTGCAGCCGCAGCAATTCGGACGCGAGCGACAGCGCCGCCATCACAGCGATGCGATCGGTGCCGCGTACCGAGCTGTTCGAGCGGATTTTCGACATTTCGGCGTCGACGCGCGCGACCGCTTCGAGCAGCGCCGCTTCGGTCTCGGCCGAACAGGCGAGCCGATAGGCCTGACCGAGAATCGAGACTTCGATCTGCTTGGTGCTCATGCATGTTCTCCGTGGCTGGCCGCGTCATCGCCATCCGTACGCGCCTGCGCATCCAGCAGGTCGAGCTGGTTGTCGGCTTGCTCCGCACTTTTCGAGCGCGGCAGCTTTTCGAGAATCGCGTTCAGTTTCACCTGGGCGTCGTCGATCTTTGCCGACAGCGTGTCACGCTCGGCCGCAAGTGCATTGCGTTCATCGCGCAGTTGCGCGAGTTCCGCGCGGACAGCGTCCGCATCCGCGCGCAATTGCGCGACCTGCTCCTCGAGCGCGAGCCGTTCCGAGTGATAGCGCTTGTTCAGCGAAATCAGACGGCCAATATTTTGAGATAGGGTTTCGAGTTCGTTGAGCATTTGCTGCGTCCTCTAAAGACCCAGCATTTTAGCGCGGAATAACGCGCAATCCGACATCTGTAACGTTTCCAGTCGTAACACCCCTGCTTCTTGCCGCGAATCGGCGCTTCCCGTGCGTGTCCGGACGCTTCCTTGACGCTCGCGCGACCCGCTCCTAAACTGGCGCCGCCTCGGTGCTCGCGCGTGGATCGCGCGGTTAAACGGGAAGCAGGGCGCGGGCGCCAGACGCTCGCCAACCTGCGCTGCCCCCGCAACGGTAAGCGGCCGCGTCTCGTGACGCAGGCCGGCTCGGGCGCGTTTCGTGTGCAAGTCCTGCATGCGAACGCGGGCCACTGCGCGTCATCGCGCGGGAAGGCGAGCCGGACCGCCGCCAGCCCGGATACCGGCCGAGACGGGGAGCCCGTACGGGCTTCGTGACGCGCGGCCCGCGGGGAGGCGGGGCGCGCCATGCTTCACGGAATCTTCTTCGATGCTGACCCCAATCGTCCGCGCGGCGTTCAGGTTACGACCGGCCGGCGCCCGCAAGCGGGTGCGCCGCACGTGGTGTGCGGCGCCGTGCGCGGCATGAGCGCCGCACGCGCTGCCGCGATCTGGGCCGGGCTGGCCGCCATGGTTGCGCTGCTGTTCGTCGCATCGCTGTCGATCGGCAGCGTGCCGATGTCGCCATGGCAGGCGCTCGCGTCGCTCGTGCCGCATGGCGGCGACGCGCTGTTTGCCGATATCGTCCGCACGCTGCGCCTGCCGCGCGCACTCGCCGGCTTCGCATGCGGCGCGCTGCTCGCGCTGGCCGGCGCACTGCTGCAGGTACTGTTGCGCAATCCGCTCGCGGAGCCGTACGTGCTGGGCGTGTCGGGTGGCGCGGCCGGCTTCGCGCTCGTCGCGATGATCGCGGGCGGCGCGTGGTGGCTCGTCGATGCGTCGGCGTTCGCCGGCTCGCTCGTGTCGGTCGCGCTCGTGCTCGGTCTCGCGCGCCGCGAATTGGGGCGTGGCGAGTCGCGCGATGCGTCGCCGCGGTTGCTGCTCACCGGTGTCGTGATCGCGGCGGGGTGGGGCGCACTCGTCACGCTGCTGCTTTCGCTCGCGCCCGACGCACGGCTGCGCGGGATCATCTTCTGGCTGACCGGCGACCTCAACGGCGTGACCGCGCCGTGGTTCGCGTGGGGGGCGCTGTTGCTGGCCGCCTGCGTCGCTCTGCCGGCCGCGCCGCAACTGAACGTGCTGCTGCGCGGCGACGCGACCGCGTTCGCGCTCGGCGTCCCCGTTGCGCGCGTACGCGTGCGGATCTATCTCGTCGCGTCGCTGGCCGCCGCAGCCGCGGTGACGACGGCCGGCACGATCGGCTTCGTCGGCCTCGTCGCGCCGCATGCGCTGCGGCTCGCCTTCGGCAACGACCAGCGAATGCTGCTGCCCGCCGCGATGCTCGCGGGCGGCGGCGGCGTGATGGCGGCCGACCTGCTCGCACGCACCGTGATCGCGCCCGCGCAACTGCCGGTCGGCGTGATGACCGCGTTGATCGGCGTGCCGGTGTTCCTGTGGATGTTGTTGAGGAGGCCGATGCGATGACGAGGGCCGCACTGCACGCCACGGCCGGCGACATGAGCTGCGCGGCCGTCGGCCTGACGCTGAAGGCCGGCGCGCGTACGCTGCTCGACGGCTTCACCCAGGGGTTTCGTCCCGGCGAGATCTGGTGCGTCGCCGGGCCGAACGGCGCGGGCAAGACGACGCTGCTCGCGACACTCGCGGGGCTGCAGCCGCCGGCCGGCGGACACGTCGAGATCGATGGGCGGCCGCTTGCCGCATGGCCACCTGAGCAGCTCGCGCCGCGCCGCGCGCTGATGCCGCAGCAACTGCATGACGCATTCAGCGCGACCGTGTTCGACACGGTGCTGCTCAACCGTTTTCCGTATCTCGGTGGTTGGGGCTGGGAGCGTGACGGCGATCGCGCGGCCGCGCATGACGCGCTGGCGACGTTCGACCTCGCCGCGCTGGCGTCGCGCGACGTGCTGTCGCTGTCGGGCGGCGAGCGGCAACGCGTCGCGCTCGCCGCGACGCTGTGCCAGGATGCGCCGCTGATGCTGCTCGACGAGCCGCTCGCGCATCTCGACCTGCATCATCAGATCGATTGCCTGACCGCACTGGCCGCCTGGCTCGACGCAGGCCCGCGCACGGTGTTGTTCTCGTGCCATGATCTGAATCTCGCACGGCGTTTCGCGACGCACGCACTGCTGCTCGACGGCCGCGGCCATGCATGGGCCGGCCCCGTGCACGACGTGCTGACGCCCGAGCGCGCGAGTGACGCGTTCGGCTATCCGCTCGTGCTGATCCGCGAGAACGGCCGCGATGCGCTGCTGCCGGCGTGGCCCGAGCGACAATGATCTTTCCTTTTCCGATGCGCGGCGCATGCCGCGCCAACGACACGGTTTCCTGATGACGACCCCGACCCACTTCCCGCCCGCGATCGCGCCGCTCGACGAGGTGCTGCGCAAGCGCCTGCAGCACGTGATCGACCACAAGACCAAGCCGCCCGGCAGCCTCGGCCAGCTCGAGGCGATCGCGTTGCAGATCGGCCTGATCCAGCATACCGAGCGGCCGGTCGTGCAGCGTCCCGTGATGATCGTGTTTGCCGGCGATCACGGGATTGCCGCCGAGGGCGTGAGTCCTTATCCGCAAGCGGTGACCGCACAGATGGTCGCGAACTTCCTCGCGGGCGGCGCGGCGATCAACGCATTCTCCGGCGTCGCGCAGAGTACGCTCGAGATCGTCGATGCGGGTGTTGCGTCGCCGCTGCCGCTGTCCGACCGGCTGGTGTCGCTGCCGGTCGCGCGCGGCACGCGCAACTTCGCGGCGGAGCCGGCGATGACGCGCGACGAGGCGATGACGGCGCTCGCGGCGGGCGCGGCACGCGTGCGCCTGCATGCGTCGCTCGGCACGAACGTGATCGGTTTCGGTGAGATGGGAATCGCGAACACGTCGTCGGCTGCGTGCCTGATGAGCCGCCTGCTCAGCGTGCCGATCGACGCGTGCGTCGGGCGCGGCACGGGCCTCGACGACCAGGGCCTCGCGCACAAGCGCGCGGTGCTCGGCCGTGCGCTCGTCAAGCACTCGCACGCGATTGCGCCGCTCGACGTGCTCGCGACGTTCGGCGGCTTCGAGATCGCGATGATGACGGGCGCGTATCTCGCGGCCGCGAGCGAGCGGATGACGATCCTCGTCGACGGCTTCATCGCGACGGCCGCGCTGCTGGTTGCCGAGCGCATCGCGCCCGGCGTGCGCGACTACTGCGTGTTCTCGCATGCGTCGCACGAGGCCGGGCACCGGCGCATGCTCGAGCATTTCGGCGCGAAGCCGCTGCTCGCGCTCGACCTGCGGCTCGGCGAAGGCACGGGCGCCGCGCTCGCGCTGCCGCTCGTGCGTGCGGCAGCCGCATTCCTCACGGAGATGGCGAGCTTCGAATCCGCCGGCGTCGACAATCGTGACGCCTGATCGCGCGCGCGGCGTGCGTGCCGAACTGCGTTACTTCTTCGTCGCGCTCGGCTATTTCACGCGTGTGCCCGTGCCGCGCTCGATCGGCTACGCGGCCGGCGATCTCGACCAGGCCGCGCGCTATTTCCCGCTCGTCGGCGCATGCGTCGGCGCGTGGGGCGCGCTTGTCTATCTCGCCGCGCTGCGCGTGCTGCCCCCGTCAATTGCGGTCGGGTTGTCGATGGCCGCGACGCTGCTCGCCACGGGCGCCTTTCACGAGGACGGCCTGGCCGACAGCTGCGATGCGTTCGGCGGCGGCTACACGCGCGACGACGTGCTGCGCATCATGCACGACTCGCGGATCGGTACGTTCGGTGCGGTCGCGCTCGTGATCTCGCTCGGCGTGAAATGGCAGGCGCTCGCGTCCATGCTGCCGTTGCGCGCCGCGTGGACCATGATCGCCGCGCACGCCGCGAGCCGAGCGGTGGCTGTGAGCCTGCTGATGACGCTCGACTACGTGCGGCCGGAAGGCAAGGCGAAGCCGGTCGCGCAACGGATGGGCGCACGCGCGGCGTGCGTCGCGGCACTGTTCGGATTGCCCTGGCTGTTCTGGCCCGACTGGCGCATGGGCGTCGCCGCATGCGTTGCGCTCGTGCTCGTGCGCGCGTGGGCCGCCCGCTACTTCGTGAAGCGGATCGGCGGCTATACGGGCGACTGTCTCGGCTTCACGCAGCAACTGTGCGAACTGGCGATCTATCTCGTGGTGCTCGGATGGACGTCGTCCTGATCCGTCATCCGGCCGTCGGCATCGAGCCGGGCATCTGCTATGGAGGCAGCGACGTGCCGCTCGCTGCATCTGCCGACGCCGGCGCGCAGGCCGTGCGCGCGCATCTGTCGGCACTCCGCGCGCCTCTTCCCGAACAGATCTGGACGAGCCCGCTGACGCGCTGCGCGTCGGTTGCCGAACGGCTCGCGCAGACATGCGACGTGCCGCTGCGGCGCGACGCGGACTGGCAGGAAATGGATTTCGGCGCATGGGAAATGCGGCGCTGGGACGATATCGATCGCGCGGCGCTCGATGCGTGGGCGGCCGACCTGATGCATGCGTGTGCGCATGGCGGCGAAAGCGTTGCGCGGTTTGCCGCGCGGGTCGTGGGTCGGGTCGACGCAGTGGTGCAGTTCGACCGGCCGCAGTGGGCCGTCACGCATGCAGGCGTGATCCGTGCGTTTGCATCGCATGTATTGCGCGTGCCGCTCGATACATTGCTGTCGCGACCCGTACCGACAGGGGGTGTCGTCTGGCTGCGCGCGGATGCTGCCACGCGAACGTGGGAAGTGATGCACTGGGACGAATAGGCGCGTTGGCCACTGCGTGCGAACGATGCAGCGCGCGGTCGATTCGTCTCAGGCGTCCGGCACGCGATGAACGCGCAAGTGGCCGGAAATCAGCGTGGCTGCCGCGCACGCGCGGCATCGAGATCCTCGCACAGCGCGGCCGCGCCCTGCGCGATCCGCGGCGACGGCCGTGTCAGCAGATCGCCGTCGATCGCGAACAGGTTGTTGCGTGCCACGGCCGTCAGTGCGGGCCACGTGCGCCAGCGCACCAGGCTCGGCAGCGGTTCGTCGGAGCGCGTCGTACCGGCACTGGTCGTCACGATCGCCTCCGGATTCGCCGCGAGCACGGCCTCGTCGGTGACGGTCGGCACGAGCGGCTTGAGCGACGCGAACACGTTGCGGCCGCCGCACAGCTCGATCACGTCGTTGAGCAGGTGCGCACCATTGAGCGTCATCAGCGGCCGATCCCAGACCTGGAAGAACATCGTGACGGGCGCTCGCGCCGAGTAACGCGTGCGCAGCGCCGCGATGTCGCGCGTATAGGCGGCCGCGGCCGCATCGGCAGCCGGTTGCGTGCCGAGCAGCGTGCCGAGCCGGCGCAGCGACGACGCGACGTCGTCGAGATGCTTCGGTTCGCTGAAGAACAGCGGGATGTGCAGCGCGCGCAGCGCGTCGGTCTGCCGCTCGGCGTTGCCGTGCCGCCAGACGACGATCAGGTCGGGCTTCAGCGCGGCGATCCGCTCGAGATCGAGCGCCTTGTTGTCGCCGACACGCGGTATCGCTTGCGCGGCGGGCGGATAGTCGCTGTACGTGACGGTGCCGACGAGCTTTGCGCCGCCGCCGGCCGCGTAGACGAGTTCGGTCGCGTGCGGCGCGAGGCTGATCACGCGCTGCGCGGGCGCCGGCAGCGTGACTGCGTTGCCGGCGTCGTCGCGCGTCGAGACATTGGCGTGGACGAGTGGTGCGTAAGCGAGCGCGGCCAGTTGCGCGACTGGCGCGAGCCGGCGAAGCATGCGTGGATTCATGCGGATTCCCGTTGCAGCGTCGGCACGCAGCGCGCGAGCGCGTCGCCGAGGCGCTGCCATTCCACTTCGCTCCCCGGCAGGCCGATGCGTACGCTCGACGGTATCGGGAAGTGCCGCGTCCAGACCCCGCATGCCGCGAGTGCCGCATGCAGTGCCGCAGCGCGCGGGTCGTCGGTCCAGCTGAAGAGCGGCGTCGCGCGAACCGCGAAGCCGTGCGCGCGCAGCAAGGCGGCCAGCCGCTCGCCGTCGGCCGCGAGCCGTTCGCGGGCGGCGGCCTGCCATGCGCGATCGATGAACGCCGCGGCGACCGCGTGGCGGGCCGGGCCGCCGACCGTCCACGCGCCGAGCATGTCGCGCAGCGCAACGATCTGGTCAGGACATGCGAGCACGAAGCCTGCGCGGATGCCGGCGAGCCCGAAGAACTTGCCGACCGAACGCAGCACGACGAGTCCGGGGCGATCGACGTGAGGCGCAAGCGACCGTGTCGCGCCCGTATCGGCGAACGCCTCGTCGACGATCAGCGTGCCGCCGCGCGCCGCCAGTTGCGCGTGCCAGGCGAGCAGGCGCTCGGCCGGCACGAATTCGGCGGTCGGATTATTCGGATTCCCGACGATGACGTGACGCAGCGTTACAGGCAGCGTATCCGCGTCGATGTCGAGCGCGACGACGCGATGGCCGTGGCGCGCAAAGGCGGGCGCGTATTCGCCGTACGCGAGCGCCGCGACGCCGGCGTCGCCGGCCGGCAGCAACGCGGGCAATGCGCGGATGGCAGCCTGGCTGCCGGCAACCGGCAGCACGTATGCAGGATCGGGCGCGTGGTAGTACTGCGCGGCGCAGGCCGCGAGGCCGTCGCCGTCGTCGGGCAGCCGACGCCACGCGTCGGCCGGGACGGGCGGGACCGGATAGCCGACCGGATTGATGCCGGTCGACAGGTCGAGCCACGTGTCGTACGGAATGCCGTGGCGGCGCGCGGCTTCATGCAGGTTGCCGCCGTGTGCGATGCGGGTGTCAGACATGATGGGTGGCCATGGCGAGTGCGCCGCTCGCGACCAGCAGCGCGAGCCACAGGGCGAGCGTGCGCGTGACGAGCGACAGTGCGGCGACGATGTGGACGGCGGTTGCCGCGGCGCCGGTGCCGAGCGCTGGACGATCCTCGATCGCGCCGTGATAGACGGCCGGGCCGCCGAGCTGCACGTTCAGGCTGCCGGCACCGGCGGCCATCACCGGGCCTGCGTTCGGGCTGTCCCAGTGGCGCGCCTGCGTGCGCCAGCAGCGCCATGCGGCAGCCGTGTCGCCGAGCAGCGCGTAGCTCGCAGCCGTGAGGCGCGCGGGAATCCAGTTCAACGCGTCGTCGAGGCGCGCGGCGGCCCAGCCGAAGGTCAGGAAGCGTGGCGTGCGGTAGCCCCACATCGCATCGAGCGTGTTCGCGAGCCGGAACAGCAGCGCGCCGGGGCCGCCCGCGACGACGAACCAGAACAGCGCACCGAAGATCGCGTCGTTGCCGTTCTCGAGTGCGGATTCGACGGCCGCGCGCGACAGCGCGCCTTCGTCCGCGTCGCTCGTGTCGCGCGACACGATGCGCGCGGTCAGCGCGCGGGCGGCGCCGAGGTCATGCCGCAGCAAGGCGGCAGCGATCGGCGCGACGTGGTCGGCAAGGCTTTTCGCGCCGAGCGCGAACCACAACAGCGCGATGTGCAGCGCGGCTGCGAGCGGCCACGGCAGCGCGGTCGTGAGCCATGCCGCGATGGCGACCGGCGGCACGACCGCCGCGACCCACGCGGCGACGCCGACCACGCGGCCGCGCCGGCCCGTGTTCAGCGCGCCTTCGATGCGCGCGGCGAGGCGGCCGAATGCGACGAGCGGGTGCCAGCCGGCCGGTTCGCCGATCGCGCGGTCGATGATCACGGCCGCGACCGCGAACATCGCGACGACGGGCAGCGACAGCATCAGCATGACGGGGCTCCCGTCTTGAGTTCGAGCGGCAGCCCGGCGACGAGCAGCGTCACGCGCGTCGCCAGCGCGGCGACGCGCTGGTTCAGGCGCCCGAGTTCGTCGACATAGCGCCGCGTGACCGACCCAAGCGGCACGACGCCGAGCCCGATCTCGTTGCTGACGACGATCACCTTTGCGCGCGCGCCGCGCAACGCGTGCTCGAGCCGGTCGACCTGCACTGCGTACTGCGCATCGTCGAGCGGTTCGCCGTCGGCGGGGCACAGCAGGTTCGTGAGCCACAGCGTCAGGCAGTCGACGAGCAGGCACGCGTGCGGATCGTCGAGCCGCGCGAGCGTGCCGGCGAGGTCGACGGGGGCATCGGCGAAACCCCAGTCGGCCGGCCGGCGCGCGCGATGGTGCGCGATGCGCTGCGCGAATTCGGCATCGGCGGCGGTCGCGGTCGCGATGTAGGTGACGGGGAGGCCGCTGTCGGCGGCGAGCCGCTCGGCATGTGCGCTCTTGCCCGAGCGCGCGCCGCCGAGGACGAAGGTGAGGTCGTGCGGAATCATCGCGTGATTGTAACGGCGCGGGCATGGCGGCGCGGGGGATAATGCGGCCTTTGCTTCGCGACGACCTCTACACGATGAATGCACCCGAGCCGCTGCCGCGCGGCACGCTGATGATCCAGGGCACGACGTCCGATGCCGGCAAGAGCACGCTGGTTGCCGGCCTGTGCCGGCTGGCGCGCCGCGCCGGCGCGCGCGTTGCGCCGTTCAAGCCGCAGAACATGGCGCTCAACAGCGCGGTGACGGCCGACGGCGGCGAGATCGGCCGCGCACAGGCGCTACAGGCCTTGGCCGCGGGCGTCGCGGCGCATACGGATTTCAACCCCGTGCTGCTGAAGCCGACGAGCGACCGCGGCGCGCAGGTGATCATTCACGGCAAGGCGCGCATGAACCTCAATGCGCGTGCGTATCACGACTACAAGCCGGTCGCGTTCGACGCGGTGCTCGAGTCGTATGCGCGCCTGCGCGCCGGCTACGACACGGTGATCGTCGAAGGCGCCGGCAGCCCGGCCGAGATCAACCTGCGCGACGGCGACATCGCGAACATGGGGTTTGCCGAACGCGTCGATTGCCCGGTCGTGCTCGTCGCCGACATCGACCGCGGCGGCGTGTTCGCGCACTTGGTCGGCACGCTCGCGTGCCTGTCGGACAGCGAGCGCGCACGCGTGCGCGGTTTCGTGATCAACCGCTTTCGCGGGGACTTCAAGCTGCTCGAACCGGGGCTCGACTGGCTGCGCGCGCAGACGGGCAAGCCCGTGTTCGGCGTGCTGCCGTACCTGCACGGGCTGCTGCTCGACGCCGAGGACATGCTGCCCGCACAGGCACGCAGCGCCGCCGCACGGGGCGATGCCGGCGTGCTGCGCGTGGTCGTGCCGGCGCTGCCGCGCATCAGCAACCACACCGATTTCGATCCGCTGCGTGCGCATCCGCAGGTCGAATTCACGTACTGGAAGAGCGGCCCCGTGCCCGACGCCGACCTGCTGATCCTGCCCGGTTCGAAGAGCGTGCAGCGTGACCTCGCGTGGCTGCGCGACGCGGGCTGGGACACGCTGATCCGTCGCCACCTGCGCTACGGCGGCAAGGTGATCGGCATCTGCGGCGGGATGCAGATGCTCGGCCGCACGCTCGACGATCCGCTCGGCCTCGAAGGGGCGCCCGGCAGCGTGCCGGGGCTCGGCCTGCTCGACTTCGACACGACGCTGCGGCCCGACAAGACGCTGAAGAACGTGACAGGGCATCTCGCGCTGCCGGGCGGGGCTGCCGTGCGCGGCTACGAGATCCACATGGGCGATACGCACGGGCCTGCGCTCGCGTCGCCCGCGCTGGCGCTGGCGGCCGACGCCGCGCAGGACGGCACACGCCCCGACGGCGCGGTGTCCGACGACGGCCAGATGCTCGCGACCTACGTGCACGGGCTGTTCGACTCGCCCGACGCCTGCACGGCGCTGCTTGCGTGGGCAGGGCTCGACGGCGCGGAGCGCATCGACTATCCGGCGCTGCGCGAGGCATCGCTCGAACGGCTGGCCGACACGTTCGCCAACCATCTCGACCTCGACGCGCTGTACGCCGAGTTTCGTTGACGGGGATTGGACCGTCCTCGCTTTTTCCGTCGGATCGCGTACAACACAGAGGGGCGGAGGTCCGCCTGGAGGAGTGAGACGATGAAGGCTCGATGGGGGTGGAGCGTGCTGCTCGCGGCGCTGCTGGGCGTGTCGGCGGTTGCGCACGCGTGCGATTCGTACGTACCGGGCAGCAGCCAGTCCGGTTCCGGCGACGCCACGCAAGGCAAGAGCGGTTACTGAAGCACGTTGCGGGGCATGATCGGTCATGCCCCTTTTTACGCCCCTATTAATTCCGTATTGGAATCAGTTAAAGCGAATTCGCGCGTTTATCGGGCGAATTGATTCGAATAGAGTGCAAGTCATTCACACCACTCACGAAGGAATTCGCCATGAACCCCAATCGCCTCAACGATTTCGCCGCGACCCTGCTGCGCGTCGCGCTCGGCGTGCTGTACCTCGCGCACGTCGCGCAGAAGGTGTTCGTCTTCACGCTGCCCGGCACCGCGCAGTTCTTTGCGTCGATCGGCCTGCCGGGCTGGCTCGCGTACCTGACGACGTTCGTCGAGCTGGCCGGTGGCCTCGCGCTGCTTGCGGGCTTCCGTGTGCGCGTCGCCGCACTCGTGCTGCTGCCGTTCATGCTCGGCGCAACCGCTACGCATCTGCCGAACGGCTGGAGCTTCGCGTCGCCGCACGGCGGCTGGGAATATCCGGCGTTCTGGGCCGTCACGCTCGCCGTGCAGGCGCTGCTTGGCGGCGGCGCGTTCGCGCTCGGCGCCCGGGAGGCCGCGGTTCAGCGTGCGTAAGGGGTAAGCAAGCGTACGCGGAGCGGCGCCACCCGTTCCGGTGACACCCCGTTTGCCGATATCATCGCTCCCTGTATCCGCAATCGAGCGGCGCCTGCCATGCGGCGGGCGCCGCGCGGCTTTTTCGGGGGAATTCATGACGGTGATCGTGGTGGCGAATCCGAAGGGCGGCGTGGGGAAGAGCACGCTGTCCACCAATCTTGCCGGCTATTTCGCGGCGCAGGGCGCGTGGGTCGCGCTCGCCGACCTGGACCGGCAGCAGTCCGCGCATGCGTGGCTCGACCTGCGGCCGGCCGGATTGCCGCCGATCGAGGCATGGGAACTCGACCCGGACGCGCCGACGAAGCCGCCGCGCGGCCTCGAATATGCGGTGATCGATACGCCGGCCGGCCTGCATGGCAACCGGCTCAACGTCGCGCTGCAACTGGCCGACAAGGTGATCGTGCCGCTGCAGCCGTCGATGTTCGATATCCTGGCCACGCAGCAGTTTCTGGAGCGCCTCGCCGGCGAGAAGGCCGTGCGCAAGGGCAGCGTCGAGGTCGGGATCGTCGGGATGCGGGTCGATGCGCGCACGCGCTCGTCCGACCAGCTTCACCGGTTCGTCGAAGGGCTCGGCCTGCCGGTGCTCGGCTACGTGCGCGACACGCAGAACTACGTGCAGATCGCCGCGCACGGCCTGACGCTGTGGGACGTCGCGAAGAGCCGCGTCGAGAAGGATCTCGAACAGTGGCGGCCGATCGTCGAATGGGCCGAGCGCCGGGCGCCGAAGGCAGAGAAGACGGAGAAGGCCGCCAAGGCGTCCTGATCGCGCGGCCGCCGCCGGGGCGGCGCGCGATGAAATGAGAAAGGGCCGGATGGCGTCGAGTACGCCATCCGGCCCTTCGACCACAACGGGCACCGCCGCTCCCGCGCGCGACGGCACGCGGGCAGGTGGTCAGGTCCAGTTCTGCGTCGGCACGTGATCGCGGTGGCCCTTGATCTTGTTGCCGTCGTCGATGAACACGAGCTTCGGCTTCCAGCCGGCCTGCAGCTCGGCTTCGTCGACCATCGCGAAGGCTGCGATGATCACGAGGTCGCCGAGTTGCGCGCGGCGCGCGGCCGAGCCGTTCAGCGAGATCATCCCGCTGCCGCGCTCACCCTTGATCGCGTACGTCGAGAAGCGCTCGCCGTTGTTGATGTTCCAGATGTCGATCCGTTCGTTCTCGATGATGCCCGACGCTTCGAGCAGGTCTTCGTCGATCGCGCACGAGCCTTCGTAGTGCAGCTCGCAGTGCGTGACGGCCGCACGGTGGATCTTCGATTTGAGCATGTGGCGCTGCATGGTGTCTCCGTGATGCGTGAGAGGCGCGGGCGGGGCGGCCCGTCAGATTTCCAGGTTGTCGATGAGGCGCGTCGCGCCGAGCTTCGCGGCCGCGACGACGACGAGCGGTTCACCCGCTTCGAGCTGGGCCGCGTCCGGCGCGATCAGGTTCGCGCGGCGGCGGATCGAGATGTAGTCGGGCGCCCAGCCGCGGCCGGCCAGATGCGTTTGGGCCATTTCCTCGAGCTTGCCGAGGTCGCGCTCGCCGCCGAGCACGCTTTCGCGGATGCGCTGCAGCGTTTTCGCGAGTTCGGGCGCTTCACTGCGCTCGTCGGCCGACAGGTAGCGATTGCGTGACGACAGCGCGAGGCCGTCCTCGTCGCGCACGGTTTCGGCGGCGATGATGTCGACCGGCAGCGCGAGCTGCTGGCACATGCGGCGCACGATCATCAGCTGCTGGTAGTCCTTCTTGCCGAACACGGCCACGCGCGGCTGCACGCAGGCCATCAGCTTCGCCACGACCGTGCACACGCCGGTGAAGAAGCCGGGCCGGAATTCCCCTTCGAGGATCCCGCCGAGATCGTCCGGCGGCAGCACGCGGTATTCCTGCGGTTCCGGGTACATGTCGCGCTCGGTCGGCGCGAACAGCACGTAGACGTTTTCCTTCTGCAGCTTCTCGATATCGTCCTGGAGCGTGCGCGGATACTTGTCGAAATCCTCGTTCGGGCCGAATTGCAGCCGGTTGACGAAGATGCTCGCCACGACCGGGTCGCCGTGCTGGCGCGCAAGGCGCATCAGCGACAGGTGCCCTTCGTGCAGGTTGCCCATCGTCGGCACGAACGCCGTGCGGTTCTGTCCGCGCAGCTGGTCGCGCAGTTCATGGATCGAGCTGATGACTTTCATGATCGGGTAGCGGGTTCCTCGCGCTGGCGCGCGTTGGCGCCGCAGCAGCGGCGTCGGGGTCGAAGCGGAGAACGCCGGCGCGCGGGCGGCGCATCGGGCGTCGGCGGATTGTAGAGGATTTGGCTGCCAAACGCATCGAAAAAAGAACGATCGTTCACTTTTTAATCGGGCGTGCCGGCAACCACGTGCGCGGCCGCGCCGGGCCGCGGCGTAGCGGCGAGCGTGCCGGGATGAATCGGGAGAACGGGAAGGGCGGCCGAGGGTGTTACGCGGGCAGGTACGCGAGACGCACGTAGATGGGCGCGAACGGTTCGGCCTGCGTGATCTCGAGGAGCGACTCGCGCGCGAGTTCGAGCATCGCGATGAAATTCACGACGACGACCGGCACGCCGCGCGACGTGTCGAACAGCTCGGCGAACTCCATGAAGCGCGCATTCTGCAGCCGGCGCAGGATCAGGCTCATGTGCTCGCGCACCGACAGCTCCTCGCGGGAGATCTTGTGGTGCTGGACGAGTTTCGCGCGCTTGAGCACGTCGGCCCAGGCGGCGCGCAGGTCGTCCGAATTCACGTCGGGGAAGCGCGGGGTGACGCTCTGCTCGATGTAGACCTCGGCGCGCAGGAAGTCGCGGCCGAGTTGCGGCAACTGGTCGAGCCGCTGCGCGGCGAGCTTCATCTGCTCGTATTCGAGCAGGCGGCGCACGAGTTCGGCGCGCGGATCCTCGGCTTCCTCGCCGGTATCGGCCTTCTTGACCGGCAGCAGCATCCGCGACTTGATCTCGATCAGCATCGCGGCCATCAGCAGGTACTCGGCCGCGAGCTCGAGGTTCGACGTGCGGATCTGGTCGACATAACCCAGATATTGCGCGGTGACCTGCGCCATCGGGATGTCGAGCACGTTGAAGTTCTGCTTGCGGATCAGGTAGAGCAGCAGGTCGAGCGGACCTTCGAAGGTCTCGAGGAAGACCTCGAGCGCATCGGGCGGGATGTAGAGATCCTGCGGCAGCTTGAAGAGCGGCTCGCCGTACAGGCGCGCGAATGCCGCGACACCGTCGACCGTGTCGGGCGTCGAATCGGCGCCCGCGGGCGCGGCGATCGCGTCGTCCTGCCGGGCGGCGCTGGCCTCGTCGGCGGCGCTCACGTCGTCAGAAGTTCTGGTAGTAGACGTACGACGTTTGCTTCACGCGCGATTCCTGCTGCTCGGCGCGCTCTTCGAGGTCGATCGGCTGCTTGTCCCACAGCAGGGAGCGGCCCTTGCGCTGCTCTTCCTCGAGCGTCGGCTTCTGCTGCTTGAGCTGGTTCAGGAACTGCGTGACATCGGACTGGTACGGCATGGCTGGGTTTTCCGTTTCGGGCGGCGCACGATGCGCCGGATTCACGATGGCGGGATTTTACCGCATCGCGGGAACGGCCGGCGTCAATCGCGCGTCGAATCCGCGGGCCGGCATGGGGCCGGCGCCCGGAAGCGCACCGTCACGCATGGCGCTGTGGTCCAGGTGGTTTACAAACATTAAGCTTTGGTGCCGGCACCCTGTGGTCAAATACAGGGTTTGTCCATATAACCGTGACAACCGAGGGCGAGGTCATATTTGGCGGGGCAGTCGAACCAGCAAGCACACACGGCACATGACGCGGGCCCGCGCGTGGAGCGCAATCGTGCCGGCGCCGCGGCTCGCGCCGCGCGGGTGACCCTCGCGGGTTGCCTTGCCGCGTGCTTCGCGCTGCCGGCCCACGCGAAGTACGACGTCGACATCGACGCGCCGCGCTCGATTCGCAAGCTGCTCAAGTCGCATCTCGATATCGCGCGCTTCGCGAAGCGCGACGACATCAGCGACGACCAGTTCGACTTCCTCGTGACCGCCACGCCGCAGCAGGTGCGCGACCTGACCGCGACGGCCGGCTATTTCTCGCCGGTCGTGCGCACCGACGTGCGCACGCGTGACGGCAAGCGCGACGTGCGCATCGCGGTCGATCCGGGCAAGCAGACGATCGTGTCGAGCGTCGACCTGACGTTCAAGGGGCCCATCGACACCGAGGATCCGAAGCAGGAAGCCGCGACCCGTTTCGCGTTTTCGCTGAAGCCGGGCGATCCGTTCACGCAGTCCGACTGGGACGGCGCGAAGGGCGCGGCGCTCAGGCAACTGCAATCGCACCGCTATCTCGGCGGGAAGATCGCGTCGTCCGAAGCGCGCATCGACCCGCTCACGCAGCGCGCAATGCTCGCGGTCACGTTCGACAGCGGCCCGACGTTCACGATCGGCAAGGTCGACGTCGACGGCGTGCGGCGCTATCCGGAAAAAATCGTCACGAACGTCAATCCGCTGTCGGAAGGCGAGATCTACGACGTGCAGCGCATCACCGAGCTGCAGCGGCAGTTGCAGAACACGCCGTATTACGCGAGTGTCGCGATCGACGTCGGCGACGATACGGCGAAGCCCGAGCGCACGCCCGTGCACGTGAAGGTCAGCGAGTTCCCGTACAACAACATCCGCGGCGGCGTCGGCTTTGCCACCGATACCGGGCCGCACGTGCAGGGCTCCTATACGTATCTCGACACGTTCGGCGCCGCGTGGCCGCTGACCGTGTCGGGCCGGCTCGACCAGATCCAGCAATACGGGCAGGTCCAGCTGTCGATGCCCCCGGGCCAGAAGGGCTGGACCAACAGCGTGCTCGCGTCGTACACGAACACCAACGTGTCGGACACGCGCATCTACAGCGCGCGGGTCGGCGCGCAGCGCACGCGCACCGGCCAGTTCATCGACTATTCGTATTCGCTGATGTTCTACCAGGACCGGCTCGACCAGAACGGCGCGGGGCCGACCACGAGCCGCGCGCTCGTGCCGCAATGGGCGTGGACGCGCCGCAACGTCGACGATCCGCTGTTTCCGCGTTCGGGCAACCTGATTCACGCGGAGGCAGGCTTTGCGGTCAAGGGCGTGCTGACCGACCAGTCCTTCATCCGCGGCTACGCGCGCGGCCAGCAGTATCTGCCGATCGGCAAGCGCGACCTGTTCGTGTTCCGCGCGGAGCTCGGCGGCGTGTTCACGAGCGGCAGCTCGACCGGCGTGCCGGCGTCGCTGCTGTTCCGCGCGGGCGGCTCGAACTCGGTGCGCGGCTACGGCTACCAGAGCATCGGTAACAGCGTCGACGGTTCCGTGCTGCCGACCAAGTACCTGATGACGGGCACCGCCGAATACCAGCACTGGTTCAACCGCGACTGGGGCGCCGCGACGTTCTTCGACATCGGTACCGCCACCGATGCGTGGGGCGAGCGCGTGTTCTACCCGGGTGTCGGCATCGGCGCGCGCTGGCGCAGCCCCGTCGGCCCCATCAACGTCGACGTCGCGTACGGGTTGCGCAACCATAGCGTGCGCCCGTACCTGACGCTCGGCATCGCTTTCTGACCGTACCGCTTCACCGACGACGAACCGCATGACGAAGGACCCGAACGACACGCCGCCGCCTCACGATCCGGACTCGCCCGACGGCGCGCCCGCCGCGCCGCCGCGCGCGCCGCGCCGCGGGCCCGTCGCGCGGATCGGGCGGTTCGTCGCGTGGACGCTTGCAACGGTCGTGCTGCTCGTCGTGCTGGCGGTCGGCCTCGTGCTGGCCGCGGCGACGACCGAGCACGGCACGCGGCTCGCGTGGCAGGTGGCCGAGCGTGTGCTCGGCGCGCGACTCGCGGGCACGCTCGACGGCGGCTCGCTCGCGACCGGCGTGCGGTTGCGGGGATTCGCGTGGACGAGCCCCGACGGCGCCGGCACGGAAATCCGCATCGACCGGCTCGACGGCCGCTGGGCGCTGACCCGCGCGCCGTGGCGGCTGTCCATCGCGTATCTTCGTGCCGGCACGATCGACGTGCGGATCGCGCCGGGGCCGTCGACCCCGAGTACGACGCCGCAGGACCTCAGCCTGCCGCTGCAGTTGCGGATCGACGACCTGCGCGTCGATCACCTCGCGATTCACGACGGCGGCTCGACGACGCAGCTCGACCATATCGCGCTGAACGGCCGCAGCGACGGCCGTCACCATGAACTCGTGCTCGACGGCATCGATACGCCGTACGGCGCGCTGACCGCGCGCGCGAAGCTGGACGGTGTGAAGCCGTTCGCGCTGACGGGTGACGCCACGTATGCAGGCAAGCTGTCCGACGAGCCGGTCGATGCGCGCGCGCGCGTGTCGGGCTCGCTCGAGGCGCTCGTCGCCGATGTCGACGCGAGCGGGATGAAGCTGAACGGGCGCGCGCACGTGGAGGCCGCGCCGTTCGGCGCGGTGCCGCTCACCCGCGCATCGCTCGCGTTCGATCACGTGAATCCGCAGGCATTCGCCCCCGGCGCACCGGCCGCCGATCTCGCGGTGCGCGCGGAACTCGCGCCCGTTACCGCGCCGGCCGGGGCCGAGCCCGCGAAGGGTTTCGCGGTGACGGGCCCGGTGTCGATCGTCAACGCGAAGC
This sequence comes from Burkholderia sp. SRS-25, assembly GCF_004343765.1. Classification (NCBI taxonomy): domain Bacteria; kingdom Pseudomonadati; phylum Pseudomonadota; class Betaproteobacteria; order Burkholderiales; family Burkholderiaceae; genus Burkholderia; species Burkholderia sp. SRS-25. The sequence continues at coordinate 150,227 of NZ_PTXM01000006.1, forward strand.
CCGGCACGCTCGGCGACCACCTGCTGCCGGTGATCGACGCGCACGCGAACGTGCATCTCGACGCGCACGCGCAGCGGATCGACGATCTCGCGCTGAAGCTGATCCGCGACGGCAGCGTGACGGGCAACGGCACGCTGACGGGCGGCAAGGGCCGCTTCGACCTGAAGGTCGCGAACCTCGACCTGAACGCCTTCGTCGCCGAGTTGCGGCCGATGCGTCTCGCCGGCCCGGTCGGCGTGACGCTCGCGGGCGACGTGACGACGGTCGACTTCAACCTGAACGATCCGAAGCTTGCGCTCGGCGCCCGCGCGAAGGTCGCGCTGACGCCGCAGCAGACCGTGCTGACCGACGCGCGCGTGACGGCGGGCAAGGGCCGGATCGACCTGACGGGCGTGTTCCGTCACGATGCGCATTCGAGCTACGACGCGAAGGCGACGCTGACCGCATTCGATCCGCTGCTGCTCGCCGCGATGAGCGCGCCGAAGGCGGGCGGCGGCAAGGTGCCCGCCAAGGCCGCGAAAGCGTCGGCTCCGCGCGGCGAGACGCGCGTGTCGGGCACGCTGACGGCGTCGGGCGCGTTCGCACCGCAGGTGTCGACGAAGGCGACCTTCAAGCTCGGCGATAGCCTGTACGACGGCGTGCCGCTGACCGGCGCCGGGGTCGTGCAGCTCGCCGGCTCGAGAATCCTGCCGAGCAACGCGACCCTGTCGATCGCGGGCAACCACGTGGATCTGCGCGGCAGCTTCGGCGCGCCTGGCGATCGGCTGCGCTTCGTCGTCGACGCGCCGCAGCTCGACCGGCTCGGCTTCGGCGTGGAAGGGCTCGTGCAGGCGCAGGGCGACCTGACCGGCAGCTTCGCGCACCCGAACGTGACGGCCACCTACAAGGCCGAGCGCGTCGTCGTCGGCTCGAACCGGATCGGTGCCGCGCAGGGCCGCGCGGACATCCGCGACGGCGCGCACGGTGCGCTCGTGTTCACGGCCGACGCGTCCGACATCGCGCTCGGCTCGCTGAAGCTGAAGTCGCTGCGTGCGAACCTCGACGGCACGCGCGCGAAGCACATGCTAGACGCGTCGGCGCTCGGGGTGGCCGGCGGCCGCGTGATCGACGTGACGCTCGCGGCGAACGGCGGCGTGGTCGAGAATCGCGACGGGATGCGCTGGGACGGCACCATCACGCGTCTTGCGAACCGCGGCACGCCGGCCATCGCGCTGCAGTCGCCGCTGACCGTGTCGGCCGGCGCCGGCCGCGTGACGCTTGGCTCGACGCGGCTCACGCTCGAAGGCGCGGCGATCGACCTGAAATCGTTCGTGTTCGATCACGGCCAGATGCGCTCGGCGGGCTCGGTGACCGGCGCGTCGGTCGCGCGTTTCCTCGAGGTCCGCCAGGAGCTGACGGGCCAGCGGCCGCCGGTGCGCACCGACGTCGTGCTCGACGCCGACTGGGATTTCTCGCTCGGCGCGAACGCGACGGGCTATGTGCAGGTGAAGCGCCGCGGCGGCGACGTGACGATCGAGAGCGGGCGCGGCATCGCATCGCTGGGGCTGACCGACCTGTCCGCGCGCGCGAGCTTCACGCCCGGCAACCGGCTCAACGTGACGGCGCTCGCGAAGGCGAACCGGATCGGCACGCTCGATGCGAACGTCATCGTGCCGTTTGCGCTGCGCGACGGCATGTTCGGCGTGGTCGACGATGGCCCGCTGTCGGGCCGCATCGACGCCGACATCCCGGCGCTGAAGACGACCGGCAACCTGTTCGGGCCGAGCTACCTGCTCGGCGGCCGCGCATCGCTGAAGCTGACGGTCGCGGGCACGCCGGCGAAGCCGAACCTGTCGGGGATGCTGACGGGCGACGATCTGTCCGCGACGCTCATCGACCAGGGCGTGCAGCTGAAGGACGGCATCGTGCGCGTGAAGCTGTCGGAAAACCTCGTCGAATTCCAGCAGGTCGAGTTCCACGGCGGCGACGGTACGCTGCGCGCACTCGGCCGCGTGCGCCTTGACGGCGAAGCCCCCGACCTGACCGCGAGCATCGTCGCGGACAAGCTCGAGCTGTTCGCGGCGCCGGATCGCAAGCTGTCGCTGTCGGGCAAGGCGACCGTCGCGAACGACGGGCCGCGCGGCGCGCTGTCGATCGACGGCAAGTTCGTCGTCGACCGCGTATTGTTCGACCTGCCCGAGGAATCGGCGCCGCACCTGTCGGACGATGTGGTGATCATGCAGCCGGGCGGCACGGTGCGCGGCGAGACGCCGAGCGGTTCCGCGGTCGCGAAACCGAAGCCGGTCGAGGACAAGCCGGCACCGTCGCTCGCGCCGCGCGCGAACATCGACGTCGGCCTCGGCAACAACTTCCGCTTCAAGGGCCACGGCGCGGATCTCGGGCTGCGCGGCACGATCACCGTGATGAGCGCGCCGGGCGTGCCGCTGCGCGCGGTCGGCAACGTGCGCGTGACGGAAGGGTCGACGTACACGTCGTTCGGCCGCAAGCTCGCGATCGAGAACGGCTTCTTCACGTTCAACGGCCCTGTATCGAACCCGGGCGTCAACATCCTCGCGATGCGGCGCAACCAGGAGGTCGAGGCCGGCGTGCAGGTGACGGGCACGATCCAGTCGCTGACGGTCAAGCTCGTGTCGGAGCCGAACGTGACCGACAACGAAAAGCTGTCGTGGCTGTTGTTCGGGCACGGCACGGACCAGGGCAACAACGTCGGCCAGCAGGGGGCGATGACGGCGGCGCTCGGGCTGCTCGGCAGCGTGACCGGCAAGCGCGTCGCGCAGACCTTCGGTCTCGACGAGGTCTCGGTCGGCCGCAGCGAAGTCGGCCTGACCGATCCGCAGGTCGTGCTGGTGTCGAAGGCGATCAACGAGCGCTTCGTGCTCGGCTTCGAGCAGGGGCTGCAATCGGCGGCCAACGCGTTCAAGGCGACGATCAATCTGACGCGTTTCTGGTCGGTGTCCGCGTACGGCGGCACGTTCCAGGGCGTCGACCTGAACTACACGCGTCGTTTCGATCGCTGGTTCAGCAGTGACGGCGGGCGCGGGCGGCGCGCCGAGCAGCCATGAAAAAAGCCCCGCACATCGTGCGGGGCTTTTTTCGCGCAAGCGGCAGCGCGTTCGGCTTACTTCACGCGCATGCCGGGCTTCGCGCCGCTGTGCGGCTCGAGGATGTAGAGGCCCGGCTCCGCCTTCTCGTCGGTGGCCGACGCGGCGAGCACCATCCCTTCGGACAGGCCGAACTTCATCTTGCGCGGCGCAAGGTTCGCGACCATCACGGTCAGCTTGCCGACGAGCTGCTCGGGCTGGTACGCGGACTTGATGCCCGAGAACACGTTGCGGGTCTTTTCCTCGCCGACGTCGAGCGTGAGCTGCAGCAGCTTGTCCGAACCCTCGACGGCCTGGCACGCGACGATCTTCGCGATGCGCAGGTCGATCTTCGCGAAATCGTCGATCGAGATCGGTGCGTCGTCCGCGCCGTTCACGGCAGCCTGCTTCGCGTTCGCCTTGGCGTTGCTCTTTGCCTCCTTCGCGGCGTTCGCGCTCGCGGCAGCCGCGCCGGTGGCTTCGGCCTGCAGCGAATCGCGGTTCGCGGCGAGCAGCGCTTCGATCTGCTTCGGGTCGACGCGCGTCATCAGGTGCTGGTACGCCTTGATCGGCTGTTCCGACGACAGCGGCTTCGCGGCATCGGCCCAGACGAGCGGCGCGATGCCGAAGAACGACTCGACGGCTTCGGCCACGCGCGGCATCACCGGCTTCAGCGCGAGCGACAGCAGGCGGAACGCCTCGAGGCTCACGCTGCAGGTTTCGTGCAGCGCGACTGCGTTCGCCGGATCCTTCGCGAGGTCCCACGGCTTCGCACCGTCGACGTACGCGTTCACTTCGTCCGCGAGCTCCATCGTGTGGCGCAGCGCGCGGCCGTATTCACGTGCTTCGTAGCTTGCGGCGATCTGCGGAATCGCCTCGCGCAGCTTCGCGACGAGCGGATGGTTCATCGCGCTGTCCTGCACACGGCCGTCGAAGCGCTTGATCAGGAAGCCCGCCGCGCGGCTCGCGATGTTCACGTACTTGCCGACGAGGTCGCTGTTCACACGCGCCTGGAAGTCGTCGAGGTTCAGGTCGATGTCTTCCATCGTCGCGTTCAGCTTCGCGGCGAAGTAGTAGCGCAGCCATTCGGGGTTCAGGCCCGTGTCGATGTAGCTCTGCGCGGTGATGAACGTGCCGCGCGACTTCGACATCTTCGCGCCGTCGACGGTCAGGAACCCGTGCGCGAACACGTTGGTCGGCGTGCGGTGGCCCGAAAACTCGAGCATCGCGGGCCAGAACAGCGTGTGGAAGTACAGGATGTCCTTGCCGATGAAGTGATACTGCTCGGTGGTCGATCCCGGGCGGACCCACGCATCGAAGTCGATGCCGTTTCGGTCGCACAGATTCTTGAAGCTCGCGTAGTAGCCGACCGGCGCGTCGAGCCACACGTAGAAATACTTGCCGGGCGCGCCCGGGATCTCGAAGCCGAAGTACGGCGCGTCACGCGAGATGTCCCAGTCGGCGAGCTTGGCCTCGCCGGCGTCGCCGAGCCACTCGCGCATCTTGTTGGTCGCTTCGGGCTGCGCGAGGCCGCTCACCCATTCGCGCAGGAACGATTCGCAGCGCGGGTCGGACAGGCGGAAGAAGTAGTGCTTCGAGGTCTTGCGCACCGGCGTCGCGCCCGACACGACCGAATACGGGTTCAGCAGTTCGGTCGGCAGGTACGTCGAGCCGCACACTTCGCAGCTGTCGCCGTACTGGTCCTTCGCGTGGCACTTCGGACACTCGCCCTTGATGAAGCGATCCGGCAGGAACATTTCCTTGACGGGATCGTATGCCTGCTCGATCTCGCGCTCGGCGATGAAGCCTGCGTCCTGCAGCGCGACGTAGATCTTCTCGCTCAGCACGCGGTTCTCGTCCGAATCGGTCGAGTAGAAGTTGTCGAACGACACGCCGAAGCTGTCGAAGTCGCGCTTGTGTTCGGTCCACACGCGATCGATCAGCTGCTTCGGGGTCAGGCCTTCCTTCTCCGCGCGGAGCATGATCGGCGTGCCATGCGTGTCGTCGGCACCGATGTAGTAGACCTCATGGCCATGCATTCGCAGCGTCCGCACCCAGATGTCGGTCTGGATGTACTCGACCAGGTGGCCGATGTGGATCTGCCCGTTGGCATAGGGCAGTGCGGACGTAACGAGGATCTGGCGGCCGCCTTGCGGCGCCGCAGCCTGCACGGAAGTGAGGTCGGATGCGGACATAGGGTCTGTAGAGGAACAGCGGAAAAACGACGGGAAACCGCGATTCTAGCAGGGGCGCGCGCCAGCGACGCGGGCAGGCGCCCTTGACCGGGCGCCGAAACGGGCGGGGCCGCGCAAGCGGCGTGCTCGACGGCGATGTGCTGCGATGCAGCACGAATTCTGCGGGCAAAAAAAACCGGGGCGGATACGGCCCCGGAGCAACAACGACAAGAGGAGAATGGTGACGCGCCGGCAACACCAGCCGCGTACCGTAAATACTGACCACGGCCTGCGACGGAAGTTCGAAAATTTTTTCGATTTGTTACCAGCCCCGACGGAAGCCTTGTCCGGCGGGGCTGCGCGGGCCGAGGGCCCGCGCCTTCCCCTCGTCGTGCGCTTACTGCGCCTGCGCTGCGCGCAGATAGATTTCGACGCGGCGGTTCTGTGCGCGGCCGGCCTCGGTCGCGTTGTCCGCGATCGGGTTCGATGCGCCCATGCCTTGCGCCGACAGGCGGCCGCCATTCACGCCACGCTGTGCCAGTGCGTTCACGACGCTTTGCGCGCGGTTCTGCGACAGCGTCTGGTTCAGCTGGGCCGAGCCGGTGCTGTCCGTGTAGCCGACGATCGAGGCCGTCACTTGCGGGTTCTGGTTCAGCGTCGTCGCCAGGTCGTTCAGCAGCGGCGTGAAGGCCGGCGTGATCGCGTACTGGTTCGTCGCGAACGTCACCGAGCTCGGCACGTTCAGCTTCAGCGAGCCGTCCGGCTGCTCGGTCACTTGCGTACCCGTCTGCGCGGCCGACGGCGCAAGCTTGTTCTTGATCGCCTGCCAGTTGTAACCCGTCACGCCGCCGACCAGTGCGCCGACGCCCGCGCCGATCGCCGCGCCCTTGCCGCCACCGGCCAGTGCGCCGATGCCTGCGCCCAGCGCCGCACCCGTGCCGGTACCGACGGCCGTATTGTTGCCTTGCTGCGTGGCGCAGCCTGCCAGCAGTGCGCCGGCCAATGCGAAGACGGACAAGCGGGTCGCGATTTTCATGTTCATCTTGGATTCCTCTCTTGGTTGAACGAGTCGACAACGACGACAACTACAGTTACGGCTCCCTGCGCGGGCCGCCCGAAAAAGGAGGGCAGGCCTGTGCTCGCGGCAGCCGCCGAAGTGGCTGCATGCCCTGTCCGTCAGCGTGGCTGTTCGGACAGTGCGACGCGTCAGCCTCTACAATATAGGCGGTAAGTGGCCGATTTGGCCCCATAGCATGCCGCACGCGAAGAGTGCGCCGGGTCGCGCGTTCGCGCAATGGCGTGCAACAGATTCTTTCACTTTTCCCGATTTTCGCGCCGCAATTTGATATTTTTTGACGTTTGCACGCGAGAAAAACGTTTTCACGGAGTTTCGATGAGCATTGACCGGGCACAAGTCGACGCCGCTTTGGCGGCTGTCGTCGACCCCAATACCGGCCGTCCGTATGCGGCGAACAAGGGCGTGCGCAACGTCGCGATCGACGGCGACGTCGTGGCGCTCGACGTGGTGCTCGGTTATCCCGCGCGCAGCCAGCACGATGACGTGCGCGCCCGCATCGCCGCGGCGCTCCAGGCCGTGGCCGGCGTGCGCGACGCGCGTGTCGCGGTCTCGCAGGAGATCGTCGCGCACACGGTGCAGCGTGGCGTGAAATTGCTGCCGAACGTGAAGAACATCGTCGCGGTTGCGTCGGGCAAGGGCGGGGTCGGCAAGAGCACGACGGCCGTCAACCTCGCGCTCGCGCTCGCCGCGGAAGGCGCGTCGGTCGGTATCCTAGACGCCGACATCTACGGCCCGTCGCTGCCGACGATGCTCGGCATCCACGGCCAGCGCCCCGAGTCGCCCGACAACCAGTCGATGAACCCGCTCGTCGGCCACGGGCTTCAGGCGAACTCGATCGGCTTCCTGATCGAGGAAGACAACCCGATGGTGTGGCGCGGCCCGATGGCGACTTCCGCGCTCGAGCAGTTGCTGCGCCAGACCAACTGGCGCGAGCTCGACTACCTGATCGTCGACATGCCGCCCGGCACGGGCGACATCCAGCTGACGCTCGCGCAGCGCGTGCCCGTCACGGGCGCGGTGATCGTCACGACGCCGCAGGACATCGCGCTGCTCGACGCGAAGAAGGGCCTGAAGATGTTCGAGAAGGTCGGGATTCCGATCCTCGGCATCGTCGAGAACATGAGCATCCATACCTGCTCGAACTGCGGCCACGAGGAGCACATCTTCGGCGCCGGCGGGGCCGAGCGGATGGCGAAGGAGTACGGCGTGAACGTGCTCGGCAGCCTGCCGCTCGACATCGCGATCCGTGAGCGCGCCGACAGCGGCACGCCGACGGTCGTGGCCGATTCCGACGGCGCGCTGGCGCGTCGCTATCGCGAGATTGCACGCGGCGTCGCGCTGGCGATTGCCGAGCGATCGCGCGACATGACGTCGAAGTTCCCGTCGATCGTTGTTCAAAATACGTAAAACCCTTGCGGGGCGGGGCCTCACGCTGTTTACGGCGCCGCGAGGCGCGGTATCATGGCGACTTTTCCCGGGTCCCTTTACCCGCCCGGCGCGGCCGTCGTCTCAAACGGCCGTCAGCCGGCATGAGGATCGAATGAAACAACGACATCACGGCGTGTACGCCGGCCGCGTGCGATGCGCGCTGCTGGCCGCCGCCGCGCTGGGCCTGCTGGCCGGCTGTACCTCCTTTTCCTCGTCGCACGAAAAACGGGCCGACGCGCAGCTGCAGCCGACGGTCGGTTCGCAGGCACGCGGCGCGGTGACGTTCGTCGAGCGTCCGGACGGCGTGCAGGTTACCTACAATCTTGCCGGGCTGCCGCCGAACAGCGATCACGCGTTGCAGGTACACGAACGCGGAGACTGCAACTCGGGCGACGGCTCGAGCGCCGGCCAAGTGTTCGCGCCGGCGGCCGACCGGCTGCGGGCGGGCGCCCGCGTCGCCGGCGATCTCGGCAACATCCACGCGGACGCGAATGGCGTCGCGGCCGGCTTCATCGTCGCCCCCGATCTGGCCCTCGATGGCTTGCGCTCGGCGATGAACCGCGCGGCGCTCGTGCATCGCGAGCCGAGCGATCCCGCGTTTCCGCAGCATGGCGCGGGGCCTGCGCTTGCCTGCGGCGTGATCCGTTGACGGCCGCCGCGTGCGCGGGCCGATGATCGCGTAAAATGTCGGCCTTTCCCCGGCCGCCGTCCTGAATGGCGGCCTTCGTTTCCCGTCACGCAGCGTTTCCAGGCGCCCCGAATATGCAACGACCCCAACGCTCACTTCGTTCGCTGTCCCCCGAGGGGACGGCCAGCCTCCTTGGGGCGGCCCGGCGGAGGCTGGCATGAGCATCAAGTCCGACAAATGGATTCGGCGCATGGCCGAAGAGCACAAGATGATCGAGCCGTTCGTGCCCGATCAGGTCCGCGCGTCCGAGGACGGCCGCCGGATCGTCAGCTACGGCACGTCGAGCTACGGCTACGACATCCGCTGCGCGGACGAATTCAAGATCTTCACGAACATCAACTCGACGATCGTCGATCCGAAGAACTTCGACGAGGGTTCGTTTGTCGATTTCAAGGGCGACGTGTGCATCATCCCGCCGAACTCGTTCGCGCTGGCCCGCACCGTCGAATATTTCCGCATCCCGCGGACCGTGCTGACCGTCTGCCTCGGCAAGTCGACCTATGCGCGCTGCGGGATCATCGTCAACGTGACGCCGTTCGAACCCGAGTGGGAAGGCTACGTCACGCTGGAATTCTCGAATACCACGCCGCTGCCCGCGAAGATCTACGCGAACGAAGGTGTCGCGCAGGTGCTGTTCTTCGAAAGCGACGAAGTGTGCGACGTGTCGTACGCCGATCGCGGCGGCAAGTATCAGGGTCAGCGCGGTGTCACGCTGCCGAAAACCTGATCTGGTTGCATAACGTCTCACCGGTTTCCGGGTGACCGCTGCGCGTGACGCGCCGCGGTCGTTCTTTTTGGAGAATCGCCCATGAAGTTTCGTTTCCCCGTCGTCATCATCGACGAAGATTTCCGCTCCGAGAACATCTCGGGCTCCGGCATCCGGGCGTTGGCCGAAGCGATCGAGAAGGAGGGCGTCGAAGTCCTCGGCCTCACGAGCTACGGCGATCTGACGTCGTTCGCGCAGCAGTCGAGCCGCGCGTCGTGCTTCATCCTGTCGATCGACGACGACGAACTCATGCTCGGCGAGACCGGCCAGGACGGCGAGCTGCCCGAACTCGCGACCGCGATCATCGAGCTGCGCGCGTTCGTCACCGAAGTGCGCCGCCGCAACGCGGACATCCCGATCTTCCTGTACGGCGAGACGCGCACGTCGCGCCACCTGCCGAACGACATCCTGCGCGAGCTGCACGGCTTCATCCACATGTTCGAGGACACGCCGGAGTTCGTCGCGCGCCACATCATCCGCGAGGCGAAGGTCTATCTCGACTCGCTCGCGCCGCCGTTCTTCAAGGAGCTCGTGAAGTACGCGGACGAAGGCTCGTACTCGTGGCACTGCCCGGGCCACTCGGGCGGCGTCGCGTTCCTGAAGAACCCGCTCGGCCAGATGTTCCACCAGTTCTTCGGCGAGAACATGCTGCGCGCGGACGTCTGCAACGCGGTGGACGAACTCGGCCAGCTGCTCGACCACACGGGCCCGGTCGCGGCGTCCGAGCGCAACGCGGCGCGCATCTTCAGCGCGGATCACCTGTTCTTCGTGACCAACGGCACGTCGACGTCGAACAAGATCGTCTGGCACGCGACGGTCGCCCCGGGCGACATCGTGCTGGTCGACCGCAACTGCCACAAGTCGATCCTGCACGCGATCACGATGACGGGCGCGATTCCCGTGTTCCTCACGCCGACGCGCAACCATTTCGGCATCATCGGGCCGATCCCGCGCGACGAATTCAAGCCGGAGAACATCCGCAAGAAGATCGAGGCGAATCCGTTCGCACGTGAAGCGATGCGCGAGAACCCGGACCTGAAGCCGCGCATCCTGACGATCACGCAGAGCACGTACGACGGCGTCGTCTACAACGTCGAGATGATCAAGGACCTGCTCGGCGACCTGCTCGACACGCTGCACTTCGACGAAGCATGGCTGCCGCATGCGACGTTCCACGACTTCTACCGCGACATGCACGCGATCGGCGACGGCCGTCCGCGCACCGGCGCGCTCGTGTTCGCGACGCACTCGACGCACAAGCTGCTCGCGGGCATCTCGCAGGCATCGCAGATCGTCGTGCAGGATTCGGAGAACCGCACGTTCGACAAGCACCGCTTCAACGAGGCGTACCTGATGCACACGTCGACGAGCCCGCAGTACGCGATCATCGCGTCGTGCGACGTCGCGGCCGCGATGATGGAGCCGCCAGGCGGCACCGCGCTCGTCGAGGAATCGATCGCCGAGGCGATCGACTTCCGCCGCGCGATGCGCAAGGTCGACGCCGAATACGGCGACGACTGGTTCTTCAGCGTATGGGGCCCGGACAACCTGTCGGAAGAGGGCATTGGCTCGCGCGAAGACTGGATGCTGAAGCCGAACGACCACTGGCACGGCTTCGGCCCGCTGGCGGAAGGTTTCAACATGCTCGACCCGATCAAGGCGACGATCATCACGCCGGGGCTCGACGTCGACGGCGAATTCGGCGAAACCGGCATTCCGGCCGCGATCGTCACGAAGTACCTTGCCGAGCACGGGATCATCGTCGAGAAGACCGGCCTGTACTCGTTCTTCATCATGTTCACGATCGGCATCACGAAGGGCCGCTGGAACTCGATGGTGACCGAGCTGCAGCAGTTCAAGGACGACTACGACAACAACCAGCCGCTGTGGCGCGTGCTGCCGGAATTCGTTGCGCAGCATCCGCGCTACGAGCGCGTCGGCCTGCGCGACCTGTGCACGCAGATCCACGACGTGTACCGCGCGAACGACATCGCCCGCCTGACGACCGAGATGTACCTGTCGGACATGGAACCGGCGATGAAGCCGTCGGACGCGTTCGCGAAGCTCGCGCACCGCAAGATCGACCGCGTGCCGCTCGACGAGCTCGAAGGCCGCGTGACGAGCATCCTGCTCACGCCGTACCCGCCGGGCATCCCGCTGCTGATCCCGGGCGAGCGCTTCAACAAGACGATCGTGAACTACCTGCGGTTCGCGCGCGACTTCAACGAGCGCTTCCCGGGCTTCCACACCGACATCCACGGCCTCGTCGCGGAAGAGGTGAACGGCCGCGTCGAGTACTTCGTCGACTGCGTGCGCGACTGATGGCGACGCACGGACGAACCCAGGCGATGCGTGCGGCGCTGGCCGCGCTCGTCGTCTGGGCGGCAGGATTGACGGGGCTCGCGGGCGCGGGTGTCGTCCACGCGGAAGTCGCGGCGGCCGACCCGATCGACGTCGCGATGCGGCAATGCCTCGCGCGGCGCGACCGGTCGTCGCCGGCCGGGCAGATCCAGTGCATGGGCGAAGCGCAGCAGCAGTGGCAGGCAGTGATGGATGGCGCGTACCAGCGCCTGTTGAAGGACGCGCCGGCCGATGCGAGGCGCGGCTGGCAGGACAGCCAGCGCCATTGGCTCACGTGGCGCAAGGATGAAGTGCATCTGCTGAAGGCCGTGTACGACACCACGCGCGGCACGTCGTACGCGATGTCGAGTGCCGATCTGCAACTGCAGCCCGTGCGCGATCGCGCGCTGGCGCTGCGCGCTGCGGCCGATCGCTATGCGCCGGCGCCGGCGCCCGCGGCCGTGCCGGTCGCGGCTACGAGCGGCGCGCAGGGCAGCGCGGGTGATGCCCCGAGCGCGGCCCAGGGTGCGGCCAAACCGAACGGCAAGCCTGCGAACGCGCCGCGCGATCCCGCCGTGCGCCGCGTGCGGCCGTGCGAACAGGACGCCGCGTGCGAACACGCGCTGTTCGACCTGAACCGCTATTACCAGAAGTTGCGCCGCAAGATGCCCGCGCATTCGGCCGCGACGCTCGTCCGCGCACAGCGCGCGTGGGTCGGGTTCCGCGATGCGACGGCGCCGCTCGTCGGCGAGGACGGCCGTGTCGACCTGATCGGTGCGCGCATCGCGACGATGAAGCGCCTGTCGGAAACGGCCGGCAACAAGTAAGCGCAATGGCGATGCCGAGGGTTCGGCGATACGGCAAAAAGCAAAACGGGCACCCAAGGTGCCCGTTTTTCATTTGGCGGCCGCGATTCAGGCGGGCCATTGCTCATCGAGCCCGCCGAACCACGACGGCACGAGCGCGACCGCATCGTCGAGCGACGCGAGCACGTGCAGGCTCAGCGCGATGATTTCGGGCGTCGGCGCCTTCAGGTCGGGCACGGTGACGACCGAGGCGCCCGCGCCGGCGGCCGATTGTGCGCCGAAGTCGCTGTCCTCGAACGCGACGCAGGCGTGGGCCGGCACGCCGAGGCGTTCGGCCGCGAGCCGGTAGACGGCCGGATCGGGCTTGCCGCGCGAGACTTCGTCGCCGCCGGCGATCGCGCGGAAGAACGGCAGCACGCCGACCGCGTCGAGCCGCGCGCGGATGACCTCGCACGCGGACGACGACGCGACCGCGCACGGAATGCCGGCTTGCGCGAGCGCGTCGAGCAGCGCGAACGCGCCGGGCTTCAGCGGAAACTTCGGATGCGGTTCGGGCGCCGCGAGCTGCTCGCGCACGCGGATGCGCACCGCGTCGAACGTATCGGGGTTGCCGATCAGCCGTGCCAGGATGACCTGGCCTTCGGCGAACGAGCGGCCGACGATCTGCAGGTAGTCGGTGGTGGTCAGCGTGACGCCGTGCGCATTCGACACGTCGATCCACGTGTTCATGATGGTCCGCTCGGAATCGACGAGCAGGCCGTCCATGTCGAAGAGCGCGGCGGAAAAGGTCATCGGCGGCATTCGGGAAGCAGGGAGGGCGATGGGCGGCGCGGCGGCCGCCCGAATGAAAAACGGACGCCGAAGGCGTCCGTCCGGAACAGCGGGCTTACTGGCCGAGCGCGGCGCGCGCAGCCTTGACCGCCGCACGCACCTGGTCGGGCGCGGTGCCGCCCGGGTGGTTGCGGCTCGCGACCGAGCCCTCGAGCGTCAGGTAGCCGAACACGTCTTCGCCGATCAGGTGCGCGACGTTCGGCAGTTCCTGCTTCATCTCGTCGAGCGTCAGGTCGGCCAGGTCGATGCCGCGGTCGTCGCAGATCTTCACGGCGTGCGCGACGGCTTCGTGCGCATCGCGGAACGGCAGGCCGCGCTTCACCAGGTAGTCGGCGAGGTCGGTGGCGGTCGAGAAGCCCTGCAGCGCGGCCGCACGCATCGCGTCCGGCTTCACGGTGATGCCGGCAACCATCTCGGCGAAGATCCGCAGCGTGTCGGCAACGGTATCGACCGTGTCGAACAGCGGTTCCTTGTCTTCCTGGTTGTCCTTGTTGTACGCGAGCGGCTGGCCCTTCATCAGCGTTAGCAGTGCCATCAGGTGGCCGTTCACGCGGCCCGTCTTGCCGCGCGCGAGCTCGGGCACGTCCGGGTTCTTCTTCTGCGGCATGATCGAGCTGCCGGTGCAGAAGCGATCGGCGATGTCGATGAAGCCGACGCGCGGGCTCATCCACAGCACGAGTTCTTCGGAGAAGCGCGACACGTGCGTCATCACGAGCGCGGAGGCGGCCGTGAATTCGATCGCGAAGTCGCGATCCGACACCGCGTCGAGCGAGTTCGCGCAGATGCCGTCGAAGCCGAGCGTCTTCGCCACGGCGTGACGATCGATCGGGTAGCTCGTGCCGGCGAGCGCGGCCGCGCCGAGCGGCAGGCGGTTCACGCGGGTGCGGCAGTCGCGCATCCGCTCCGCGTCGCGCGAGAACATCTCGACGTACGCGAGCAGGTGGTGGCCGAACGTGACGGGCTGCGCGACCTGCAGGTGCGTGAAGCCCGGCATGATCGTGTCGGCATTCTGTTCCGCGAGGTCGAGCAGCGCGCCGCGCAGGTCGTTCAGCAGGCCACCGATGCGGTCGATCTCGCCGCGCAGCCACAGGCGGATGTCGGTCGCGACCTGGTCGTTACGCGAGCGGCCCGTGTGCAGGCGCTTGCCGGCATCGCCGATCAGCGCGGTCAGGCGCGCCTCGATGTTCAGGTGGACGTCTTCCAGGTCGAGCTGCCATTCGAATTCGCCGCGCTCGATTTCACCCTTGATCTGCGCCATCCCGCGTTCGATCGCGGCCAGGTCGTCGGCGCTGATGATCTTCTGCGCGGCGAGCATGTTCGCGTGCGCGAGCGAGCCGGCGATGTCGACGAGCGCGAGGCGCTTGTCGAAAAATACCGACGACGTGTAGCGCTTGACCAGCTCGGACATCGGTTCCGAGAAGCGGGCCGACCAGGCCTCGCCCTTTTTGTGCAGTTGGGACGTCATGGCGATTCTTCGAAGGGGATGTTTGGGCGGCGTGCGCCGCCGAGGGAATCCCGCGATTCTAACATTCGCGGGCCTGCCCGCCGCGGCGCGCGGCCGTTCGGCGGCCTGCCGGACGTAGCCTGCGCAGGCCGGCCCGTTCAGTCGCGCACCAGCACGACCAGCTTCAGGTCCTCGCGATGCGCGGGCTTCAGCGTGATCTGCTGGTACACGAGGCGGCCGTCGGCCGGATGATCGAATTCGCGCAGGCCGCCTTCGCGTTCGAACACGTCCTGCGATGCCCAGTACTGCGCGAACGCGTCGCTGCCGGCGGTCAGCGCGTCGATCAGTGCACGCGTGGGCGCATCGGTCAGGTGGCGGATCGAATCGGCGCGGAATTCGGCCGCGAGCCGCCGCGCGCGGGTTTCCCAGTCGACGATCAGCGTGCGTGCCGTCGGCGACATGAACGTGAAGCGCAGCAGGTTGCGGTCGTGCTCGCCGTCGAGCCAGCCGGAAAAGAGCGCGGCGGCCGGCGCGTTCCATGCGAGTGCGTTCCATTGCCGGTCGAGCACGTACGCGGGCGTCGCGATTGCCGCGACGGTCGCGGCGAGCGTCGGCGGCAGGTCGCCGCCCGCGACGTCGGGTTCGGCCGGGTCGCGCTGCGCGGCCAGCTCGAACAGGTAGGCGCGCTCGGCTTTCGACAGTTGCAGCGCGACGGCGATCCGCGCGAGCGCGTCGGCGGA
Source organism: Burkholderia sp. SRS-25 (assembly GCF_004343765.1). Classification (NCBI taxonomy): domain Bacteria; kingdom Pseudomonadati; phylum Pseudomonadota; class Betaproteobacteria; order Burkholderiales; family Burkholderiaceae; genus Burkholderia; species Burkholderia sp. SRS-25. Next base: position 165,602 of record NZ_PTXM01000006.1, read on the forward strand.
TGCCGAAACCGGGCGGCCCTGTTCGATCCACGTGTACCAGGTCGGGCTGACGCCGCACAGCTGCGCGACTTCCTCGCGCCGCAGCCCCGGCGTGCGGCGGCGCGGGCCGGGCGGCAGGCCGACGGCCTGCGGCGACAGCCGCTCGCGGTGGGCGCGGATGAATTCGCCGAGCGCACGGGCGGGCGTGGCGTCGAGCGGTGGGACGGGAGCGGAGGACGGATGGTTCATGCGGAGACGGCGAAATGGAAACGGGGGCGCGGCAACGATCAGACGGGTGTATCGAATACCAGAATAACTGCTTAGCTTGTACTGGTACAAACGCAGGCCTATTGTAGCGGCTCGCGCGCTGCCAGGGCAGCGGGCGTCCCACAAAACGCGTGCATGGGGCCGGAGCAGATGCCGAGGCGTCTGTCGCACCGGCAACGGTACAAAGGAGCGAACGATGAAACACCACGACCAGGTCGCCGACGCATTCGGCACGACGGCCGCCGCCTATCTGACGAGCACGGTCCACGCGACGGGCGCCGATCTGCAGACGCTCGCGGACGCGGTGCGCGCAACGCCCGATGCCGCGGTGCTCGATCTCGGCTGTGGCGCCGGCCATGCAAGCTTCGCCGTCGCGCCGCACGTGCGCGACGTGGTCGCCTACGATCTCGCCGCGCAGATGCTCGCGACCGTCGACGCCGCCGCGCGCGAACGCGGGCTCGCGAACATCCGTACGCAGCAGGGGCCGGCCGAGCGACTGCCGTTCGAGACGGCGACGTTCGACTGGGTCGTGAGCCGGATGAGCGCGCACCACTGGCACGACATGCGCGCGGCGCTCGCCGAGGTGCGCCGCGTGCTGAAACCGGGCGGCCGCGTGTTGATGATCGATATCGCCGGCAACGACCATCCGCTTCTCGATACGTACCTGCAGGCCGCGGAAGTGCTGCGCGACGCGTCGCACGTGCGCGACTACCGGGCGGACGAATGGCTCGCGATGTTCCGCGAAGCCGGCTTCGACGCGCATGTGCACAGCCGCTGGCGGCTGCCGATCGATTTCGATACGTGGGTCGCGCGCATCCGCACGCCGGCCGACAGCGTCACCGGCGTCCGCGCGCTGTGGACACATGCGCCGGACGAGGTGCGCGGCTACTACGCGGTGCAGCCGGACGGTTCGTTCGAACACGACGCGTTGCTGATCGACGCGCACTGAGCGTGAGGTGCACCGGCACGGTTTCGCCGGCGCATGAAAAAAGCCGCGATACGCACCATCGCGTGTCGCGGCTTCTACGATGGCAGTCGGCGCGGAATCACACCGCGCCGCACGCGGATCAGCCCGTGTTGCGCAGGCCGGCCGCGATCCCGTTGATCGTCAGGTGAATCCCGCGGCGCAGCCGCGCGTTCGTGTCGCCCGCGCGGTGGCGCTTGATCAGCTCGACCTGCAGGTGGTTCAACGGATCGAGATACGGGAAGCGGTTCTTGATCGAGCGCGCGAGCAGCGGGTTGGTCGCGAGGCGGCCTTCGTGCCCGGTGATTTCCGCCAGCGCCTGCGACGTGCGCTCCCATTCCGCGACGATCCGCTCGAACACGTGCTTGCGCAGCTTGCGGTCGGAAACCAGCTGCGCGTAGCGCGACGCCACCGCGAGGTCGGTCTTCGCGAGCACCATGTCCATGTTCGACAGCAGGTTCGAGAAGAACGGCCAGGTCTTGTTCATCTTCTTCAGCAGCGCGACGCGCTTCGTGCGTTCGGCGTCGTCCTGCGCGCCGTCGAGATACGCACTCACTGCGCTGCCGAAGCCGTACCAGCCCGTCAGCAGCAGCCGGCACTGGCCCCACGAGAAGCCCCACGGAATCGCGCGCAGGTCCTCGATCTTGCGCTGCTTCGGATCCTGCAGCTTGCGCGAGGCCGGGCGGCTGCCGATGTTCAGCTCGGCGATCTCGGTGATCGGCGTCGACGAGAAGAAGTAGTCGGTGAAGCCCGGCGTTTCATAGACGAGCGCGCGGTACGCGGCCATCGCCGAGTCGGACAGCGTCTGCATCGCGGCCTCGAACGCGGGCAGTTGCGCGGGCGCGTTGTTCTGCGGCAGGAGCGTTGCTTCGAGCGTTGCGGCGACGACCGTCTCGAGGTTCCGGCGGCCGATCTCCGGGTTCGCGAACTTGCTCGCGATCACCTCGCCCTGTTCGGTCAGGCGGATCTGGCCGTTCACGGTGCCCGGCGGCTGCGACAGAATTGCCTGGTAGGTCGGGCCGCCGCCGCGGCCGACCGTGCCGCCGCGGCCGTGGAACAGGCGCAGCGTGATCTTGCGGTCGCGGAACAGGTCGACGAGCGCGAGTTCCGCGCGATACAGCTCCCAGTTCGACGTGAGGAAGCCGCCGTCCTTGTTGCTGTCCGAGTAGCCGAGCATCACTTCCTGCTCGGCGCCCTGGTGCGCGATCAGCGCGTCGATGCCCGGCAGTGCGAAGTACTCGCGCATGATGCGCGCGGCGTCGCGCAGGTCGGGAATCGTCTCGAACAGCGGGATCACCATCAGGCTGTTCTTCGCATCGCCGCCCGGGACGCCGATTGCGCCTTCGAGCAGGCCCGTCTCTTTCTGAAGCAGCAGCACCTCGACGAGGTCGCTGACGGTTTCCGTATGCGAAATGATGTAGTTGCGTACCGCACGTGCGCCGAATTGCGCGCGGACTTCGCGCGCCTTCTCGAACACGCCGAGCTCGCTCTGTGCGAGCGCCGAGTATTCGAAATACGGCGAGCGCAGCGGACGCGGGTCGGCCAGGGCGGCGAGCAGCACGCGCAGCTTGTCTTCCTCGGCGAGCGCCGCGTAGTCGGCCTCGACGCCTGCGCGGGCGAACAGTTCGGCAACCACGGCTTCGTGGATGTCGGAGCTCTGGCGCAGGTCGATGCTCGCGAGATGGAAGCCGAACACTTCGGCCGCGCGTACCAGAGGCGCGAGGCGCGGCGCGGCGAGCGACGTGCCGTGGTGTTCGTCAAGCGACGCGGTCAGCACCTTCAGGTCGGCGACGAACGCTTCGGAATCCGCGTACGGGACCGCGCGCACGGGCGGCGCGCCGCGGCCTGCGCTGCGCACCGGCACCGTGCCTTCGCCGAGACGCACGCGCGCGCTTGCGGCGAGGCGCGTGTAGATGCCGATCAGCGCGCGGCGATACGGCTCGTCGACGCGGTGCGGCGACTGGTCGGGCGAGGCTGCCGCGAGCGCCTTCACGGCGTCGTTTGCACCGACGAGCAGGTTCGACACCGACAGCTCGGCGCCGAGCTTGTGCACCTGTTCCAGGTAGTGCTCGAGGATCACCGCGGCCTGGCGGTTGATCGCTTCGTCGAGCGTCGGCGCGGTCACGTTCGGGTTGCCGTCGCGGTCGCCGCCGATCCAGCTGCCCATCTGGAAGAACGCGGGTACGCGCGCGGACAGGCCGTGCTCGGCGAGCGCGGCCTCGATGTCGCCGTACAGCGCGGGCAGTTCGTCGAGGAACGTCGCGCGGTAGTACGACAGCGCGTTCTCGATCTCGTCGCCGACCGTCAGGCGCGAGTCGCGCAGCATGCGGGTCTGCCACAGCGCGGTGACGCGCGCGCGCAGCATCGATTCGTTGTGCTGGCGCTCGCGGCTCGTCAGTTCCTGGTCGCGTTCGGCGAGCAGGCGCGCGATGTCGTGCTGGGCGTCGAGAATGCTCTTGCGCTGCACTTCGGTCGGGTGCGCGGTCAGCACCGGCACGATCAGCGCATCGTCGAAGAAGCGCTGCAGCAGGCGCTTCGACGCGTTGCCGGTCGTCTTCAACTGTTCGAGCGCGTACGCGACCGTGCCGGGCTGCGACGCCGAGCCGGCCAGCGCGTGGATGCGGCGGCGGCGGTTGTGGTGGCGGTCTTCCGCGATGTTCGCGAGGTGCGAGAAATAGCTGAACGCGCGCACGACGCTCACCGTCTGCTCCGGCGTCAGCTTGCGCAGCTTCTTCTCGAGTGTCTGCGCGGCTTCGCTGTCGTCCTCGCGGCGGAACTTGACCGCGGTCTGGCGAATCGTCTCGACGACGTCGAACACGGTGTCGCCTTCCTGCTCGCGCACCACGTCGCCGAGCAGGCGGCCGAGGAAGCGGATGTCGTCGAACAGCGGGCCGTCCTTGTCCTCGCGCGTGCGCGTGCCGGACTTCGGCGCGCCGGGCGTGCGGGCCGCGGTGCGGGCAGCCGGGCCGGCGGCTTTCGTCGTGCGTTTTGTCTGACGTATCGGGTCTTTCGGTTTCGTTGCCGTTTTCGCACGGCCGTTCGCGGCGGTGGCGACGATGTCCGTCGAGGCGTCGGGGGAGGACAGGGCAGCATTGCGGCGCGCCGTACGCGCCGATCCGGAAGACTTCACGATGGGTTTCCTTGGGAAAGCTCGAGTCAAAAGGAACTGCGGAAACTGCGAAACTGCGGTCAAGCAACCAGCTACGTGCGGCACATCCGCGCATCGGCGCCGCGACCCGCTCGGCGGCAGGCCGGGCGCAGGCTACGGGCCCGGGCGGGCAGGGGCGTGCGTGCTACCATTGTTCGATCCTCAATCCCGTCCTTCGATGTTCCAGCAATGAATTCCGAGACCCCTGCGGCCGGGCCGCAACAGGCACAGTCGCCCGCGACGTTGACGATTGCTTCGCGCGAGAGCCGCCTGGCGCTGTGGCAAGCCGAACATGTGCGTGATGCGCTGCGCAAATTATATCCAGCTTGTGACGTGAAAATCCTCGGGATGACGACGCGCGGCGACCAGATTCTCGACCGTACGCTGTCGAAGGTCGGCGGCAAGGGCCTGTTCGTGAAGGAGCTGGAGGCCGCGCTGGCCGACGGCCGTGCCGATCTCGCCGTGCATTCGCTGAAGGACGTGCCGATGGCGCTGCCCGACGGCTTCTCGCTCGCCGCGATCATGGAGCGCGAAGATCCTCGCGATGCATTCGTGTCGAACGACTACGCGTCGCTCGACGCGCTGCCGGCCGGCGCCGTGGTCGGCACGTCGAGCCTGCGCCGCGAGGCGATGCTGCGCTCGCGCTACCCGCACCTCGAAGTGCTGCCGCTGCGCGGCAATCTCGACACGCGCCTGTCGAAGCTCGATCGCGGCGACTACGCGGCGATCATCCTCGCGGCCGCCGGCCTGAAGCGCCTCGGCCTCGAAGCGCGGATCCGCGCGCTGCTCGACGTCGAGGCGAGCCCGCCCGCCGCGGGCCAGGGCGCGCTCGGCATCGAGATCGCATCGCACCGCAACGACGTCGCCGCATGGCTCGCGCCGCTGCACGACCCGCAGACCGCGCTCGCGGTCGAGGCCGAGCGGATGGTATCGCGTGCGCTCGGCGGCAGCTGCGAGGTGCCGCTCGCCGCGCACGCGGTGTGGCGCGCAGGCGAGCTGTACCTGACGGGCCGCGTGTCGACGACCGACGGCAAGCGCGTGCTGACGGCCGAGGAGTGCGGGGCCGTCGTGACCGTCGCCGATGCGCTCGCGCTCGGCCGCGCGGTGTCCGACGAGCTCGAGGCACAAGGCGCACTCGACATCGTCCAGGCGTTGCTCGCGGGCTCGTCGGCCGCCGGCAAGGGCGACGCCTGATGGCGGGCGGCGCGCGCACGTTCACCGCTGTCCTGACGCGCCCGGACGGCCAGTCCGGCGCGCTTGCGTCGCAACTGGCCGAGGCCGGCTGCGACGTACTTGAATTCCCGTTGATCGACATCGCACCGGTCGACGATCCGGCGCCGCTCGACGCGGCATTCGCGACGCTCGCCGACTACGCTCTGGTGATTTTCGTGTCGCCGAACGCGATCGACCGCGCGCTCGCACAGTACGGCGCGATCTGGCCGAACGCGCTGCCGGTCGGCGTGGTCGGGCCCGGCAGCGTCGCGGCGCTCGAGCGTCACGGCATCGCGGCGCCCGCGCATCGCGTGATCGCGCCGCAGGCGCCGGCCGACGGTGGCGTACCTCATTACGATTCGGAAAGCCTGTTCGCCTGTATCGAGGCCGAGTTCGGCGGCGCGCAGGCTCTGACGGGCAAGCGCGTGCTGATCGTGCGCGGCGACGGCGGGCGCGAATGGCTCGCCGAGCGATTGCGCGAGGCCGGCGCGGATGTCTCGCTCGTCGCCGCGTACCGGCGCGTCGTGCCCGAGCCGCGCGTCGGCGCGTGGGAGCGCGTGCATGCGCTGCTCCACGGCGAACCGCATGCGTGGCTCGTCACGAGTTCGGAGGGCGTGCGCAACCTGCACGAACTCGCGCGGGGGCATCTGAACGATGCCGAGATCGACGCACTGAAGCATGCGCGGCTCGTGACACCGCATCCGCGGATCGAGCAGACCGCGCGTTCATTGGGTTTTGATAGGATTACGCTGACCGGCGCGGGCGATGAGCGCATCGTCCGCGCGTTTCGAACGATGGCCGACGAGGCCGTCCAACCGGCGACAGCCGCACCGGTGACTAAACGCATGACAGATACCAACGATTCCAAAAGCGTCGCTTCCCAGCCGGCCGCTGCATCCGCACCGCCGTCCCGCCCCGCCTACATGGGCGCCGAACCGCCCGCGCGCCGCGGCGGCAGCGCGGTGCTGTGGTTCGTCGTCGTCGTGCTCGGCTGCGCGGCGGGTGTCGGCGGCTACGCGCTGAACCGCAAGATCGACCGGCTCGACGGCTCGTTCGTCGCGCGCCAGAAGGCACTCGACGCGCAAGCGGCTGAAACGCGCATGAAGACCGAGCAGGCGCTCGCCAGCACGCACCAGGTCGACACGCAGCTCGCGCAGCTCGACGGCAAGCTCGCCGACGCGCAGAGCGCACAGCAGGCGCTGCAGCAGCAATACCAGGACCTGTCGCGCAACCGCGATGCGTGGATGCTCGAGGAAGTCGACCAGATGCTGTCGAGCGCGAGCCAGCAGCTTCAACTGACCGGCAACACGCAGCTCGCGCTGATCGCGCTGCAGAATGCCGACGCGCGTCTCGCGACGTCGCAGAGCGCGCAGGCGGTCACGGTGCGCAAGGCGCTCGCGCTGGACATCGAGAAGCTGAAGGCCGCACCGGCGGCCGATCTCACGGGCCTCGCGATCAAGCTCGACGATGCGATCGCGAAGATCGACGCGCTCCCGCTGTCCGGCGAGGCGATCGTCCCGCACGAGGCGCCGAAGGCCGCGCCGGCCGACGCCGCATCGTCGGCCGTGGCCGGCGAGCCGCGCTGGAAGGTGTGGTGGCACGACTTCTCGGCCGGCCTCGGCCAGCAGTTGAAGGGGCTCGTGCAGGTACGCCGCATCGACAACGCGGACGCGATGCTCGCGTCGCCCGACCAGGGCTACTTCGTGCGCGAGAACGTGAAGCTGCGCTTGCTGACTGCCCGCCTGTCGCTGCTCGCGCGCAACGACAGCGCAATGAAGGCCGATCTGCACGCTGCGCAGGCGTCGCTCGGGAAGTATTTCGACCAGGCCTCGAAGGACACGCAGACCGTCGAGGATCTGCTCAAGCAGGTTGACGGTGCATCGCTGACGGTTGCGGTGCCGAACCTGAACACGAGCCTGAACGCCGTTCAGCAGTTCAAGAGCCGGGGGTAACGATGACGCTTCGAGGAATCGTCTGGCTCGCGGTCCTGTTCGCGATCGCCGCAGCGCTCGCCACTGTCGGCCGTTTCGACGCGGGGCAGGTACTGCTCGTCTATCCGCCGTACCGGATCGACGTGTCGCTGAACCTGTTCGTGATCGCCATCGTCGTGCTGTTCATCGTCGTGTATGCGCTGCTGCGCATCGTGCGCAACATCTGGCGCATGCCGCAGCGGGTCGCCGCGTATCGGGCGCGCTCGCGCAACGAGAAGGCGCAGGCATCGCTGCGCGACGCGATCGCGAACCTGTACGCGGGCCGCTTCTCGCGCGCGGAGAAGGCCGCGCGTGAAGCACTGTCGGTCGATGCGAACCAGGGCGCGGCGAGTCTCGTCGCGGCCACCGCCGCGCACCGGATGCACGAGTACACGCGCCGCGACGACTGGCTGTCGAAGGTCGACGCGCCCGAATGGCAGGACGCGCGGCTGCTCGCCGCGGCCGACATGCGCGCGGATGCACGCGACGCCGACGGTGCGCTTGCCGCGCTGGCCGACCTGCAGGCGGGCGGCAAGCGCATCCATGCGCAGCAGGTCGCGCTCCGTGCGCAGCAGCAGTTGAAGAACTGGGCCGAGGTGCTGAAGCTTGCGAAGGCGCTCGAGAAGCGCGAGGCGCTGCATCCGGCTGCGGCCGTGCGGCTGCGCCAGCAGGCCGCGGAAAACCTGCTGCGCGAACGCCGGCACGACCCGGACGCGCTGCTCGAAGTGTGGCAGTCGCTGTCGCCGGTCGAGCGCCAGTCGCCGCGTCTGGCCGATCTCGCCGCGGAGCTGCTCGTGCCGCTCGAGCGCCGCAACGAAGCGCGCCGCATCGTCGAGGACGCGCTCGCGCACAACTGGGATGCCCGCCTGCTGCGCCGTTACCCGGATACGGCCGGCGCCGATGCGCTGCCGCTGATCCAGAAGGCCGAAGGCTGGAAGAAGGATCACCCGGAAGATGCCGACCTGCTGTTCGCGCTCGGTCGCCTCTGCCAGCAGCAGCAACTGTGGGGCAAGGCGCAGTCGTTCCTCGAATCGGCGCTGAAGCTGGCCGACAACGAGGCGCTGAAGGTGCGTGCGCATCGCGCGCTCGCGCGGCTGTTCGAGCATCTCGGCGAAACCGACAAGGCCGCGAAGCATTACCGCGAAAGCGCGCTCGCGATCACCGTGGTCTGACGCGCTGCGGCGACTGCTTGCCGTGCGTAAAAATGCCCCGAACGTCGTCAGGCATTCGGGGCATTTTTTGTTCCATGTGCGGGGCGGCCGCACGCGGTCACGGCTGTGCGTTACTTGTCGACCAGCCGCTTCGGCACCGACAGCGCCAGCAGCCCGCCGAGCACGAGGAACCCGGCGAGCATGTACATGCCCGAATCGTTGGCGCCTGTCGCCTGCTTGAGCCAGCCCATCATGTACGGGCTGAGGAAGCCGGCGAGGTTGCCGATCGAGTTGATCATCGCGATACCGGCCGCGGCCGCCGTGCCGCCGAGGAACGCGGTCGGCAGGCTCCAGAACAGCGGCAGCGTCGTCAGGATGCCGATCGTCGCGAGCGTGAGGCCAAGCATCGCGAGCGCGGTCTGGTGCGCCCAGATCACCGACAGCACGAGCCCGAGCGCGCCGATCGCGGCCGGAATCGCGACGTGCCAGCGGCGTTCGCGGTGCCGGTCCGCGCTGCGCGCGATCAGGATCATCGCGACCACCGCGGCCGCATACGGAATCGCCGACAGCAGGCCGATCATGAACGTGTCGGTCACACCGGTGGCCTTGATGATGGTCGGCAGCCAGAAGCCGACGCCGTAGAGCCCCATCACGAACGAGAAGTAAATCAGCGCCATCAGCCACACGCGCGGGCTCGACATCACGGCGCCGAGCGGCGGGTCTTCCTTGGTGGCTTCTTCAGCATCGACGTTGCGCGTGAGCAGTGCCTTTTCGTCGTCGGTCAGCCAGTTCGCCTTCTCGATTCGCTCGTCCAGCTTGAGGAACACGACCACGCCGACCAGCACTGACGGGATACCCTCGAGCAGGAACAGCCATTGCCAGCCGTGCCATCCGCTGATGCCGTCGAACGCCTTCAGGATGAAGCCCGAGAGCGGCCCGCCGATCACGCCGGACAGTGCGACGGCCGTCATGAAGAACGTCGTCATCCGGCCGCGGCGGTGTGCGGGATACCAGTAGGTGAGATAGAGGATCACGCCGGGGAAGAAGCCCGCTTCGGCGACGCCGAGCAGGAAGCGCATCACGTAGAACATCGTGGGCGTGGTGACGAACATCGTCAGGATCGAGATCACGCCCCACGTGGCCATGATCCGCGCGATCCACACGCGTGCGCCGACCCGGTGCAGGATGATGTTGCTCGGCACTTCGAAGAGGAAATAGCCGAAGAAGAAGATCCCGGCGCCGAGCCCGTAGACGGTGTCGCTGAGGTTCAGGTCGCTCGCCATCTGCAGCTTCGCGAACCCGACGTTCACGCGGTCGAGATACGCGACGACGTAGCACAGCAGCAGGAGCGGCACGAGCCGCCACGACACCTTGCGGTAGGTTGCTTCCTCGAATGCGCCGGACGAGCCCGGCAGCGACTGCGTCGATGTTGCCATGTTGTCTCCTGTCGATCAAAGTTAGCGCTTTAGCGGTTACTTGGATCCCATGCACCGCTGTCCTTATAGTTGGCCGGGGAAGGCGCAGCGGCACCCGATCCGGTTTCGTGCGAAGCGTGCGTGGATGTCGTGCCGGCTGGTGGAAGCCGGCTCGGCACGCGAACAGCGCGATGCGGCTAGATGCAGCGTCCGCCGTCGACTTCGAGACAGACGCCCGTGATGAATTCAGCTTCGTCGGAGGCAAGATAAAGCGCGGCGTTCGCGATGTCCTGCGGCGTCGAGAAGCGGCCGAGCGGGATCGTCGCGAGGAACCGGCTGCGGTTCTCGGGGGTATCCTCGCAGCCCATGAATTCGGTCATCAGCGCCGTTTCGCCAAGGACGGGGTTGATGCAGTTCACGCGGATGCGGTCGGCGCCGAGTTCGGCCGCGAGCGACTTGCTTGCGGTGATCATCGCGCCCTTCGTGCTGTTGTACCAGACGAGGCCGGGCCGCGGCCGTACGCCGGCCGTCGACGCGACGTTCACGAACACGCCGCCGCCCTGTTCGCGGAAGTACGGCACGAAGGTCTGCACGCACCAGAACAGGCTTTTCATGTTGACCGCATACACGCGGTCGAATTCGGCTTCCGTTACGTCGAGCACCGGCTTGTTGCGGTGCGTGGTGCCTGCGTTGTTCACGACGATCTGCACCGCATGGAAATCGTCGAGCGAGGCCTGCAGCAGTGCGTGCCAGTCGTCCTGCTTCGACACGTCGCCGGCCACCGCGATGGCCTTGCCGCCCGCGAGCGCGATCTCGCTCGCGACGCGCTCGGCTGCCGCCCCGTTCAGGTCGTTGACGACGACGTTCGCGCCTTCGCGCGCATACGTCTTCGCGATGCCTTCGCCGAACCCCGAGCCGCCGCCCGTGACGATTGCCGTCTTGCCGCTCAACCGCATGGTGTGTCTCCTGTGCTGGATATGAGTGTCGTCGTGCTTCGGCACGCGGCCGGACGCTGCCGGCCGTGTGCCAGGTGCTGCTTGCGGCGCGGTCAGCCGTGCCGGATCGCGATCGTTTTCAGTGCGGTGAAGCCGTACAGTGCCTCGAAGCCTTTCTCGCGGCCATGCCCCGAGTGGCCGACACCGCCGAACGGCAGTTCGACGCCTCCGCCCGCGCCATAGTTGTTGATGAACACCTGGCCCGCCCGCAGGCGCCGTGCGAGCCGCATCTGGCGTGCGCCGTCACGCGTCCAGATGCCCGCGACGAGGCCGTACGGTGTGCCGTTCGCCAGCGCGACGGCTTCGTCCTCGTCGACGAAACGCATCGCGGCGAGCACGGGGCCGAACACTTCCTCCTGCGCGAGCCGGTGCGACGGCGGCACGTCGCGCAACAGCGCGGGCGCCTGGTAGAAGCCGCTTTCGGGCGCGTCGGCGACGACCTGCCCGTGCGCGGCCATCGGAATGCCGTCGTGCTGTGCGTCGGACAGGAAATCCCACACGCGCTGCTGCTGCTTCGCGTTGATCAGCGGGCCGCAGTCGAGGTCGGCGCGGCTCGGGCCGACGCGCAGCTCGTTGAACGCGGTGGCGAGGCGCTCGACGAGCGGCTCGTATACCGCGCGCTCGATCAGCACGCGGCTGCCGGCCGAGCAGGTCTGCCCGCCGTTCTGCACGATCGCGGACACGAGCACGGGCAGCGCCGCTTCGAGATCGGCGTCGGCGAACACGATCTGCGGCGACTTGCCGCCGAGTTCGAGCGTGACGGGGACGTGGTTCTCGGCCGCCATCTGCGTGACCAGCTTGCCGGTGGCCGGCGAACCCGTGAACGAGATGTGGTCGATGCCGGGGTGGCGTGCGAGCGCGGCGCCGGCTTCATGGCCGTAGCCGGTGACGATGTTGAGCGCACCGGCCGGCAACCCGGCCTCGACGGCCAGCTCGGCGACGCGCAGCAACGACAGGCACGCATCCTCGGCCGGCTTGACGACACAGGCGTTGCCGGCCGCGAGCGCGGCGCCGACGCTGCGCCCGAAGATCTGCATCGGGTAGTTCCACGGCACGATGTGGCCCGTGACGCCGTGCGGCTCGCGCACCGTCAGCACCGTGTAGCCGGCTTGATAGGGGAGGGTTTCGCCGTGCAGCTTGTCGGCGGCGCCTGCATAGAACTCGAAGTAGCGCGCGAGCGCGGCTGCGTCGGCGCGTGCCTGTTTCAGCGGCTTGCCGGTATCGCGCGCTTCGATCGCGGCGAGCTCCTCGATCGAGGCGGCGACACGCGCTGACAGGCGCATCAGCACGCGGCCGCGCTCGGCGGCGCTGGCGGCGCCCCACGGGCCCGCGAATGCGTCGCGGGCCGCGGCGACTGCGCGCTCGATGTCGGGCGCCGTGCCGCGGGCGATCGATGCGAATGGCTGGCCGTCGGATGGATCGACGACCGCGATGGTTTCCAGTTGCGCGGGCAACGTCCATTCGCCCGCGATGAAGTGCTTCGCCTCTTCCATGCCAGCTCCTGTCGACCCGAGTTAGCGCTTTAGCGCTTACTCGGGTCCCATGCTTCGCGGTCGACCCGAGTTGGCGCTTCAGCGCTCACCCGGGCCCCATGTTTTGCGGTCGGCCGGCGACAGCGCGTCAACCGCCGACACCGATTCCATGTAACGCGGCCGGTGGTTCGACGGCCGGGCATCCGGAACGATTATCGGCCGATCGTCATCCAGACGCCACCGGTCGATTGGCTATAATGGCGCATTCCCTTGCGGGACGCCTGCGGCGATGCATCGGCCGCGGCGCCCTGTCCCGAATTCCCATCGACCTACAGAGAGTGCTCATGAGCTTCAATCATGTTCCGGCCGGCAAGGACCTGCCGCAAGATTTCAACGTGATCATCGAGATTCCCGCGCAAAGCGATCCGGTGAAGTACGAGGCGGACAAGGAACTGGGCCTTCTCGTCGTCGACCGCTTCATCGGCACGGGCATGCGCTATCCGGTGAACTACGGCTACATCCCGCAGACGCTGTCGGGCGACGGCGATCCGGTCGACGTGCTCGTGATCACGCCGTTCCCGCTGCTGGCAGGCTCGATCGTGCGCTCGCGCGTGCTCGGCATGCTTCAGATGACCGACGAGTCGGGTGTCGACGCGAAGCTGGTCGCCGTGCCGCACGACAAGGTCTGCCCGATGACGGCAAACCTGAAGTCGATCGACGACGTGCCCGAGTACCTGAAGGACCAGATCAAGCACTTCTTCGAGCAGTACAAGGCGCTCGAGAAGGGCAAGTGGGTGAAGGTCGAAGGCTGGGCAGGCATCGAAGCCGCGCACAAGGAAATCACCGACGGCGCAGCGAACTACAAGAAGTAAGCGGCGTACCGGCCGACGGCCGGTTCGTGCGAAACGCAAACCGCGCGTGTCTCCTCAGGAGGCCGCGCGGTTTTGTTTTGTGCGTTGGGGGCGCTTGCGTACGGCGGCGGGTACGGCCGCGGGCGACGTGGCGGTGATCGGCGCGTCCTTCGTGCGCTTCGCGCGGCGAGGGGCGGCGGGAGCCGCAGGCGCTTCGGCGGCCTGGGTAGCAGGCGGGCGTCGGCGCGCCGATGCGGGCGTCGTGTTTTCGCGTCCGTTCGTAACGGGTTTGCCGCTGGTTGCCCGAGCGTTTCCTTTCGACGAAGCGGGCGCGGCTGGTTTGTCCTTTTTTAGCGGTGTGTCGAGCGACGAAGTCTTTCTTGCGACCGCATCGCTGTCGGGCTTCTTGCGCGTTGCGACCGGGGCAGCTTTTGTCGCCTTGGGAGACTTGGCGGCTTTTGCAGGCTTGTCGACCTTTTCGGCTTTCCCGGCCTTCTTCGGGTTTTTGCCCGTCTCGACCGTCTTCTCCGCGCTATCGACGCTCTTCGCCTTCTTCCGCCCGCGCGCACCGGCCTTCAACCCGGCCACATCTCCACTCGTATCGACGGCCGCCACGGCCGGCAGCACCGACTCCAGCGTCCGCAACCCGGCCGCCAGTTCCCGCTTCTGCACCGCCGTGAGCCGCTTCACCCAGTACTCGGCGCGCGACGCGCTCGACCGGTCGGGCAGCGGAAACGACGCGAGCACCGCACGGGGCTTGCGCGAGCGTGTATAGCGCGCGCCCTTGCCGGATGCGTGCTCGTCGAAGCGCGCGGCAACGTCGGTCGTGATGCCCGTATAGACGCTGTCGTCGGCGCATTCGATCAGATACAGAAACCAGGACATGGCAGGGCGGCAGGATGCGAAGCCGCCAGTGTCTCAGAAAAAGCGCCCGTCAACGCCAGCGCTCGGCGTGCCCGTCGCGGAAGCGGCTCGGCGCCGCGCCGAGTTCGCGCGTGAAGAAGCGCGTGAACGCGCTCGTCGAACGGAAGCCGACCCGCGCGCCGATTTCGCCGATCGGCAGTTGCGTATTCAGCAGCAGGTCGCGTGCTTCACCGAGCCGCGCCTGCGCGACGAGCGCGTGAAACCCGACCGCTTCGCGATGCAGCCGCCGGCGCAGCGTCCAGCGCGACATCGCAAAGCGCGCGCAGACGTGTTCCATCAGCGTGTCGGACGGCACGTCGGCGTCGTCGGACGTGCGCAGCCAGTCGCGCACGCATTGCTCGACCGACGCGCCGAACGTCGAGCGGGCGCGCACGCGCTCGCGCGCGGCGTCGGCCGCGTGACGCTGGATGTCCGCGAGCGGCGCGTTGTAGCGCTCGAACGGCGTGTCGAAGCGCGCTGAGCGCAGCACGACACGGTTGCATGCGGCATCGAACGACACCGTCGCGCCGAGGAGGTCGCGCAACGCGGCCGTCGGCGCGAATGCGCGGCCCGCGAACGCGGCTTCGTCGATCCGCACGTGCGGATCGTACAGGCGCGCAAGCGCGACGAGGATCGCGAAATTCGCGAACGCGCTGCTGGCGGGCCGGCCGTCACCCTCGTTCACGTACTCGAGTGCGATCGCGCTGCCCGCGTCATGCGCGAAAAGCCAGTCGACGTTGCCGATCAGTTCGCGGTAGCGCAGGTAGCCGTGCAGCGCGTCGCGCAGCGTCGCGGCGTTGCAGATGATGCCCGCGAGCTCCGGGAACGGTGCGAGCCACGGCACGACCTGCGGCGGCGGCCGATGCCAGGACAATGGCCACTCGCTCATCAGCCGCATGGCGGCGACGTGCCGATCGCCGGGGATGCGCCGTGCATCGTCGGCGAGATCGGCCGCGCCGATGCCGAGCGTCTCATACAGCGGCGCGACGTCGAAGCCGTTGCGGCGCATGTCGTCGAGCGCCTGTCGGTAGAGCCGGACGGATACCGATTTCTGTCGTAACTCCATGTCTCTCTCCATGACCTTCGGGTTGCCCCCGCTGCGAGAGGTCAGGTATGGCTCCTGCCGGTCAAGCATGGTGACCGGTCGATTTTTTTAAACTGGGACGCTGGAGTGTGGTGACAAGTACAACAGATCGATTCAGGCGGATCAATGAAAACTTCGCTGTTCCGGCGTTCGTCGATTGCGTCCGCGTGGGCGATCAACGCGTTGCCGACGACGGTGACGCTCGCCGCGCACCGAGCCGAAGGGGGATGCGGCATGCAGCGAAGCCGGCCGCGACTTCATCGCATGCCGGACCCTTGATGACGTTACTCGTGGCCGCGCCGGAACGGATCGTGTTCGCGCAGTTCGTCGACGTACGCGTGGATATGCTCGGTCTCTCGTTCGAGAAAGCGCGCGACTGCGTCCGAGAACGCCGGGTGCGCGAGCCAGTGCGCGGAGTGCGTGACGGTCGGCAGGAAGCCGCGCGCGAGCTTGTGTTCGCCTTGTGCGCCGCCTTCGAACGTATCGAGCCCGGCCTCGATGCAGAATTCGAGCAACTGGTAGTAGGCCGTTTCGAAATGCAGGCAGGGCACGTGTTCGAGCGCGCCCCAATAGCGGCCATACAGCGTGCCGCCGCCGTTTTCGCCGCGCCGGTAGACGGCGAGCGCACTCGCGATCGGTTGGCCGTCGGCTTCCGCGATCACGAGCAGCAGGTTCTCGGGCATCGTCGCGCCGATCGTTCGGAAGAAGTCGAGGTTCAGGTACGGGCTCGAATAGTGTTCGCGATAGGTCTGCCGGTAGCAGCGCGAGAAGAAACGCCAGTCGGCGTCGGTGATCCGGTCGCCGGTGAGCCGCCGGAACGTCACGCCCGCGTCATGCACCTTGCGCCGCTCGGCACGGATGTTCTTGCGCTTCTTCTGTTCGAGCGTGCCGAGGAAATCGTCGAAGTGGCGGTAGCCGTCGTTGATCCAGTGGAACTGCACACCTTCGCGCAGCATCATCCCCATCGATTCGAGGAGCGCCGCTTCGTCGGCGGTCGGGAACAGCACGTGCAACGACGACACGTCGCTCTGCTCGGCGAACGCGAGCAGCGTGGCCGCGAGCCGGCGGCGCGCATCGTCGTCGGCCGCGAGCAGGCGGGTGCCCTGCACGGGCGTGAACGGCACCGCGCACAGCAGCTTCGGGTAGTAGGGCAGGTCGTTGCGCTGGTACGCGTCGGCCCAGGCCCAGTCGAACACGTATTCGCCGTACGAATGCTGTTTCGCATAGACGGGCGCGGCGGCCGCGAGGCGGCCGGTGCGTTCGTCGGTCAGCGTGACGAAGTGCGGCGACCAGCCGGTATCGTCGACCGCGCAGCGCGCGACGTGCAGCGCGTCGAGGAATTCGTGGCGCAGAAAGGGTGTCGGCTGCGCGTCGCGGGCGAGCAGCGCGTTCCATTCGTCGGCCGGCACTTCCGCTGGGGACGACAGGATGCCCGTGCGATAATCGATGCGTTCGTGTTTCAAGCGTGAATCCGTACCGTTCTGTGTCGCCGGATGCGCGGGCCTGCGCGGCCCGCACCGGGACGATTTCGTCAGCCGTTCAGGGCGCGCCGCCGGGCTGCGCCGATCCCGCCATGAAGACCCGACTCGCTCTCGCCCAGATCAACGTCACCGTCGGCGACTTCGCCGGCAACGTCGCGCGGATCGTCGCGGCCGCACGCGCCGCGCACAACGATGGTGCGCAGCTGATGGTCGCGCCGGAACTCGCGCTGTCCGGCTATCCGCCGGAAGACCTGCTGCTGCGGCCCGCGTTCTACGCGGCGGCCGCCTCGGCACTCGACGCACTCGCCGACGCCCTGAAGGCGTTCGACGGGCTCGCGGTGCTGGTCGGCCATCCGCTGCGTGGCGCGCACGAAGGCGCGCACGCGCCAGCCGTCGATGGTAATGCAAACCGCCCGATCGAGCGCGGCGTACCACCCACCGATACCTATAACGCGGTTTCGCTGATCGTCGGCGGCGAGATCGTCGGCACTTACCGCAAGCAGGATCTGCCGAACGCCGAAGTGTTCGACGAGAAGCGCTATTTCGCGACGGACGCCGAGCCGCTCGTGTTCGAGCTGAACGGCGTGAAATACGGCGTGATCATCTGCGAGGATGCGTGGCATGCATCGGCCGCGCAGATCGCGAAGGCGGCCGGCGCGCAGGTGCTGCTGATCCCGAACGGTTCGCCGTACCACATGAACAAGGAAGCGGTGCGCATCGACATCCTGCGTGCGCGGATCCGCGAAACCGGGTTGCCGATGGTGTACGTGAATCTCGTCGGCGGTCAGGACGAGCTCGTGTTCGACGGCGGCTCGTTCGTGCTCGACGCCCAGGGCGCGCTCGTCGCGAAGATGCCGCAGTTCGTCGAAGGGCACGCGATCGTCGAATTCGACGGCGCACGGCCGCTGCCGGGCGCGATCGAGCCCGAGCTGCCGACGGACGCGCAGGTGTATCGCGCGCTCGTGCTCGGCGTGCGCGACTACATCGGCAAGAACGGCTTTCCGGGCGTGCTGATCGGGCTGTCGGGCGGCGTCGATTCGGCGCTGGTGCTGGCCGTCGCCTGCGATGCACTCGGGCCGGAGCGCGTGCGCGCGGTGATGATGCCGTCGCGCTTCACGGCCGACATCTCGACCACCGACGCGGCGGAGATGGCGCGGCGCGTCGGCGTGCGCTACGACGAGATCGCGATCGCGCCGATGTTCGATGCGTTCCGCGCATCGCTCGCGGGCGAGTTCGCGGGGCGTGCGGAAGACGCGACGGAGGAAAACATCCAGGCGCGCATCCGCGGCACGTTGCTGATGGCGCTGTCGAACAAGTTCGGCTCGATCGTGCTGACGACCGGCAACAAGAGCGAGATGGCGGTCGGCTACTGCACGCTGTACGGCGACATGGCGGGCGGGTTCGCGGTGATCAAGGACATCGCGAAGACGCTCGTGTACCGGCTCTGCCGCTATCGCAACGCAACGGCCGACTACCCGCTGCGCGACGTGATCCCCGAGCGGATCCTCACGCGCGCGCCGTCGGCCGAGCTGCGCGAGAACCAGACCGACCAGGACAGCCTGCCGCCGTACGACGTGCTCGACGCGATCATGCGGATGTACATGGAAGAGGACCGGCCGCTCTCCGAGATCGTCGCGGCCGGTTATGCGCAGGCCGACGTCGAACGCGTGACGCGGCTCATCAAGATCAACGAATACAAGCGCCGCCAGGCGCCGATCGGCATTCGCGTCACGCATCGCGCATTCGGGCGCGACTGGCGCTACCCGATCACGTCACGGTTTACCGAACGCCTCGATTGAGCCGTGCTGGGCCGCATGCGGCTCGCAGGCTTACAATCGGGGTCGCGATTTTTCATCCAAACGAGCATTGGGGGACAACCACCATGAAACGCATCACTGCCATCATCAAGCCGTTCAAGCTGGACGAAGTCCGCGAAGCGCTCGCCGAAGTGGGTCTCACGGGCCTGACCGTGACGGAAGTGAAGGGCTTCGGCCGCCAGAAGGGCCACACCGAGCTGTATCGCGGCGCCGAATACGTCGTCGACTTCCTGCCGAAGATGAAGATCGAGGTGGTCGTCGCGGAAGCGCAGGTCGACCAGGTGATCGATGCGGTGATCGGCGCGGCGCGCACCGGCAAGATCGGCGACGGCAAGATCTTCGTGTCGGACGTCGAGCGCGTGATCCGCATCCGCACCGGCGAAGAGAACGAAGCGGCCGTCTGAGCGCCGTATTCGCGAACGGGTCGCACAAAGCCGGCCCGCCAATAAAAAACGGTGCGATACCCGGTTGGGTACCGCACCGATACGCGCCTCTCGCAGCAGCGTGGAAAACGTCGTTGAATCGATTCTTTGAGAACGGCGCCTGATCAGAACAGGTGCTGGATACCGGCGTAGACGCCGGTCTGGCTGCCGCCCGGATGCGGGTTGCCGGTCGACACGGCGGTGCCTGCACCGTTCGCGTTCAGACCGAAGTTGGCCGACGAGCTGTTGCGCACCGTCGCGGCCTGCAGGTCGAACAGCGTGCGCTTGGAGATGTTGTACGAACCGCCGATCGTGTAGATGTTCGCGTTGCCGCCGCCGTGGTTCGCGTTCACGTGATACACGGCCGCGATCAGCGCCGCTGCCGGCGTTGCCTGCCACGTCACGCCGCCCCAGACCTGCTGGGTGCCCGTCACGCCGGCGTTCACTGCCGGGCCGCCGCTGCCGTCGGCGCGCGATGCCTGGTAGGCTGCTTGCACCTTGAACTGGCCGAGGAACACGTTCACGCCCGCGAAGTATTCACGCGAGTAGTTGAACACGTCCGAGAAGCGGCCGTTGCTGTCGCGCGTTTCGTCGTAGATGCCGCGCAACTGGAACAGCGAGTTCGTGTAGGTGACCTGACCGCCCATTGCACGGCCCGGTTGGCCGGCCGTCGTGTTGCCGTTGAAGCTGGTCGAGTTCGAGAACGAGAACTGGCCATAGAAGTCGAGGCCGTAGAGCGACGGCGACTGGTACGACACGTTGTTGCTGGTCTTGTTCCAGTTGCGGCCGCGCACCAGCGAGGCCGTCGACCAGGCCGACTGGCCGAACGGGTCGAAGTCCCACACGCCGTTGGCGATCGCGAGCTCGCGACCCAACAGCAGCGTACCGTAGCGGTCGTTCGAGATACCGACGGTCGCGAAACGATCCCAGATCGAGCCGCTCGTGCCGAGCCCGCCCGTCATCGTGTTGAACGCGCCTTCGAGGTGGAACAGGACCTTGTTGCCGCCACCGATGTCCTCGGTGCCCTTCAAGCCCCAGAGGCTCGTGCCCCAGTCGCCGCTTTCCGCGCGCACTTGGTGGCCGTTTTGCAGGCCGTTCAGGTACTCGATGCCGGCATCCAGGCGGCCGTACAGCGTGACGCTGCTCTGCGCGTGCGCCGTCACCACCCCAGCAGCCATCAGCGCGGCCGCGACCAAAGCTTTCTTCATCATCTCCTCCATACCCTGTCAAAAAGTCAACCCAGACTGCACGAGATGCCCGGAGCGCGAGCGCCGGGCAAAAGCGGGATAACCAGGGAGACCTCGTGCAGGGCCGGTAAGCGCAGCACGCGGGCAAGCGGACGGAAAACCGTTGAGCGTTCCCGCGCAGCCGGGTCGGCCTGCGGGGTCTCCTTGTAGTGTCGTGAAGCTAAACTACATTTCACGAACTTCGTTTTGCTACTTTGGTTACTAATTTAGCAAAAATACAATTTTGTGGCGATGGAAATCGTTGTTTGACTAACACGTGTCGCCAAATTGCCATGCAACACGGTGGTCAACAGGGGTGCCAAGGGTTTGCAATTAACGGAAAACCCTTGTCTGGCAAGGGAGACGCGAGTTTTACAAACGGGGGTCAAGGATTGCCACTATTGACGCTGCGGGGCGCGCAGGCGTAGGCGTCAATGACGAAAAATCGGTAAGTATTTCGTAATGAAAAGGTGGCCGCCGGAGATGGCCGTACGCTGCCTGGAACGCTTGTCCGGCAACGCCCGGCGCGATGTGCCAACGTGTGTCGGTCAGGCAGCGGCGGGCCTTGCGTCGAGCAACTGCGCACGAATCCAGCGATGCGCATCGGTGCGCGCATGCTTCGCATGCGAGTAGACCTTCACGGTGTAGCGCGGGATCTCGAACGGCGCCGGAAAGATGCGGATCGGCGCCGCGTGCCGCAGCGCCTGCGCGGCGCGGTTCGGCACGGTCATCAGCAGCGCGGATTCCGCGATCACGAACGGCGCGGCCAGCACGGTCGGCAACTGCACGGCAACTTGGCGTGCGAGCCCGAGCCGGTCGAGCACGTGGTCGACGACGCCGCGCGACTCGTTCCAAGGCGTGACGACCACGTGGCGTGCCGCCAGGTACTGGTCGAGCGTCAGCCGCCGGCGAATCTCCGGGTGCGTGGCGCTCGCGATCACGACGTAGTCGTCGGAGAACCAGTCGAAGTCCTCGATGCCCGGCGCGTCGGCCGCCGATTCCTCGTGGTAGCCGAGCGCGAAATCGATGCGGCCGGCCGCGAGTTCGTCGACGGAAATCTTCCGGTCGGAATGCACGACGCGGATCCGCAACCGCGGCGCGACATGCTGGATGCGGGCGAGAAACGCCGGCAGCACGGCGAATGCCGTGTAGTCGGTCGCCGCGAACACGAACGTGCGGTCGCTTTGTGCGGGATCGAAGCGGCGTGCGCGGGCGAGCCCCTTCGACATCGTGTCGAGCGCGTCGCCCGCCCAGGTGGCGATGTCGTCGGCGCGCACGGTCGGCTGCATCTCGTTGCCGAGGCGCACGAACAGCGCGTCGCCGATCGCGTCGCGCAGCCGCGCGAGCGCGTGGCTCAATGCGGACGGGCTCAACGCGAGCTCGTGCGCGGCCGCGGCGACGGACCGGTGGCGGTACAGCGCATCGAACACGAGCAGCAGGTTCAGGTCGAGGCGGCGCAGATCGGGATGCATCATGTTCAGGTCCGGATGAAGAAACTGCACTTCCTGCAGGAGCTGCATGAACGTAGCATGATGCTCTGACGGGTGCCAGCGCGGCTGCGCGGCGCCGTTTCCCGTTTCAAGTCCGGGCCGGAGGAGGGCCCCCACCCGTGCAAATCGATATCCGTTCCGCCACCGTCGCCGACGTGCCCCAGATCCTGCGTTTCATCACCGAGCTGGCCATCTACGAGAAGGCGGAACACGAAGTGGTCGCAACGCCCGCGTCGCTGGAGCGCAGCCTGTTCGGCGACGGATCGCCGGCGCGCGCGCTGATGTGCGAGGTAGACGGCGAGCCGGCCGGCTTCGCCGTGTATTTCTTCTCGTATTCGACGTGGCTTGCCCGGCAGGGGCTGTATCTCGAGGATCTGTACGTGTCGCCGCGCTTTCGCGGCGCGGGTGCCGGGCTGCGGCTCCTGAAGGCGCTCGCGCGGATCGCGGTCGAGTCGGGCTGCGGGCGCTTCGAGTGGAGCGTGCTCGACTGGAACGAGCCGGCGATCCGCTTCTACGAGAGCGTCGGCGCGGCGCCGCAGAGCGAATGGGTGCGCTACCGGCTCGCGGGCGACGAACTGCGTGCGTTTGCCGACGGCGCGCCGGTGAGCGCCGCGTAAACGCAAAACGGGTGCCGCGCGGCGAACCGCGGGCGCCCGCTCGTACGGCGTGCGTTACTTGAGGCTGCCCGACAGGAACCCGCGCAGGCGTTCGCTCTTCGGGTTGGCGAACACCTCGGACGGCACGCCTTCTTCCTCGACGCGGCCCTGGTGCAGGAACATCACGTGGTTCGACACGTTGCGCGCAAAGCCCATCTCGTGCGTGACGACGATCATCGTGCGGCCTTCCTCGGCCAGCTTCTGCATCACCTTCAGCACTTCGCCCACCAGCTCTGGGTCGAGCGCCGACGTCGGCTCGTCGAACAGCATCACGTCCGGATGCATCGCGAGCGCCCGTGCAATCGCCACGCGCTGTTGCTGGCCGCCCGACAGGTGCGACGGATACTGCTTCTCGACGCGCGGTGCGAGGCCGACTTTCTCGAGATATTCGCGCGCGCGCTCCTCGGCTTCCTTCTTCGGGATGCCGAGCACGTTCACCGGCGCTTCCATCACGTTCTCGATCACGTTCATGTGCGACCAGAGATTGAAGTGCTGGAACACCATCGACAGCTTGGTGCGCACGCGCTGCAGCTGCTTCGAATCGGCCGCGCGCAGCGCGCCCGTCTTGTCGAGCGCGGTGCGCACTTCCTCGCCGTCGACGAAGATGCGGCCCGCGTTCGGCTGCTCTAGGAAGTTGATGCAGCGGAGCATCGTGCTCTTGCCGGAGCCGGACGAGCCGATCACGCTGATCACGTCGCCCGAGTTCGCCTTCAGCGACACGCCCTTGAGCACCTCGTTGTCGCCGTACCGCTTGTGCAGATCGTCGACGAAAAGCTTCTGAGTCTGGGAGTTCATCAATAGTCCTGCGAAAACTTACTTGCCTTGCGGGCGCAGATACGCGAGCCAACGGCGCTCGGCCTGGCGGAACAGCCAGACGAGCGTGAACGAGATCACGAGGTAGAGCAGGGCGGCGATGCCGAACGCATGGAACGACATGTAGGTCGCCGAGTTCACGTCGCGGGCGATCTTCAGTATGTCCGGCACGGTCGCGGTGAACGCGACGGTGGTCGCGTGCAGCATCAGGATCACTTCGTTGCTGTACAGCGGCAGCGCGCGGCGCAGCGCCGACGGCAGGATCACGCGGCGATACATCGTGAACGTCGACATCCCGTACGCGCGCGCGGCTTCGATCTCGCCGTACGACGTCGCCTTGATCGCGCCCGCGAAGATCTCGGTGGTGTACGCGCAGGTGTTCAGCGTGAACGCGAGCAGCGTGCAGTGCATCCCGTCGCGGAAGAACGCGTCGAGCATCGGCGTGCCGCGCACGGCCTGCAGGCTGTAAAGGCCCGTGTAGCAGAGCAGCAGCTGCACGTAGAGCGGCGTGCCGCGGAACACGTACGTGTAGAGCCACACGGCGCCCGACAGCCACTTCTTCTTCGACACGCGCCCGACCGCGAGCGGTATCGACAGGCAGAAGCCGAGGCCGATCGACACGACCAGCAGCCACAACGTGATCGCGACACCGGTGATGCGATAGCCGTCGGTGTAGAGATAGTTGCGCCAGTATTCTTGGATGAGTTCGATCATAGGTCAGCCTTGCGGACGCCGGTCGAGTAGCGCTTTTCGAGCCACATCAGCACGAAGTTCGAGATCGTCGTGATCGCGAGGTAGACGGCACCTGCGATCAGCGTGAAGAAGAAGAACCGCAGCGTGCCCTTGCCGGCGTCCTGCGACGCCTTCACGACGTCGGCCAGGCCGATGATCGACACGAGCGCGGTCGACTTCACGAGCACCTGCCAGTTATTGCCGATGCCCGGCAGCGCGAAGCGCATCATCTGCGGGAACATGATCCGCGTGAACACCTGCCAGTTCGTCATCCCGTACGCGCTGCCGGCCTCGAGCTGGCCGCGCGGCACCGACAGGAACGCGCCGCGGAACGTCTCGGTGAAGTACGCGCCGTAGATGAAGCCGAGCACGAGCACGCCGGCGAGGAACGGGTCGATGTCGATCTGGTCCCAGCCGAGTGCGTCGGTCGCCATGTTCAGCCAGATCTGCAGGCTGTAGAACAGCAGCAGCATCAGCACGAGGTCGGGCACGCCGCGGATCAGCGTCGTATAGACGGTGCCGACGCCGTTCGTGAAGCGGTTGCGCGACAGCTTCGCGCCCGCGCCGAGCAGGCCCAGCAGGAACGACAGCGCAAGCGAAAGCACCGCCAGTTTGACGGTTTGCCAGGTGCCAGCGAGGATCAGCGGGCCGTAACCTTGTAGAAACATTGAGTGGTCCCTGGTGTGGTCCCTTAGGGCGCACGCGGTGCGCCGCGAAAGACGCGTTCCGCCCAAGCTGCGCGGAACGCCCCGTGCGTATCATGACCGTCCGCCCCGGCATCGGTGCCGGCCCGCCCGTCGCGCGAACGGCGGGCAGGAGGCGGGCGGCGCGTGGTTCACTGCCTGTACTGACCGGATGCGGGGCCGCCCCCGCATCCGTCGTCTCTTCTTTTCGTCGCTCAGCGGGCCGAAGCCGAATAGACGCTGAACGCGAAATACTTGTGCGACAGCCGGTCGTACGTGCCGTCCTTATGCATGTCGGCCAGCGCCTGGTTGATCTTGAGCTTCAGGTCCGTGTCTTCCTTGCGCAGGCCGATCGCGGTGCCGTCGCCGATCGTCTTCGGATCCTTCACTTCCGGCCCGGCAAACGCGAAACCCTTGCCGCGCGGCGTGCGCAGGAAGCCGTAGTCGGCCTGCAACTCGTCCTGCAGCGTCGCGTCGAGACGTCCCGAGCCGAGATCGGCATAGACCTGGTCCTGGTTCTGGTAAGGAATGATCGTCACGCCCTGCGGCTCCCAGTACGCCTTCGCGTAGGTCTCCTGCGTCGAGCCCTGCTCGACGCCCACGTGCTTGCCCTTCAGCGACGCGACGGTCGGCAGCAGCGGCGAGCCGGTCTTCGCGATCATCCGCGCCGGCGCGTCATATACCTTGTCGGAGAAGTCGATCTGTTCGCGGCGCTTGTCCGTGACGGTCAGCGACGACACGATGACGTCGTACTTCTTCGCCTTCAGCGCCGGGATGATCCCGTCGAGATCCTGCGCCACCCACACGCATTTCACGTTGATTCGCTTGCAGATTTCCTTGGTGAGATCGACGTCGAAACCGACGATCTCGCCGCTCGGCGCGGTCGACTCGAACGGCGGGTAGCTGGCGTCGACGCCGATCCGCACGGTCTTCCACTCCTTCGCGAAGGCGCTGCCCGCCACGAGGGCGAGGGCGGCGCACAGGGCGGCCTTCTTCATTTCCATCCTTCTGTTGCTGACTTTCCGGGAGCGCTCGCGGCCGGTTGGACCGGGCGCCGCGGCGTATTCTAGACGGCCAAAAATCGCCGATCGGCGCGTTGGCAATGGCGGCCGCCGGAACGGCGAACGCCAAAAGGCCGGTATTTTACCCGAACGCGATACCCGGAAACCGGCAATACGGGCCGACCGATCGATTCTTCGACGCATTGATCCGGCTGTTGCGATAATCGCCGTATTCACAATGGACATTGCATCAATTGCATCCGCAAGTGCAACGATGCGGTGCGCAGGCGGCGGATTGTGGCGCGATTGGCACACTCATACAGTGACGGCATGCCAGAACCACGCATCTCACGGAGTGTCCGTCTCATGTTCCAGATCCGCCGCGCCGCCGATCGCGACCAGCGCAGCCAAGGCTGGCACGAATTCCTTCACAGCTTTCCTCGGGCGTCCGGCCGGAGCGGGCCGCCGGCGTTCGGCGCGTTGCGCGAACTGAACGAGGAATGCATCGCGCCGACCCGCGGCTACGGGATGCGGCCGTACCGCGACGCGGAAATCGTCACCTATGTGATCCACGGCGCGCTCGCGCATCGCGACAGCCTCGGCAACGGGGCGATCGTGCGCGCGGGCGGCGTGCAGTGCATGAGCGCCGGCACCGGCGTCATGCTGAGCGAAACCAACGCATCGCGTGACGAGCCGTTGCGCCTGCTGCGGATCTGGCTCGCGCCGGCCGGGGCGGGCGGCCGGCCCGGCTACGGGCAGACGCGCTTTGCCGACGACGAAAGACGCGGGCGGCTGAGGCTGGTGGCGGCGCCGAACGGTGGCGACGGTGCACTGCCGATCGGCGCGGACGCCCGCATCTTCTCGGGGCTGATCGACGGCGACGAGGCTGCGGCGTTCGACGTGCCGGCCGGCCGCCGCGCGTACGTGCACGTGGTGCGCGGCGACCTCGAGGTGAACGGCAGCGCGCTGGCCGCGGGCGACGGCGTGCGGATCGGCGGCGTGGACGCGGTGGCGTTCGCGCGCGGCCGGGCGGCCGAGGTGCTGCTGTTCGACGTCGCCTGAAACGCAAAAAGGGGACGCGGGCTGGTGCCCGCGTCCCCTTCGATGCCGCTCCGCGGAGCGGCCCGCCGGCTTACTGCGCCGGCGCCGACGCGGCCTTGGCCGCGCGATGCTGCTCCCAGCGCTCCTTCATCTTCTCGTGGCGCTGTTCCATCTTCGCGAACTGCTGCTTGAGCGCCGTGCTGACCATCGTCTTCTGCTGGTCGTTCAGCCCGTTGTAGAACGTGAGCCATGCGGCGGACGTCTGCTCGCGCAGTTGCGCGTTCTGCGCCTCGGCCTGCTGGCGTGCCGAGTGCAGTGCGCTCAGGTCGAGGATCGGCTGGTTCTGCTGCGCCTTGAACTGGTTGCGCATCTGCTCGTGGCTCTTGCGCATCGCGTCACGGTTCTGCTTCATCGTGTTGACGGCCGCCTGCCATTGCTGCTCCTGCGACGCATTGAGCTTGAGCTGGTCGTGCAGTTTCATGATCGCGCCGAACGGGCCGCCTTCATGCCCGCCGTGCATCTGGTGCATGCCGGGGCCGCCCGGAGGCGGCATGTCGTTGGGCTGCGCGGCATGCGCGGTGCCGAATGCGAGAGCGAGCACGGTGGCGGCCGCGATGGCCACGCGGGAAGTCTTCTTATACATTTCAGAAACTCCTTGTATCCAAAGGGTCCGGCGATGCGGTACCGGGAAAACCGGGTGCCGCATCCGGTAAGACGCAGGTTAGCGATGCGGCCCGCGGCCGGTGTTACGTGGGGCGGTGGCCGGGTTACCGCGCATTACAGTTCCCTTGCGCGGTAACCCGCAGTAACCCTTTCGTCCCTTTGTTTCGTTCTTCGACTCCGCCCTCGCGCGGTAAACTTCGAGCCATGACTACCCAGATCCTCATCGTCGACGACGACCAAGAACTTCGAGACCTGCTGCGCGACTACCTCGTGCGCCAGGGGATGGAAGTGTCCGTGCTGCACGACGCGGCGACGCTCGAGAAGCGCCTCGAGCGCGAGCGGCCCGACCTGATCGTGCTGGACCTGATGATGCCGGGCGTCGACGGCCTGACCGCGCTGCGCCAGTTGCGCGCGGCCGGCGACGACATCCCCGTGATCATGCTGACCGCGCGTGCGGACGACGTCGACCGCATCGTCGGGCTCGAACTCGGCGCGGACGACTACCTCGGCAAGCCGTTCAACCCGCGCGAGCTGCTCGCGCGCGTGCAGGCCGTGCTGCGCCGCCGCCGCGCGACGCCGTCGGCCGCGGCGCCCGAACAGCGCGAGCCGTTCGCGTTCGGCCGCTTCGTGCTCGATTTCCAGGCGCGCACGCTGTCGGTCGACGGCAAGCCGGCCACGCTGTCGAGCAGTGAATTCGCGCTGCTGAAGATCTTCGTGAACCATGCGCTGCGCACGCTCACGCGCGAGCGGCTGCTCGAGCTGCTGCACGGGCCCGAGTACGACGGCACCGACCGCGGCATCGACGTCCAGGTGTGGCGCCTGCGCCGCATCCTCGAAACGGATCCGTCGACGCCGCGCTTCATCCAGACGGTTCGCGGGCGCGGCTACGTGTTCGTGCCCGACGGCGAGGCCCATGCGCAAACCCATTGATTCACTGTTCGGGCGGCTGGCGCTACTCGTCATCGGTGTCCTGCTCCTGTCGCACTTCGCGTGGTTTTTCGCGATGCGGCTCGAGCGCAGCCAGATGCAGACGCGTTACGCGGTCGAAGAGGCCGCGTTTCTGGTCGACGCCGTGCGCCAGCACGTCGAGCGCACGCCCGACCAGCCATTGCCGTCGCGCGTGCGGCTCGTGGCGCCGGACAACTCCGACGTGCCGAATGGCGATCCGTCGAGCCTGCCGGCGCCGCTCAAGCGGTTCCGCGACGACGTGAGCGAGCGGATGCCGCCCGGCACGCGTGTCGAGATCGGCGCGCCCGGCCATCCGCCGGTGCTGTGGGTGAAGGAGCCGACCGACCGCAACTGGATCGTGGTGCCGGTGCAGCCGCTGCGGCCGCCGCGCTCGCTCGACCGGATGCTGTTGTGGCTCGGCACGATCTTCTCGGCCGGCGTGATCGCCGCGCTGTTCGCGGCCTGGCAGCTGCAGCAGCCGTTGCGTTCGTTGGCACGCGCGGTCGCGCGCTTCGGCCGCGGCCAGCCGGTGCCGCCGCTGCGTGAGCGCGGCCCGCGCGAGCTGCGCCAGCTCACGCATGGCTTCAACCAGATGGTGGAACAGGTGTCGCAGGCCGAGAGCGACCGGGCGGTGATGCTGGCGGGCGTGGCGCACGACCTGCGCACGCCGCTTGCGCGGATGCGGCTGCGGGCCGAAATGATGGACGACGCCCGGTTGCGCGACGGCGTCGTGCGCGACGTCGATTCGATGTCTCACATCGTCGATCAATTCCTGGTGTTTGCGCACGGCGGGTCCGATCGCAGCGAGCCGGTGCCGGTCGATCAGGCGTGCGAGCGGATCGCGCGCAGCTATCGCGCGGTCGCGCCGAACGCACCGACGGTCCAGACGCGGCTCGACGCCGATCCGGGCTTCCGGCTGCCGACGGCGACGCTCGACCGGATCCTGTCGAACCTGCTGGACAACGCGCATGCGTACGGTGCGCCGCCCGTGCTCGTCGAGACGGCGCGCACGCCGGCCGGCTACGTGCTGTCGGTCAGCGACAGCGGCGGCGGGATCGCGCCGCGCGACCTCGCGGCCGCCACGCGGCCGTTCGTGCGGCTCGACCCGGCGCGCGGCGGCAACGGCCACAGCGGGCTCGGGCTCGCGATCGTCGAGCGGCTCGTACTCAGGCTGGGCGGGGCGTGCGACATCGGCAACCGTCCCGAAGGCGGCCTGCGCGTCGCGATGACGTTCCCGTTCGAGGTCGTGCCGAAGGACGAACCCCACGCACAGGCCGCATGAGCGGCTGCGGCGCCAACCCGGCCGGGCTGGCGCCGCGCGGCATCATTCGCCGAACAGCGTGCCGAGCGTCTCGGCCGCGTTGCTGTCGATGGTGTTGTAGGTCACGGTGGTGGCCTCGAAGATGTAGACGGTCGTATACCGGCCGAGGCGCTCCAGGATTTCCTCCTGCAGCGATTCCGGCACGACGTTCATATTCAGGTACCATGCCGTCGACGACAGCCGCGTCTGGAACGACCCGTACTCCTGCATCAGTTCGTAGAACGCGTCGGCATCCTGATCGCGACAGACGATCACCAAGTTTCCTGCCATTCCCTTTCCTCCCGCTCGTCGATCGATCCCCAGGGCTTGCTGACAGAGGGCACACGCATGCGTGGCCATCAAAACGGTCGCCACAGACCCCAAGGGCCAGCCCTGATCATACCCGCATAGTCGTATCCGGCTGGTGACGCCCGACATGGTTTGCGCGCGCGTGCGGCTGGCGGGTTCCCGGGCGGGCCGGATCACGGCATAATTCGGGCCTGCATGCCGGCCGAAAGATTGCGGCCGGGCTGCTCGACCCGCGCACCCGCCAGCCGCCCGCGCGCCAGGCACGAACCGTGCGCCGCCTGCGCCGTTCCCGGACGGTTGTACCTGAAATACAGGTTGGTGTAGTGTCGTGCCGTCGCGGCCGGCTCATCCGGCGCGCGGCAGCGCATGCACGCACGGCGCACCGCGCTCGCGCGCGATCGTCAGTCAATCGAATTACCGCACCCGTGCGCTTTGCCATGAATCAACATCGACTGCCGGCTTCGTCCGGCCTTACCGGGGAGGGCGCCTGATGGACGTCGGATTCTTCAATCCGAACCGGACCGCCAACGCGTCCGCGTGGCGCGTCCTGCCGAACCGGTGGGATTTCATCGCGTTTCCGCTGATCATCTGCCTGATCGCGATGGCGGTCGTCGGCTTCCACGAAACGATGGCGCCGATCGGCACCCTGCAGACGCAGAAGATCTCGCTCGACCCGGCGAACCTGCCCGAATACGCGTTGCGCACCACGCTGCGGATGCTCGCCGCGATGGTCGCGTCGCTCACGTTCACGCTCGTCTACGGCACGCTCGCCGCGAAAAGCCGGCGTGCCGGGATGGTGCTGATCCCGATCCTCGACATCCTGCAGTCGGTGCCGGTGCTCGGCTTCATCTCGTTTACGGTCACGTTCTTCCTCGCGCTGTTCCCGAGCCGCGTGCTCGGCGCCGAGCTCGCGGCGATCTTCGCGATCTTCACGAGCCAGGCGTGGAACATGACGTTCAGCTTCTACCAGTCGCTGCGCACGGTTCCGCGCGACCTCGACGAAGTGTCGCGGGGCTTCCACCTGACGTCGTGGCAGCGCTTCTGGAAGCTCGAAGTGCCGTTCTCGATGCCGGGCCTGATCTGGAACATGATGATGTCGATGTCGGGCGGCTGGTTCTTCGTCGTCGCGTCGGAGGCCATCACGGTCGGCAACCAGACCATCACGCTGCCGGGCATCGGTGCGTATCTCGCGCAGGCTATCTCGGACAAGAACCTCGGTGCGATCGGCTGGGTGATCCTCACGATGACGGTGGTGATCCTCGCGTACGACCAGCTCCTGTTCCGCCCGCTCATCGCGTGGGCCGACAAGTTCCGGATGGAAAACACCGCGTCGGGCGACGCGCCGCAATCCTGGCTGCTCGACCTCGTGCGTCGCACGCGCCTGATTCATCAGCTGCTCGTGCCGGCCGGCTGGTTCTTCGCGAAGGCCGCGCGGATTCCGCTGCGCCTGCCGCTGTCGGGGGCGATGCGCTTCTCGCTGCCGAAAGTCGAGAAGAAGGCGTCGCGCACGGTCGACGTCACGTGGGCGACGCTCGTGCTGCTCGGCACGGCGTATATCGTGTGGCGTGTCGTCAGCTTCGTGTCGACCGGCGTGACGATGGCCGAGGTCGGCCATGTGCTCGTGCTCGGGCTCATCACGCTGCTGCGCGTGGTCGTGCTGATCGCGATCGCGTCGGTGATCTGGGTGCCGATCGGCGTGTGGGTGGGGCTGCGCCCGAAGCTCGCCGAAAAGCTGCAGCCGCTCGCGCAGTTCCTCGCGGCGTTCCCGGCGAACCTGCTGTTCCCGGCGTTCGTGATCGTGATCGCGCGCTTCCACCTGAACGCCGACATCTGGCTGTCGCCGCTGATCGTGCTCGGTACGCAGTGGTATATCCTGTTCAACGTGATTGCCGGCGCGACGTCCTACCCGAACGACTATCGCGAAGCGGCGACGAACTTCCGGATCCGTGGCTGGCAGTGGTGGCGGCAGGCGATCCTGCCCGGCATCTTCCCGTACTACGTGACCGGCGCGATCACCGCATCGGGCGGCGCGTGGAACGCGAGCATCGTGTCGGAAGCCGTGCAGTGGGGCAATACCAAGATCGAGGCGCACGGCCTCGGTGCCTATATCGCGCAGACCACCGCCGCCGGCGATTTTCCGAAGATCATCCTGGGCATCGCCGTGATGTCCCTGTTCGTCACCCTGTTCAACCGCCTGCTGTGGCGGCCGCTGTATGCCTTCGCCGAAGCGAAGCTGCGGCTCGACTGAGACCGATTGAGAGCGAAACGCGATGCACAATCCGAATGCTGTAAACGCCCCCGTCCAGACGAACCAGCCGCCGCGCCTCGGTGAGGAAATCCTGCGCGTCGATCACGTCTGTCGCGGCTTCAACAAGACGCAGGGCGAACTGCTCGTGCTCGACGATGCGAACCTGTCGCTGCGCGAAGGCGAGATCGTCGGGCTGCTTGGCCGTTCCGGCTCCGGCAAGTCGACGCTGCTGCGTATCATCGCCGGGCTGATCGAGCCGACCGGCGGCGAGGTGACCTATCTCGGCCAGCCGCTGCGCGGGCCGGCCGAAGGCGTCGCGATGGTGTTCCAGACCTTCGCGCTGTTCCCGTGGCTCACCGTGCTGCAGAACGTGGAAGCGGGCCTCGAGGCGCTCGGCGTCGGCGCGCGCGAGCGGCGCGAACGCGCGCTGGCCGCGATCGACCTGATCGGCCTCGACGGTTTCGAGAACGCGTACCCGCGCGAGCTGTCGGGCGGCATGCGCCAGCGCGTCGGCTTCGCACGTGCGCTCGTCGTCGACCCGACGATCCTGCTGATGGACGAGCCGTTCTCCGCGCTCGACGTGCTGACGGCCGAGACGCTGCGTACCGACCTGCTCGATCTCTGGACGCAAGGCCGGATGCCGATCAAGTCGGTGCTGATCGTCACGCACAACATCGAGGAAGCCGTGTTCATGTGCGACCGGATCCTCGTGCTGTCGTCGAACCCGGGCCGCGTGATCGCCGAGATCAAGGTGCCGTTCAAGCATCCGCGCAACCGGCTCGACCCGGCGTTCCGCAAGCTCGTTGACGACATCTACGCGAAGATGACGGCCCGCCAGACCGGCGAGGCGACGAAGAAGGGGCTGGAGCTCGGCAGCTGGCTGCCGCAGGTGTCGACCAACCTGATGGCCGGCCTAATCGAAACGCTCGCGATGGCGCCGTACCATGGCCGCGCGGACATGCCGGAAATCGCGCGCACGCTGCATCTGGAAGTCGACGATCTGTTCCCGATCGCCGAAGTGCTGCAGTACCTCGGCTTCGCCGACGTGCGGGAAGGGGACGTGTTCCTGACGCCGCCGGGGCGCGTGTTCGCGGAATTCGGCACGCAGGAGCGCAAGCTGATGTTCGCGGATCACCTGCTGAAGCACGTGCCGCTCGCCGCGCGGATCAAGAAGGTGCTGAACGAGCGCCCGGGCCATCGTGCGCCGCGCGTGCGGTTCGAGCAGGAGCTGGAGGATTTCCTGTCGGACGGCGCGGCCGAGGAGACGCTCGACGCGGTGATCGACTGGGGCCGTTACGGCGAGATCTTCTCGTACAACGACCAGACCGAGATTTTCAGTCTCGAGGACGTCGAGTCCTGATCGACATGCCGGGCTGACAGCCCGGCTTGTGCGTATGCGCCGCGCGTCATGCGCGGCGTATCGTACCGCTACTGCAGATTCCCCCACCGGTCGACCGCCGGTTCTGCCGACGCCCACTTCCAGTGCGCGCCCTGCTGGCACGCATTCGCGAAATACCAGTCGGCCTTGTCGCCGTCCTTCACCGAGAACGCGAATTCCTTGCAGATCGCGAGCGCCGACGCATATGCGCGCGTGACGCGGACTTCGCCTTCGCCGTTTTCGAGCGGCAGCGTGTTCTTCACCTTCCACGGCTTCACTTCGCCGACGGCCAGGCTGCCGGCCGTTTTTGCGATCGCGTCCTGCTGGTTCTGATGGAGCTGCTTCATCGTGCGGTTGACGGCTTCGTCGGTCGCGGCCTGCACGGCAATCCCGACGCCGACGCCGACCGCCGGGTTCGCGGTGACGAGGCCCGTCGCCGCACCGGCGAGCGCGCCGCTCGCCGCGCCGACCGACCCGCAGCCCGACAGCACGGCCGTCGCCGCGCACAGCGCGCCGATGGCCGCGATACGGAGCGCGACGCTCATTGCAATGCGCCCCAGCGTTCGGTCGCCGGCTCGGCCGACGCCCATTTCCAC
This sequence comes from Burkholderia sp. SRS-25, assembly GCF_004343765.1. Taxonomy (NCBI): domain Bacteria; kingdom Pseudomonadati; phylum Pseudomonadota; class Betaproteobacteria; order Burkholderiales; family Burkholderiaceae; genus Burkholderia; species Burkholderia sp. SRS-25. The sequence goes on from NZ_PTXM01000006.1 coordinate 199,817, forward strand.
ACCGGGCCGTCGCGGCAGATCGTGGCCACGTAGAACGCCGATTGCGCAGGCTTGTCGGGCTTCGCGGCCGTATCGACCGCGAACACGATTTCCTTGCAGTCGAGCGGGCCGATGCTGATCATCCGGCTGACCGTCACGCGACCCTGCTCATCGTCCTCGATCGGGAACGAGTGGTGCGTCGACCACGGCGCGACGCCGCCCACGTCGAGCGGGCCCGCCGCCTTCGCGATCTGTTCCTGGGTGTAACGGTGCGCGACGCGCTGCGAGTACTGGACGCCCGCCCGCGCGCCGGCGACGGCGCCGAGACCGATGCCCGTCGCAACCGCAGCGTTGCTGGTGACCTTGGAGGCGATCGCGGCGCCCGCGATACCGGCGCCGGCTGTCGCGCCCTCGCTGTACAGCGAGTTGCAGCCGGACAGCAGTGCGGCCGTGGCGATCACGGCCAGCACGACGCGCGCCGGCGTGGCCCGGCGCGGCGATTCGAAACGAATGTTCATCCCTGAGTGCAAGTCCTGTCTGGGTGAGCGGCGTCGCATGCACGCCGTCATGCCGCGTCATTGTTTCGCAATTGTCATAGGAAAATTGCAAAGCTTTGACAAATCGCCGTGCGTGAGGCCGCGTGCGCGCGGGCGGCGTTATTGTCGGATGGATGAACGCCGAGGGGTCGAAACGTTACAAATTGAAGGTAATTGTTACCTTCGGATGCGATCAGGCGACCTAGACTGTTTTGCTATGGAATGTTTCTACGACGGCCTCGAGCCGCGCCGCATATGAGACACCCAGCCATGCGCCGTTCGAAACAGTTGTTACACCGGCCGCCTGACGCGGCGGCCGACCATCCGGAAAACCGGCCGCGTCCGCAGGCCGACGCGCCATCGGCACCGCCTGCGGGCGCGCCGGACGAGACGCCGTCGGACGGCGATCACAACCAGGGTGGCGCCCGCCCGGAAGGGCTCGACTATCAACGCGACCTCGGTCAGGAGCAGGACGCCTGATGCGGTCGTCGCCGCATTCCATCGCCGTATTTCATTGCAATTCTCGGAACTGAGTCGCCGCGCGGCCGCCTTCGGGCCGCCGCGCCTGCTTGGGCGCGCGTCGCGCGCCCGCCAATCGAATCGAGGAGGGGAAATCGCATGAGCAGATTGATCGTGGTATCGAATCGTGTCGCCGCCGGCGAGGACACGCGCCCGAGCGCGGGCGGCCTGGCCGTCGGCGTGATGGACGCGCTGAAGGAAACGGGCGGCGTCTGGTTCGGCTGGAACGGCGAGATCGTCGACGCACCCGACACCGAGCCCGCGATCCAGCGGGACGGCAACGTCACCTATGCGACGGTCGGGCTGACCTGGCGCGACTACGACCAGTACTACCGCGGCTTCTCGAATGCGACGCTGTGGCCGGTGTTCCATTACCGCGGCGATCTCGCGCGCTTCGACCGCCAGGAGTACGCGGGCTATCTGCGCGTGAACGCAATGCTCGCGAAGCAGCTCGCCGCATTGCTGCGCCCTGACGACCTGATCTGGGTGCACGACTATCACCTGTTGCCGTTCGCGCATTACCTGCGCGAACTCGGCGTGAAGAACCCGATCGGCTTCTTCCTGCACATTCCGTTTCCGTCGCCCGACATGCTGCGTCTCGTGCCGCCGCACGAGGAACTCGTGAAGTTCATGTGCGCGTACGACGTCGCGGGTTTCCAGACCGAATCCGACAAGCAGGCGTTTACCGACTACATCGAGCGGCGAGGGATCGGCGCGGCGAGCGACGACGGGATGCTGCACGCGCATGGCCGCGTCGTGAAGGTCGCCGCCTATCCGATCGGCGTGCATCCCGACGCGATCGCGCAGGCGGCCGTCCAGTACGGCACGCGCAAGCCGGTGAAGATGCTGCGCGAGGCGCTCGACGACCGCAAGCTGGTGATGAGCGTCGACCGCCTCGATTATTCGAAGGGGCTCGTCGAGCGCTTCCAGTCGTTCGAGCGGATGCTCGCGAACGCGCCGGGCTGGCAGGGGCGCGTGTCGCTCCTGCAGATCGCACCGCCGACGCGTTCCGACGTGAAGACCTATCAGGACATTCGCGAAACGCTCGAGGGCGAGGCCGGCCGCATCAACGGCCGCTTCTCGCAGCTCGACTGGACGCCGATCCAGTACCTGAACCGCAAGTACGAGCGCAACCTGCTGATGGCGTTCTTCCGGATGTCGCAGGTGGGCTACGTGACGCCGCTGCGCGACGGGATGAATCTCGTCGCGAAGGAGTACGTCGCGTCGCAGGATCCGGCCGATCCGGGCGTGCTCGTGCTGTCGGAGTTCGCGGGCGCGGCAGCCGAGCTGACCGGCGCGCTCCTCGTCAATCCGTACGACCTGTCGCAGATGGCCGAGGCGCTCGAGCGCGCGCTGTCGATGCCGCTCGCCGAGCGGCGGGCGCGCCACGAGGAAAACCTCGCACGGCTGCGCGCGAACGACCTGTCGGTCTGGCGCGATACGTTCGTCGCCGATTTGCGCAGTGTCGCGGCGGCCGCATCGGTCACGCGGCGCGCGGGCCGGCGGGTTGCGCATGCGTGAGTTTGGACCGGCGCCCGGCGTGGAGGACGACGCTACCCGCCGCTTCTTCGTCGTGACCGGTGGCCCGGGGTCGGGCAAGAGCACGTTGCTCGACGCGCTCGAGCGCGCCGGTTTCGCGCGTTCGCAGGAAGCAGGGCGCGGGGTGATCCGCGACCAGATGGCGATCGACGGCCAGGCGTTGCCGTGGCGTGACCCGGCGGCGTTCGCCGAGCTGATGCTGAGCTGGGAGATGCGTTCATACGATCTCGCACGCCGTGCGCGCGGGCCCGTGTTCTTCGATCGAGGCGTGCCGGACGTGATCGGCTATCTGCGGCTGACAGGGCTCGCGGTGCCCGCGCATGCGGAAGCCTCGGCTCGCCGTTTCCGCTACCACCGGCGCGTGTTCATCGCGCCGCCGTGGCCGGACATCTATGCGCAGGACACCGAGCGTCGGCAGGATTTCGCGGAAGCCGTGCGCACCTACGACGCGATGGTCGAGTGCTACACGTCATATGGCTATCGGCTGATCGAATTGCCGCGCGAGAGTGTGAAGACGCGCGTGCGCTTCGTGCTGGACGCGCTCGACGCGGCATGATGCCCGGCCACGCACGCGGTGCGCGGCGGCGTCAGGTCGCCGTGTCCGGCCGCGGCGACGTGATGCGCAGCATGCTGACGACCGCGGCCACCGCCGCGAATGCTGCGGCGACATAGAGCGCAATCGTCGGCCCGCGATCGGGCACGAGCCCGAAAATCAATGCGACGAGCGCGGCGCCGAGCGTCTGCCCGGTCAGCCGCGCGGTGCTCAGCATGCCGCCCGCACCGCCGCTGCGTTCGCGCGGCGCCGACGACAGCATCGCGCGGTTGTTCGGCGACTGGAACAACCCGAAGCCCGCCCCGCACAGCGCCATCCGCCACACGATGTCGACGGTGCCTGGATGCGCGCCGATCGTCGCGAGCGACAGCAGCCCGGCCGCGAACAGCGCGAGCCCGATCCCGCCGAGGATGCCGGCCGAATAGCGATCCGACAGCACGCCCGCGAGCGGCGCGGCGAACACGATCACGAGCGGCCACGGCGTCATGTACAGGCCCGTCTCGACCTGCGAGAAGCCGAGCGAGTTCTGTAGCCAGAACGGCAGCGCGACGAATGCGAGCATCTGCGATGTGAACGACGCCGTCGACGTATAGACCGACAGCGCGAACATCGGGATGCGCATCAGGTCGACCGGCAAGAGCGGCGCCGGCTGCGACAGCTGGCGCTTCACGAAGAAGTAGCCGACGACGAACGCGACGGCCAGCTCGGCCGCGACGTACGCATGGGCCTCGCCGTGGCCGAGCCCGTCCACGGCCGTGATCAGCAGCCCGAACACGCATGCGTTCATCAGCGCGCTCGCGAAATCGTACGGCGCATCGTGTAGCGGGTTGGCCGGCAGCGCACGCAGGCTGCCGAATACTGCGGCGATGCCGATCGGCACGTTGACCGCGAACAGCCACGGCCACGAGGCGAACGACAGGATCGCGGACGCGACCGTCGGCCCGATCGCCGACGACAGCGCCACCACCATCGCATTGATCGACAGCCCGCGCCCGAGCATCGACGACGGGTAGATCATCCGCACGAGCGCCGCGTTGACGCTCATGATGCCGGCCGCGCCGAAGCCCTGGATCACGCGCATCACGGCCAGCATCGGCAGCGAGCCGGCGAGCGCGCAGCCGAGCGACGCCGCGGTGAACAGCGCGAGCCCGGCAATGTAGATGCGGCGATAGCCGATGCGCTCGCCGAGCGACGCGAGCGGCAGCAGCGTGATCGTGACCGCGAGCTGGTACGCGTTGACGATCCAGATCGACGCGGCGTCGGATGCGTGCAGGTCGCGTGCGATCGTCGGCAGCGCGACGTTCGCGATGGCGCCGTCGAGCACGGCGAGCGTGATGCCCAGTGCGACGCAGACGATCGCCCAGTAGCGTTGCGGAAGCGGCAGGCCGGTATCGGCGTTCATGGCGGGAGCAGAGGCTTGGTTGTCCGCGCGCCCGGTTGCCGGTTGCGTGCGCAACCATGCGGAAGGGTGGAGGCGGCGATGAGCGGCCCGGCCGGCGCAACTGCACCGGAGCGGGGCCGATCGAGTGTATCACCGGGCCGCATCGCGCGACGCCGGCACTCAGCCTTCGAAGTCGAGGCCGCCGAGCCGCACGAGCGGGTCGGCCTGCGTGCGCGACAGGAGATCGATGTCGCGCGCGCTCTGCCATGCCCCCAGCTTTTTCGGCAGCGCGGCCAGGTAGTGCTCGAAGCGCTGCGGGCCGTCCGGCTCCATCAGCCGCTCGATTTCGTCGGTGTCCCAGGTGAGCTCGAGGTTCAGCGGATGGTCGAAGCCGCTGACGTGCTCGTGCGGCGCGCTGCGGATCTGCACGCGCGTCGGGTGCCCGTGGCCGCCATACGGGACGACGTCGGTCAGCACGTGTTCGGCGAAGAAGGCGGCGATTGCCTGAGCGATGCGCGGGGCGAATTCGGTATCGAAACGGCGGGCGGTTTCGGGCTGCATGACGGCGTCTCCTGTATGCCGAAAATCGTAGCACGGCGACGGCGCATTTCGACGGGCGTGATGCCGGTAATCGCGCGTTACCACTTGCTGCATCTATTACGGCCGCAAGTCGCCACAATGCATCGCATCCAGTACCACTTCGCGTGGGAGTCCATCATGAAAAAAATTGCCGCAGTGTGTGTCCTCGCCGGTTCGCTTGCCGTGGCAGGCCCGGCGTCCGCGCATGGCCGCGACGGTGGTGCCGTCATCGGCGCCTTGATCGGCGGCGCGGTGCTGGGCGCGATCGTGACGTCCGCGATGAATCCGCCCGTCGCGTATCAGGCGCCCGCGTACCAGGCACCGGCCTATCAGCCGCCGACGTACTACCAGGCGCCCGCGTACCAGCAGCCTGCGTATCCGACCTACCAGCAGGCGCAGTACCAGGATGACGGCCCGAGGTATTGCTACGACCGCTACCAGCGCGCGTATGTGTGCGGCGCGCCCGTGTCGGGTGGCTACGCACAGCTGGCCGGCTGGTGAGCAGGCGGATGCGCGCAGCGTGAACGGGCGGCGGTGGCGCCGTTCGCTTCAGCGCACCGAACGACAAAAGGCCCTCGCTTCGTGCGAGGGCCTTCGTCTTTTGTGCGGCCATCCGTTTGTTTGCATGACGCGTCGGCCGTCGGTGGGCACTACGCGGATACAAACGGTTGCAAATGCGCGTCAGTGGCGATGGCCGCCGCCTCCGCCACCATCGTTCCAGTCACCACCTCGGTGTCCGCCGCCGCGCCCCCAGCCGTTGCCGCGGTTGCCACGATCGCCGTCCCAGCGATGGTAGTCGCGCCGGCCGCGATCCCAGTCGCGTCCGCCGCCACCGCCCCAGATGTTGACCGTGCCGTACACCGGCGACGGCGCGTACGCGTAGCCGGGATCGGAATAGTAGGGCTGCCCGTAGCCGTATCCGGCGTCCGGGGCGACGACGCAGCCGGCCAGCAAGGTCGCGACGCCGGCGGCAGCAATGAGCTTCAGCATGATGTTCTCCTTGGTTCCCCTATAAGTACCGCGCAAGGGGATTGCCAGCTGTTTGCAATTGTGTCGTCAAATTACAGCGCCGTAAGGTCGTGCGACGGAAGTGTTAGCATCCGGAGCTCATTTTGTTTTCCAGGAGTACATCGATGAAATTCGCGATCCGGGCCGCGCTGGCCGCCTTCTGCGTGACGACAGCCGCCGCCTGCGTGGCGGGGCCCGCTTCCGCGCCCGCCGTGACGGCCGAGTCGATCAAGATGTTTCCGCAGGCAGCGGCCGGCCAGCAGCGCGTCGTGATCGCGCTGCCCGCGCTCGAGAACGAAGGCGATGCGCGCGTCGAGTTGATGATCGGCAAGACGCTGCAGACCGACTGCAACCAGCAATGGTTCGGCGGCGAGCTGACTGCCGAGGACGTGAAGGGCTGGGGCTATACGTACTACCGGCTCACCGACGTGAAGGGGCCGGCATCGACGCTGATGGCATGCCCGGGCCAGGCGCCGCAGCAGCGGTTCGTGCAGGTGCGCGGCGACGGCCAGATGCTGCGCTACAACAGCCGCCTGCCGCTCGTCGTCTATGTACCGGACGGCTTCGAGGTGCGCTATCGCGTGTGGCATGCGTCGAAGGACGTGCAGCACGCTGCGAAGCAGTAACGTTGCGGCGCGGCCGCGCTTGGCTGCGTCCTGCCTTTACGCGCCGCTCGCGCCATCCTTGCCGACGAGCGCTGGCCACGCGGCCAGCGCGGCTTGCGCGACGGCCTCCAGATCGCGACGGCTCGCACCGTCGCGTGCCTGGATCGACATCCCCTGCTGGACCGTGACGTAGTACCGCGCGATTGCATCGAGGTTCGCTTGCGCGGCGATCTCGCCGGTCGCGACTCCCTGCCTGAGGCGCGCGCGCAGGTTCTCCACCGTGCGCTCGCGCATCGCGATCAGCGTTTGCCGGACCGTATCGGAACGCTCGGCCGGGTGCAGTGCCGACAGCACGATCAGGCAGCCGGCCGGCTTCGACCGCCGCGTGAACACGCGGGCGGTATCCATCAGGTAGTTCCGTACGGCGTCGTGCGCGCTGCCGGCCTGTTCGACGCCCCCCCAGATTTCCCGTCCTTCCGTTGCGCTGTAATGCTCGAGCGCCAGCCGGAACAATGCTTCCTTGCTGCCGAACGCCGCATACAGGCTCGGCGACGCGATGCCCATCGCGGCCGTCAGGTCGGCCATCGACGCGCCTTCGTAGCCGAGGCGCCAGAACACCTCCATTGCGCGATCCAGCGCCGCTTCCTTGTCGAAGCTTCTCGGTCGGCCCCTTTCAGCCATTGCGTTCGTCCCTTCGTCGATTTCTGTATCGATCGATAAATTAAATCAATTGACTGTGTCGCGCAACTTGCCACATTCTGTGTCGGTCGTTACATAAATGAGGAAAGGAACCGACATGAACCGACTTCAGGGCAAGCGTGCACTCATCACGGGCGGCAGCCGCGGCATCGGGGCGGCGATCGCGAAACGGCTGGCGGCCGATGGCGTGGACGTCGCGATTACTTATGAGAAATCGGCGGAGCGGGCGCAGGCCGTCGTCGCCGGCATCGAGGCGCTGGGCCGTCGCGCCGTTGCGATCCAGGCCGACAGCGCCGATCCGGTGGCAGTGCGCGACGCGGTCGATCGTGCGGCGGAGGCGTTCGGCGGCCTCGACATTCTCGTCAACAACGCGGGGATTTTCCGGGCCGGCGCGCTGGACGACCTCACGCTCGACGATATCGACGCGACGCTGAACGTGAACGTGCGCGCGGTGATCGTCGCGTCGCAGGCGGCGGCGCGGCATCTCGGAGAGGGCGGGCGCATCGTGTCGACCGGGAGTTGCCTTGCCACGCGCGTGCCCGATGCCGGTATGAGTCTCTATGCGGCGAGCAAGGCCGCGCTGATCGGCTGGACACAGGGGCTCGCGCGCGATCTCGGTTCGCGCGGCATCACGGTCAATATCGTGCATCCGGGGTCGACGGATACCGATATGAACCCGGCCGACGGCGAACACGCCGGTGCGCAGCGTTCGCGGATGGCGATCCCGCAGTACGGCAAGGCCGAGGACGTCGCGGCGCTCGTCGCGTTCGTCGTCGGGCCGGAAGGGCGGTCGATCAATGGCACCGGGTTGACGATCGATGGTGGTGCGAACGCGTGAGTGCGTGAATGCCGACGCCCGGCGTGATTTTTCGCCCGGGCGGTGTTGCGTTCGTTATCGACAGCCGAGCCGGTGATGCTCGGTTTCGAGATCGGCGCGCTTGTCGTAAGCGCGCAGCTCGTTGCGTGGCTTGCCGTCCGGGCCCATCCCGCGGACGATCTTCTGGCCGCGGTCGGGGGCGTGCTTGACGGCGTCGATCCCGGCGGTCAGTTCACGGCAGCGTGAGTCGGGCGAGGGGGTTTCCGCGTGCGGCGCTGCTGCGTTCGTGATGTTGGCGATGCCGGGGCTGACGTAGCGCTGCTTCGCGGGTGCGGTGAGGGTGTCGGCGGCGTTTGCCGAGCCGGTCATGGCTGAAAGCGCGGCGAGTGCCGCGATTGCTCGAATCATTGCGGGAGTCCCGATGCTGAAGAAGGTTCGGAATTCTACGCAATGTGTGGCGCAGGGCCGCGGCGATCGAGCGGGATGCGATGGTGTGTCGCAGGGGGCGTCGGAGGCTGAATGTTCGTCGATCCGGATGTGATGCTGGCAGCCTTCGAGCACTCAGCAGTGCATGCGCAAAGCAAGAAGCCCGCTTGCTTTCGCAGAGCGGGCTTCGGTATTGGTTGCGGGGGTAGGATTTGAACCTACGACCTTCGGGTTATGAGCCCGACGAGCTGCCAGACTGCTCCACCCCGCGGCGCGAAGTGTACTAGGGCTGATGTGGAGAGTCAATCGATTGGTGACTTGCGTTGAACGGAAGCGGCGGTTCACCGGCAGAATCGGCACTCTTCGTGAAGGCCCACCGAAGGGAGAGCTGCCCGCGAAAGGCCACGCTTGACCGATCGACAACGGTCGGTAGATCGTCAACAATCACGATTCGCTCCGCACGCCGCGAAGAGCCAGCGTGTGAATGAGAAAAATAACGGAGTAAGTTCGAATGAGTTTTCACACCCAAGTTTGGGTTCATCCGTTCGATGGCGAGCCGTTGAATGTTGCCAGTGTCCGCGAGGAACTCTTGAAGTTTCTTGACGAATATTCACTAAGCAACGACGTATTGACCAACCTCACCGAAGCATGTGCTTCGGCTCTCCCAACTTCAACTCTGTTCTATCTGAACAGCATGGCGATCATCATGCTGTTCGACAAATTGGCTTCATGTCTACCGAATGCGTCGTTCGCAGTAAAGGGTTCTGGCGAGGATCACCGCGATATATGGGTGCGAGAGTATGCCGACGGAGTGGTCACTTTTGAAGCCGGACCGTTCGACGAGTAGGCCGGCGGCAGTCCAACGTCATCGCGCCCCGCCCGTCGCCGGCGGTATGGCGGAAAGGGCGAGTTGGCGCGGCCAATGTTGATGAGTTGTCGAGCTGAAGCGATATCTGTACGTCAGTGAGAGGCAGTGTTGGTATCGGCTGATAAGGCGAGCGTCTTCTGCTTGCCAAGGAAGCAGTATGAGAAGCGGCAGTACTTCGGGCCGTTTGATTGGACGAGCAGGAACATTCCGTTGCCGTCCGTGAGTTTGTACGGGGCCGCGCTGGCTTTCGCGTTCCGTACCTGCCCGTCAGTGAGAGGCATCGTTGGTTTCTGCGGATACCAACACTTTCTCTGGCTGTCGCTGAGCAACCTTGGGTAACGATAGGAGCTAGAGCGCCGCCAGAGGGGCTTGAGCGGGGGGCTTGGTGATCTTGGGGATGGTTTGGGGCTTGGCTGGTCCCCCCGACAGGAATCGAACCTGTATCTAGCGCTTAGGAGGCGCTTGTTCTATCCATTGAACTACGGGGAGAGCCATGTCCGGGCGACACGCGCGAAAAAACGCGAACCGGACGGCAGTGTGGACAGCGCGCAGAGTATAGCAAACGCGCGGCGCGTCGGCGGGGCGGAATACGCGCCGACGCGCGTGATCGCGCAATCAGCCGCGATCGGAAATCAGCGCGTCAGCGAATCAGAAATCGACGACGACGAAATCTTCCTTGCCCACGTCGCACAGCGGGCAGCGCCAGTCGGCGGGAATGTCGGCGAAACGGGTGCCGGGCGCGATGCCTTCGTCGGGCAGCCCTTCCGCTTCGTTGTAGACCCACCCGCAAATCAGGCAGACCCAGCTCTGGTATTCGGTTACTTCGCTCATGTAGCGCTCGGGAAAGTGGAAATTCGGCGATACCGTCCGCGGCCTGGCCGGCGGACGAAAGGCGCAATGGTACCGGAATTTCGTCGAACGGCTGTGCAACGTCGTTTTAAACGTACGCATCGCGAACAACGCAACCGAAACGCGTATGCCGTTCGTGCGGTGTATCCTTCCGAGGCTGTCCAATCATAAGGAGAATGCGATGCTGAACAGAAAGTGGATCGCAGGTGCGATGTGTGTGGCGGCGATGGCCGTGTCGACGATGGCGCGGGCCGAGGCGCGCGTTTATTTCGAAGCGCCGAGCGAGGGCGCGACGGTGTCGAACCCGGTGCACGTGAAGTTCGGGCTCGAGGGGATGGAGCTTCGACCGGCCGGCGACATGACGCCGAACACCGGCCATCATCACCTGCTGATCGACGGCCGGCCGATTCCGAAGGGCGACGTGATCCCCGCGAGCGAACGTTCGCTGCACTTCGGCAAGGCCCAGACCGAAACCGACATCAAGCTGCCACCCGGCCAGCACACGCTGACGCTGCAGTTCGGCGACGGCATGCACCGCTCGTACGGCCCCGAATTGAGCTCGACGATCTCGGTCAACGTGAAGTAATCGCATAGGCCGCGTACGGACGCCCGAGGCGTCCGGCGCGGAATGGTCGATGGGCCGGCCGCAGGCATTCGGCCGACGTCGTCTTTTTTGCACGAAACTCGCGGCCGGCGTTTGTAACCGGAAGACGGGCGCCTCCGTTGTGCCATCGCATCGCGCCGATGCGCTTCGATGAACACCGCCTGCCTGCCGTCAAAAGCGCGTTCCAACCCGCCTTCCAACCCGTTTGCCGGCCTTGTCCGTCCGGCCATGCCGGTAACGCCGCCCGCGACCGGTACAATGGGCGCTTCCGATTCCTCTCTTCGCCGTCTCCCCATGTCGCTCTATTCCATTTCCGGCGCGCAGCTCGCGTTCGGTCACGTCGCGTTGCTCGATCACGCGGATTTCTCGCTGGAAGCCGGCGAGCGCGTCGGCCTGATCGGCCGAAACGGCGCGGGCAAGTCGTCGCTGCTGAAGATCGTCGCCGGGCTCGCGAAGCCCGACGACGGGCTCGTCACGCGCCAGCAGGAACTGGTGACCGTCTACGTGCCGCAGGAGCCCGAATTCGAGCCGGGCGCGACGGTGTTCGATGCCGTTGCATCGGGGCTTGCGCACACGCGCGAACTGCTCGAAGAGTACGACTCGATCGCGCATCGCCTCGCGGATATCCCCGAAGGCGCCGAACACGATGCGCTGCTCGCGCGGATGAACGCGCTGCAGTCGTCGCTCGATGCGCACGACGCGTGGAGCTGGCGCACGCGCGTGTCGATGACGCTCGCGCAGATCGGCCTGGCGGACGTCGATGCACCCGTCGATGCGTTGTCGGGCGGGATGCAGAAGCGCGTCGCGCTGGCGCGCGCGCTGGTGCTGCAGCCCGACGTGCTGCTGCTCGACGAACCGACCAACCACCTCGACTTCGACGGCATCCGCTGGCTGGAAGAGCTGCTCGTCGCGCAGCGCGCGGGCCTGCTGTTCATCACGCACGATCGCGCGTTCCTCGACCGCGTCGCGACGCGCATCGTCGATCTCGATCGCGGCCGGCTGCTGTCGTACCCGGGCAATTTTTCCGCGTACCAGACGCGCAAGGCCCAGCAGCTCGAAATCGAGCGCGTGGAAAACGAGAAGTTCGACAAGCTGCTCGCGCAGGAAGAAGTGTGGATCCGCAAGGGCGTCGAAGCACGCCGCACGCGCAGCGTCGGCCGCATCGCGCGGCTCGAGCAGATGCGCAACGAACGCGCGGAGCGCCGCAACACGCTGGGCAACGTGAAGCTGGATGTCGCGCAGGGCGAGAAGTCCGGCAAGATCGTCGCGGAACTGACCGACGTGACGAAGCGCTACGGCGGCCGCGCGGTCGTCGATCGTTTCTCGACGACGGTGATGCGTGGCGACAAGATCGGCTTCATCGGCCCGAACGGCGCCGGCAAGACGACGCTGCTCAAGCTGATTCTCGGCGAATTGAAGCCCGACGAAGGCGCGGTGCGCATCGGCACCAACCTGCAGGTCGCGTATTTCGACCAGATGCGTGCGCAGCTCGACCAGGAAAAGAGCCTCGCGGATACCATCAGCCCCGGCAGCGAATGGGTCGAGATCGGCGGCGTGCGCAAGCACGTGATGAGCTACCTCGGCGATTTCCTGTTCGCGCCGGAACGCGCGCGTTCGCCGGTGAAGTCGCTGTCGGGCGGCGAACGCAACCGGCTGCTGCTCGCGCGCCTGTTCGCGCGTCCGGCCAACGTGCTGGTGCTCGACGAACCGACCAACGACCTCGACATCCAGACGCTCGAACTGCTCGAGGAACTGCTGGCCGACTACGACGGCACGGTGCTGCTCGTCAGCCACGATCGCGCGTTCCTCGACAACGTCGTGACGTCGGTGATCGCGGCCGAGGGTGACGGCAAGTGGCGCGAATACGTCGGCGGCTTCACCGACTGGCAGATCCAGAGTGCACGCGCCGATCAGCTCGCGCAGCAGGAAGCCGCGAAGCGCGCGGTCAAGGAAGCCGCGCCCGTCAAGGAAGATTCGGCGAAAAGCGCCGCGGGCCGCAACGCGCAACGCACGGTCAAGCTGTCGTTCAACGAGCAGCGCGAGCTCGATTCGCTGCCGGAGAAGATCGCCGCGCTCGAAGAGGAGCAGAAGACGATCAACGCGCGGCTCGAAGACGGTTCGATTTTCGCGAAGGATCCGCAGGAAGGCACACGCCTGACCGAGCGGTTCGCGGCGATCGACGACGAATTGCTCGAAGCGCTCGAACGGTGGGAAACGCTCGAGGCGAAGCGCAAGCCTGCGTAAAACGCAGACACGTCGCGCGGCCGGCGCGCGCGATTCCGCGATTGGCGTGCCACGCGGAACCAGTAAAATACCGCGCGTCCCGGGCAGCGCAGCGCACGCCGCGCGCCCGCTTTCGGAGCAGTCCAAGCACACCGTTGTTTCGATTCGCTTTTTTACGGAACTCAACGTTTTGTCCACGACGTTATCCACACGAGGTGTGGACAACGTCCCGATGAATGACGAAATTCAGCGCCTATGTCAACGAAGAAACCCAGCGCGGCCTATAGCGAAGCATCGATCAAGGTGCTCAAGGGTCTCGAGCCGGTCAAGCAGCGGCCCGGCATGTACACCCGCACCGAGAATCCGCTGCACATCATCCAGGAAGTCATCGACAACGCGTCCGACGAGGCGCTCGGCGGCTACGGCAAGCAGATCACGGTCACGCTGCACGCCGACCAGTCGGTCTCGGTCGAGGACGACGGTCGCGGCATCCCGTTCGGCATGCACCCGGAAGAGGGCGTGCCGGTCGTCGAGATCGTATTCACGCGCCTGCACGCGGGCGGCAAGTTCGACAAGGCCGCGGGCGGCGCCTACACGTTCTCGGGCGGCCTGCACGGCGTCGGCGTGTCGGTGACGAATGCGCTCGCGACGCGCCTCGACGTGACGGTCTGGCGCGACGGCAAGATCGCGGAGCTCGGCTTCGCCGAAGGCGATGTCGTCAAACCGCTCGCGACGCAGGGCGCGGGCCGCGGCGAGAAGAAATCCGGCACGCGCGTGCAGGTGTGGCCGAATCCGAAGTATTTCGATTCGCCGAACCTGCCGCTCGGCGAACTGCAGCGCCTGTTGCGCTCGAAGGCCGTGCTGCTGCCGGGCGTCGAGGTCGTGCTCGTCAACGAGAAGTCGGGCGAGCGCCAGACGTGGAAATATGAAGACGGCCTGCGCGGCTACCTGCTCGACGAAATGAACGGCAGCGAGCTGCTGATCCCGCTGTTCGAAGGCGAGCGCTTCGCCGATTCGCGTTCGGGCGACGACACCTTCGCCGAAGGCGAGGGCGCGTCGTGGGTCGTCGCATGGAGCGAGGAAGGCTCGCTCGTGCGCGAGTCGTACGTGAACCTGATCCCGACGCCGGCCGGCGGCACGCACGAATCCGGCCTGCGCGACGGTCTCTACCAGGCGGTGAAAAGCTTCGTCGAACTGCACAACCTGCAGCCGAAGGGCGTGAAGCTGCTCGCGGAAGACGTGTTCGCGCGCGTGTCGTTCGTACTGTCCGCGAAGGTGCTCGATCCGCAGTTCCAGGGGCAGATCAAGGAACGCCTGAACAGCCGCGACGCGGTGAAGCTCGTGTCGTCGTTCTCGCGCCCTGCGCTCGAGCTGTGGCTGAACCAGCACGTCGAGCACGGCAAGAAGCTCGCCGAGCTCGTGATCAAGCAGGCGCAGGCGCGCACACGAGCGGGCCAGAAGGTCGAGAAGCGCAAGAGCTCGGGCGTCGCGGTGCTGCCTGGCAAGCTGACCGACTGCGAGACGGAAGATATCGCGCGCAACGAGCTGTTCCTGGTCGAGGGCGATTCGGCAGGCGGCTCCGCGAAGATGGGGCGCGACAAGGAGTACCAGGCGATCCTGCCGCTGCGCGGCAAGGTGCTGAACACGTGGGAAACCGAGCGCGACCGCCTGTTCGCGAACAACGAGGTGCACGACATCTCGGTCGCGATCGGCGTCGATCCGCACAGCCCGGATGAAAGCGTCGACCTGTCGAACCTGCGCTACGGCAAGATCTGCATCCTGTCGGATGCGGACGTCGACGGCTCGCACATCCAGGTGCTGCTGCTCACGCTGTTCTTCAAACACTTCCCGCAACTGATCGAGCGCGGCCATGTGTGCGTCGCGCGCCCGCCGCTGTTCCGTGTCGACGCGCCCGCGCGCGGCAAGAAGGCCGCGCAGAAGCTCTATGCGCTCGACGACGGCGAGCTCGAGGCGATCCTCGACAAGCTGCGCAAGGAAGGCGTGCGCGAGACGCAATGGAGCATCAGCCGCTTCAAGGGTCTCGGCGAAATGAGCGCCGAGCAGCTGTGGGACACGACGATGAACCCCGACACGCGCCGCCTGATGCCGGTGAAGCTCGGTGAGCTCGACTACGAGGCGACCGTCGCACGGATGACGATGCTGATGGGCAAGGGCGAGGCAGCCGCGCGGCGCGGCTGGCTCGAGGAAAAGGGCAACGACGTCGAAGCGGACATCTAAGCCGAACACCTGCGCGGCCGGGCATGGCGCCCGGCCCGGCCTCACGCCACTTACGAATACGGAATTCAGATGGACGACAACACTTCCGATCTCTTCGCCAGCTCCGATGCACCGGACGCCGAAGCGCTGACGCTCGGCAACTACGCGGAGCAGGCGTATCTCAGCTACGCGGTCAGCGTCGTGAAGAGCCGCGCGCTGCCCGACGTGTGCGACGGCCAGAAGCCGGTGCAGCGCCGGATTCTCTACGCGATGAACGAAATGGGCCTCGGCCCGGACGCCAAGCCGGTGAAGTCGGCGCGCGTGGTCGGCGACGTGCTGGGTAAATACCACCCGCACGGCGACCAGTCGGCGTACGACGCGCTGGTGCGTCTCGCGCAGGATTTCTCGCTGCGCTACCCGTTGATCGACGGGCAGGGCAACTTCGGCTCGCGCGACGGCGACGGCGCGGCGGCGATGCGATACACCGAAGCCCGCCTCACGCCGATCGCGAAGCTGCTGCTCGACGAGATCGACCAGGGCACGGTCGACTTCATGCCGAACTATGACGGCTCGTTCGAGGAGCCGAAGACGCTGCCGAGCCGCATGCCGTTCGTGCTGCTGAACGGCGCGTCGGGCATCGCGGTCGGCCTCGCGACCGAAATCCCGTCGCACAACCTGCGTGAAGTCGCGGCGGCGGCGGTCGCGCTGATCCGCAATCCGAAGCTCTCGCACGCGGAGCTGATGAACCTGATTCCCGGCCCGGATTTCCCGGGCGGCGGGCAGATCATCTCGAGCGACACCGAAATCGCGGCGGCCTATGAAACCGGCCGCGGCAGCCTGAAGGTGCGCGCGCGCTGGAAGATCGAGGATCTCGCGCGCGGCCAGTGGCAGCTCGTCGTGACCGAACTGCCGCCGAGCACGTCGGGCCAGAAGGTGCTCGAGGAAATCGAGGAACTGACGAACCCGAAACTCAAGCTCGGCAAGAAGACACTGACGCCCGAGCAGCTCAACACGAAGAAGGCGATGCTCGACCTGCTCGACGCTGTGCGAGACGAGTCGGGCAAGGAGGCGGCGGTGCGGCTCGTGTTCGAGCCGAAGTCGCGCACGATCGACCAGACGGAATTCGTGAACACGCTGCTCGCGTACACGAGCCTCGAATCGAACGCGACGCTGAACCTCGTGATGATCGGCGCCGACGGCCGGCCGGGCCAGAAGGGCCTGCTGACGATCCTCGACGAATGGGTGAAGTTCCGCCAGCTGACGATGACGCGCCGCTGCCGCCATCGTCTCGCGAAGGTCGACGACCGTATCCACATCCTCGAAGGGCGGATGATCGTCTTCCTGAACATCGACGAGGTGATCCGCATCATCCGCGAGTCGGACGAGCCGAAGGCCGCGCTGATGAGCGCGTTCGGCCTCAGTGAACGGCAGGCGGAAGACATCCTCGAAATCCGGCTGCGCCAGCTCGCGCGTCTCGAGAAGATCAAGATCGAGAAGGAACTCGAAGCGCTGCGCGACGAGAAGGCGAAGCTCGAGGAACTGCTCGCGAACGAAAGCGCGATGAAGCGGCTGATGATCAAGGAGATCGAGGCCGATGCGAAGCAGTACGGCGACGATCGCCGCACGCTGATCCAGCAGGAAAAGCGCGCGACGTTCGAGGCGAAGGTGGTCGACGAACCGGTCACGGTCGTCGTGTCGCAGAAGGGCTGGGTGCGTGCGCTGAAGGGCCACGGGCTCGACCCGGCCAGCTTCTCGTTCAAGGCCGGCGACAGCCTGTACGCGGCGTTCCAGTGCCGCACGCCGGACCGCCTGATCGCGTGGGGCAGCAGCGGCCGCGTGTACTCGGTCGACGTGTCGGTGCTGCCGGGCGGGCGCGGTGACGGCGTGCCCGTCACGTCGCTGATCGAGCTCGAATCGGGCTCTCACCTGATGCATTACTTCGCGGCGCCGGCCGACCAGCAACTGCTGCTCGCGTCGAGCAACGGCTTCGGCTTCCTCGCGAAGGTCGGCGACATGGTGAGCCGCGTGAAGGCCGGCAAGGCGTTCATGACGATCGATGCCGGCGCGGTGCCGCTCGCGCCGATGCCCGTGCTGCCGAACGCGACGCAGGTCGCGTGCCTGTCGAGCGGCGGCCGCCTGCTCGTGTTCGGGATGGACGAGATGAAGACGCTCTCCGGCGGCGGTCGCGGCGTGATCCTGATGGCGCTCGACGACAAGGAAACGCTCGTTCAGGCGCTCGCGATCGATCCGGCCGGCGTCGTGCTGATCGGCACCGGCCGCGGCGGCAAGGCGATGGACGAGACGCTGTCGTATGCGGGGCTGGCGCCGCACGTCGGCAAGCGCGCACGCAAGGGCCGCGCGCCGGAGACGAAGCTCAAGGTCGTCAGCGAACTGCGTCCGCTGCTCGGCTGACGCTGCGCACGATCGATCGTCCGGTTCGGCCGCGATCGAAGGCCGCACCTCCGCTTCGGCGGACGTGCGGCCTTTTCTTTTGGAGGGGGGATTCGGGTAAGCAAGCGTGGCGTTGTCACGCGGAACTTGCAAAATAGTGTGAAATCGCGCCTGGGGTCCGAACCGCTCGGCGACAATCCGGTCGAACGTCGCTCGATGCCGCGTGCGACGCGGCCGTTCGCCGTACCCCACTCCTCACAGGATTGCCGTCATGTCCCATGCTGTCTCCGTCGCGCTGTTTCTTCATCTGCTGGCCGTCGCCGTGTGGGTGGGCGGGATGGTCTTCGCCAACTTCTGCCTGCGTCCGGCGCTGTCCGACCTGTCGCCGCAGCTGCGGTTGCCGCTGATCGAAGGCGTGTTCGGCCGCTTCTTCAACTGGGTCTCGGGTTCCGTGATCGTGATCCTGCTGACCGGCGGCTTCCTGCTGGTGGAATTCGGCGGCGCGCACGCAACGTGGTCGCTGCACGCGATGGCGGGGCTCGGCGTCGTGATGATGCTGATCTTCGGGCATATCCGGTTCGCGCTGTTCCCGCGCATCCGCCGTGCGGTGCAGGCGCAGAAGTGGCCGGACGGCGCGCGCGCGGTGAATACGGTGCGCCTGCTCGTCCTCGTGAACCTGGTACTCGGCGTCGTCACGATCGGCGCGGCGGTGCTGTCGCGCGGCTTCTGATTGACCGCGGCCGGCCGGCCCGCGCGCAGCCGCAGGTGCGCCGGCAAGCGCCGCTACGCGGCCAGCATTGCATCGAGCAGCCATGAGCCGACCGGGCCCAGCGGCCGGTTGCGCGACCAGACCGCATCGACCCGCACGCGGCGCGGCCAGCCGCGCGCACGCAGTTCGTACAGGCGATCGCGCGCGAAGTGGTCGACCATCCAGCGCGGCAGTTCCGCCCAGCCGAACCCCAGCACGGCCATCTCCAGCAGCATCAGGTAGCTCGGCGCCAGCCAGTGCTGCGTGCCGACGACGATCCGGTCATCGGCGCCGCGGCCTTCCGTTTTCACATAGGTATTGAGGCGCAGTTCGCGCACGTCGCGCAGCGCGGCGTGCGGCACGTCGGCGTCGCCGTATTCGGCGAGCGTGTGCGTGCGGCCGACGAACAGCCCGATTTCCGACTCCTCCGCGATCGTCGCCGCGCCGATATCGGCCGGGTAGGCCGCGCGCGCGGCCATCAGCCCGAGCTGCGCGCGCCCCTGCTGGATCAGGTCGAGCACGTCTTCGTGCTCGGCGATCTGGCATTCGAGCTCGAGCGCCGGGAAGCGCCGTTCGAGCGCCATCAACGTTTCCTCGTAGCGCTTCGACTGGTACGTATCGGACACGACGAGCGTCAGCCGCGCTTCCTCGCCACGCGCGAGCCGCGCGGCCGTGCGGTCGATCGCCGCGCCGGCTTCGAGCGCGCGCTGCACCTGCGGCAGCAGCGCGCGCCCGGCGTCGGTCAGCGTCGGTGCGCGCGTCGAGCGGTCGAACAACTGCACGCCGAGATCGATCTCGAGATTCGCGATCGCCTCCGACACGGTCGACTGGCGTTTGCCGAGCTTGCGCGCGGCGGCCGTGAACGAGCCGAGCAACGCGGCTTCGGCGAAGGCGAGCAGGGCTTCGGGGGCGTGGCGCATGCGGCGCTCCTGGTGGCGATGTATCGGTGAAACCGATGATATCAAACTGGATTCATACGGTTTCGCCGATCAAAATGGCGGCCATGAATGAAGTGGACGAATCGGAGGGAATCATGAAACAAGTCAACAAAACGGTGACGGAACGGCTGCTGCATGCACTGACGTTCGAGCTGGTCGCGATCGCGCTGTGCGCGCCGATCGGCGCGTGGCTGCTCGACATGCCGGTGTCGCACGTCGGCGTGCTGACGGTGATGGTGTCGCTGATCGCGATGGCATGGAACATGACGTTCAATACGCTGTTCGACCGCTTCGAGCGTCGTGCGGGGCTGACCCGCACGCTCGGGATGCGGATCGCGCATGCGGTCACGTTCGAGCTTGGCCTCGTCGCGATGGTGGTGCCGGTGGCCGCATGGTGGCTGAACGTGAGCCTCGTCGAGGCGCTGCTGCTCGACCTCGGCATCGTGCTGTTCTTCCTGCCTTACACGTTCTGCTTCAACCTCGCTTACGACGCGCTGCGCGCCCGCTGGATGGCGCGCCGGGTCGCGGTGCAGGCAGGTTGAGGACGGGCTGGACGGGAGAATGCCGGCAGAACCCGGCGGGGCGGCGGCCGCCGCCCGTCAGCGCGCGGCGGCCAGCAGCCACACGCCGCACGCAACCGCGACCGTGCCGTACACGGCATAGACGGGCACCTTGAAGCGCGCAAAGCACAGCGTCGCGAAGGCGCCCGTCAGCCAGTAAACGGGGTCGACCGGTTCCCGGTGCAGGATTCTCACGACGGCGACGACGAGAAAACCCGTGGTCGCCGCACGTAGCAGCCGCATCCCGTGCTCGAAGCGTGAATGGCGCTTGAGTCGGAACAGATGGTTCTGCGCAAACACGACGAGGCATCCCGACGGAATGAACAGTGCGGCGGTCGCGAGCAGCGCGCCGACCCAGCCGTCGGTCAGGTAGCCGAGAAACGGTACGACGTTCAGCAGCGGCCCTGGGGCGACCGGGGACAGCGCGAACGCAAGCGTGAAGTCGTGATCGGAGATGCCCGTTGCGGGCGTGACGAACAGCGTCTTGAGCACGGGCAGTGCGGAAAAGCCGCCGCCGAACAGCGTCATGCCGGCGCCGGCGAGACGCGGCCACAGCAGCGTCGCCTGGTAGTCGCCGGGCAGCGGCACCGCGAACAGCGTGACGAGCACGCCGAGCAGCACGAGCAGGTTGCGGTCGCGGGTCGACAGCGTGAAATCGACCGCGTCGCGTTGCGGCGGCCCCGTCAGCCAGCCGGCCGCGAACGCGGCGAACAGAATCCCGACGAAGGCGGCCGGATTATGCGCGAATCCGAGCAGAATCGTCGACAACGCGGCGATCAGCTGTTCGCGCCGCGTGCGCGCGAGCGAGCGCAACTGCTTGACCCACGTGACGCCGATCAGCGCGGCGAGCACCATCCCGAAGTGATTGATCAGCATCGGCGCGGCCAGCGAGCGCACGAGCGGCGTGCGATAGAAGATCGCGAACAGCGTCATCAGCAGGGAGAACGGCAGCACGCTCGCGATGCCGGCCACCCATGCGCCGACGCGGCCGTGCAGTATCTGGCCGACCTGTATCGCGACATTGCAGCCCACGGGGCCCGGCACGAGCCAGGCAAGTGCGACGAGGTCGCCGAAGACGTTGGGCTCGATGCGCTTCAGCCGTTCCACGTAGTGGCGTTCGAGCTGCGCCATCATCGACAGCCCGCCCCACGAGACCGCCGAAATGCTGGCGACGACCTTGAACAGGGCCCACAGGGAAGCCTGCGCCTGTTCGATATCAGCGGTCGCTTCGATTTCGACGGTAGTCATGTTGGTGGTGTGAGCGCGGGGCCGGATCTCTCGCGTGTAGCCATGCCGGCGGCCCGCCGACACGTTGGCCCTCCCAATTGTCCGCCGCGCATCGTGACACTGCCATGCGCGAAAACGCTAGTTCATGAACTAAACGATCGGATCGGAAAACGAAACAATGACGGTGCGCGCAATAGCCGCCAAGGCCACGGCCGCGGTGCGCTTACGCGCCCGTGCTGCCGGTCGCGCGGTGCGCGATTACGTTCGGCGCGTCGCCACGCACGCCGAAGCGTGCGATCAGCGCGGGAATCGCGTCGGCCGGCACCGGGCGCGAGAACAGGAAGCCTTGCGCCTCGATCTCGCCGAGCGCGGCCAGCCATGTGATCTGCTCCTCGGTTTCCGTGCCTTCGACGACGACGGTCAGGCCGAGCGAACGCGCGAGATGCACGATCGACGACACCATCACGCACACGCTGCGATCGTTCGGGATCGCCTGCACGAACGAGCGGTCGACCTTCAGCGTGTCGACGGAGAAGCGGTGCAGGTACGACAGCGACGAGTAGCCGGTGCCGAAATCGTCGAGCGCGATGCGGATGCCGAGCTTCTTCAACGCGACGATCTTCTCGGACACGAGCTCCGGATATTCCATCATCGCGGTCTCGGTGATCTCGATCTCGAGCCGGTTCGCGTCGATGCCGGTGTCCTGTAGCGCCTGCGAGATCGTCTCGATCAGGTCGCCGCGCCAGAACTGCACGGGCGAAATGTTGACTGCGAGCGTCAGCGTGTCGTGGCCGTCGTCGCGCCAGCGCGCGATCTGCTCGCACGCGGTGCGGATCACGAAGTCGCCGATCGGCACGATCAGGCCGGTGGATTCGGCAATCGAAATGAATTCGTTCGCGGAGATGATCCCGTGCTCGGGGTGATCCCAGCGCGCGAGCGCCTCGAAGCCGGTGATGTGGCGGTGCGTGAGGTCGATCTTCGGCTGGTACGCGAGGAACAGCTGCCCCTCGGCGAGCGCGACGCGCAGTTGCTGCTCCCAGCGCATCAGGTGGTCGGCGCGGTGCGACAGGTGCGGCGCATAGAACTGGTAGCAGTTCTTGCCGGCGTCCTTCGCGCTGTACATCGCGAGGTCGGCTTTCTTCAGCAGGTCGATTTCGCTCTCGTTCGCCACCGTGTGCAGCGCGATGCCGATGCTCGCATGCAGCACGAACGAGCTGCCGCGCACGTCGAACGGTTCGCCGAACATCCGGATGATCGCTTCCGCGAGCCGCACCGCGCGCCGCTCGACGTCGTCGCCCTTCATCACCACGACGAACTCGTCGCCGCCGATGCGCGCGAGCGAGCCTTCGTCGCCGACCGCATCGGACAGGCGCGACGCGGTCATCTGCAGCACGATGTCGCCGGCGTTGTGGCCGAGCGTGTCGTTGACGGTCTTGAAGTTGTCGAGGTCGATGAACAGCAGCCCGAGCCGCGATAGGCTCGCCGGCATCGACACGTCGTTGCGCAGCCCGCGCAGCGTCGCATAGCGGTTCGCGAGGCCGGTGAGCAGGTCGTATTCGGCGAGCTGCGTCATTTCACGCTCACGGCCGAGCAGCTTCCCGATCAGGCCCGTTGCGACGCCGAAGAACGCGAGCATCGCGAGCGTGATGAAGCTCGTCATCAGCAGGTAGACGTTGCGCGTGTGGTAGTAGTCCGCGAATTCCTCGGTTTGCGACAGCCCGACCATCACCGCGAGCGGGTAGCCGTCGAGGTGGCGGTACGACACGATGCGCGTCACGCCGTCGATCGGGTCGATGATCGTGCCCGTCACGCGCTCGGCGATCGGGTAAACACCCGACGCGGAAAACGCGCCGGGCGCGTTGCTGACCGAGCCCGTGCGCCGCGCGAGCACCGTGCCGGTATCCGACACGACCGCGATCACGCCTTCCTTGCCGATCGCCGCGTTGTTGTAGAAGTCGTTGGTGAAGTAGCTCGGGTCTTCCGACACGACGACGATGCCCGCGAAGCTGCCGTCCGGGTTGTTCAGGCGCCGCGTCATCTGCAGCGTCCAGTGGCTCGACACGCGGCCGAGTACGGGCTTGCTGATGAACAGGCGGTCGTCGTTGTGCGCGAGGTGGACCTTGAAGTGCTCGCGATCGGACAGGTTGATCGGCTGCGGATGCAGCTCGGCCGTGTTCGCGAACAGGATGCCCTTCGCGTTGACGAGCGACACCTGGATCAGCGTGTCGCTCGGCACGACGCCTTTCTCGACGGCGCTGGCGAGGTTGAAGCGGGCGGGCGATTTCTCGAATTCGAACTTGACGAAGCGGGTGATCTGGTCGACCTGGTGGATCGCCTTGACCGTATGCTGTTCGAGCGCGGAGGACAGGATCGCGGCGGAAGCCGCTGCCTCCTTGTACGCGCTGTCCTTTTCCACCGACAGACGCGCGATGATCACGGCCCACAGCAGCGCGAGCGCCAGCATCCCGAGCAGCGGGATCGCAAATAGCGCACGCCGGCGCGATTTGCGCGGCGCGCGCAGCGGCCGGGTCGGCGGCGTGTGGTTGGACCGGGCGGAGCTCATCGAAGAGGGTGGCGTCCTGCTCGCGTGCGTCATCCGTCTGGATGGCTGACTATGGTTGGGGTTGTCCCGACGTCTGTTCGTTCGCGGGACACGCAACCATGGACAGACCTCCGAAACAACGGATTAGGCCCGATATTACTGGCTGGAACGTTTTTGCGATAGTTGGGCGAATCGTAGGGGGCGCCGGACGGGCCGGCGCCATCGCACATCGCGAAATGTCAGGCGGGTGACAGGAAGGTGCCGTCGACGACCGTGACGACATGGCCGCCGATCCACGTGGTGCCGTCTTCGTCATAGCTGACGAAGATGCGGCCGTCGCGGCCGATCGCCGTACCCTGGCGGGCCGTATACGACTGACCGGGGCGGCGTTCCTGGCGCGTCAGCAGCCCGGCGAGCGCGGCGTTTGCGCTGCCGGTGACGGGGTCCTCGCCGAAGCCGAAATTGCCGCCCGTCATCAGGCAGCGGATTTCGAACGTCGCGGGGCCGCCTTCGGCGTGCGGCGCGTAGACCGCGACGCCGTCCGTGCCGTAGCGGCGCGTGAGTGCCGCCAGTGCGGCCGGATCGGGCGTCAGGCCGATGCAGGCATCCGCCGACTTCAGCCGCACGACCAGCCATGGCGCGCCGTTGTCGACCGCGCACGGCTCGGCATCCAGATCGAGCGCGTCGCTGCGCAGTGCGGCAGCCAGCGCCGCATAGTCTGAACGATCGAGCGGTGTGACGCGTGCCGGGGGCGCGGCGAACGCCCAGCCGTCAGCCTGCTCGCGCAGCGCGACCCGGCCGACCCCGCACTGCTGGATCAGCCGGCCCGGCGTACGCGGCTGTGCGCCGCTTTCCAGGAACGCATGCGCGGTGCCCAGCGTCGGATGGCCGGCGAACGGCAGTTCGCCCTCCGTCGTGAAGATCCGGACGCGGTAGTCGGCTTCCGGATCGGTCGGCGTGCAGAGGAACGTCGTTTCGGAAAGGTTCGTCCAGCGGGCGATCGCGAGCATGTCGTCGTCGCCGAGCGAATCGGCGTCGAACACCACGGCGAGCGCGTTGCCCTTGAACGGCACCGACGTGAACACGTCGACCTGCCTGAAACGGACGAGACGGCCGGGCATCGTGCTGCGTTCGTTACGCAACTTCGGCGATCAGCTCGATCTCGACGCACGCGCCGAGCGGGATCTGCGCCACGCCGAATGCCGAGCGCGCGTGCTTGCCCGCGTCGCCGAACACTTCCGCGATCAGTTCCGACGCGCCGTTCGTCACGACGTGCTGTTCGGTGAAGTCGAGCGTCGAGTTGACGAGGCTCATCAGCTTCACGATGCGCGTGACCTTGTTCAGGTCACCGGTGTGCGCGTGCAGCGTCGCGAGCAGGTCGATCGCAATCGAGCGAGCGGCGGCCTTGCCGTCTTCCGTCTGCAGATCCGCGCCGAGCTTGCCGGCCCAGACCTTGCCGTCTTTCTTCGCGATGTGGCCCGACAGGAAGACCGTGTTGCCGGTTTGCGCGCTCATCACGTAGGCGGCGGCCGGTGCGCCGGCGGTCGGGAGCTCGATGCCGAGCGACTTCAGCTTGTCGTAGACGTTAGCCATGGATTCGATTCCTCGTAGAGAGTCGTGACAGGAAAAAGGGGATCAGAGACGTTCGCGCAGCAGCTTGCCGAGGCGCGCGACGCCTTCCTCGATCTTCTCGGGCGGCACCGTCACGAACGACAGGCGCAGCGTGTTCTGCTGTGCGTTGTCCGCGAAGAATGGTGCGCCCGGCACGAACGCGACGTGATTGTCGACGGCCGTGGCGAGCAGCTTCATGCTGTCGATCTGCGCGGGCAGGTTCACCCAGATGAACATCCCGCCTTCCGGGCGGTTCCACGTGACGCCTTCCGGCATGTGGCGCTCGAGCGCGCCGAGCATCGCGTCGCACTGCGCGCTGTACAGCTCGCGGATCGTCGGGATGTGCTCGTCGAGGAAGCCGTCCTTGATCACTTCGTGCGCGATGCGCTGCGTGAGCGTCGGCGTGTGCAGGTCGGTGGCCTGCTTGGCCTGCACGAGCTTGAAGTGGAGTTCCTCGGGCGCAATGATGTAGCCGATCCGCAGGCCCGGTGCGAGCACCTTCGAGAACGTGCCGAGGTGCACGATGTGATCGGGCGCCATCGACAGCATCGTCGGCAGCGGCTCGCCGCGGTAGTTCAGCGCGCCGTACGGATCGTCTTCCAGCACCGGGAACGGGCTCGACTGCGCGAACGCGGCGAGCGCGCGGCGGCGCTCGACGGGCAGGCGGCGGCCGGTCGGGTTCTGGAAGTTCGGCTGTGCGTACAGCAGGCGCGCGCCTTGCGTGAGTTCGGGCGTCAGGCCGTCCGGCAGCAGGCCCTGCTCGTCGGTCGGCACCTGCACGTAGCGCGGCTCGTACAGCGAGAACGACTGCAGCGCGCCGAGGTAGGTCGGGGTTTCGACGAGGATCGGGCTGCCCGGATCGACGAGCGCCTTGCCGAGCAGGTCGAGCGCCTGCTGCGAGCCGGTCGTGATCAGCACCTGCGACACGCGCACGCTGTAGCGTTCGGCGATCCATTCGCGCAGCGGCAGGTAGCCTTCGGTCGCGCTGTACTGGAGCGCGGCGGCCGGCGCGTCGCGCAGCACGCGATCGGCGGCGGCGCGCATGCGTTCGGCCGGGAACGTGGCAGGGGCGGGCAGGCCGCCGGCGAACGAGATGACCTCGGGGCGTTCCGTGACCTTCAGGATTTCGCGGATCGCAGAGCTCGTCAGCTTGCGTGCGCGTTCGGAAAGCTGCCAGTGCGGCGGATGCAGGTCGCTCGGATTCATAGTCTCCTCGTTCGGATATCGTGGTCAGTCAAGAAAGGTCGTTCGGGCAAATCGCTTCGACGCCGCCGGGTGGGCGGGCGCGAGCGCGATGAAGCCTTCGCGGCCGGGTGGGCAAACCGATCAGGCAAAACGCCCATTATGGCGCAGCTGTTCAGCCGGCGCGAGCCGGTTGCGCGGCGGTGGCGACCGCCGAGCGGCGCCCGAGCACCACGGTGGCGATCACCGCGGCTGCGAACAGCCACGTCGACGGCGTCACCGTTTCGCCGAACAGCAGCGCGGAAAAGGCGATCGTGAAGAAAATCTGCAGCAATTGCACCTGGCCGACGCGCGCGATGCCGCCCATCGCGAGCCCCGCATACCACGCGAAAAAGCCGATGAATTGCGAAAAGAGGGTCACGTAGCCGAAGGCGAGCCACGTGCGCAGCGCGAGCGGGCCCGGATTCGCGGCATGCTGCATCCACGCGAGCCAGCCGACCGGCAGCACGAGGAACGGCGCGGAAACGACGAGCGCCCAGCAGATCACCTGCCAGCCGCCGATCTGGCGCGCGAGGCGCGCGCCTTCCGCATAGCCCAACGCGCCGATGCCGACCGCGACGAGCATCAGTGCGTCGCCGGCCTGCACGGTGCCGCCGCCGTCGCGCAGCGCGAACGCGATCACGAGCGCGCTGCCGGCCACCGCGCTGGCCCAGAACGCCTTCGACGGCCGCTCGTGCGACAGCCAGGCCGCATACAGCGCGACGAACAGCGGTTGCAGCCCGTTGACCACCGCGCCGTGCGAGGCCGGGACCGATTTCATCGCCCACGCGGAGAACACCGGGTACGCGATGATCACGCCGAGCGACGTGATCGCGAGGCTTTTCAGTTGCGCGCGGGTCGGCAGCGGCTCGCGGCGCCACCACAGCAGCAGGCCGGCCGGTACCGCGGCGGCAAGCGCGCGGCCGAGCCCGTTGAGCAGCGGATGGAGTTCGGAGACGACGATCCGCGTCATCGGCAGCGTCAGGCTGAAGATCATCACGCCGATGAGGCCGAGCAGCATGCCCCGGGTTTCGCGCGAATTCATGTGAGGGTTGTCTCCGTGTTGCCGGTATTGGTGTCGTTCAGGGGGGCGAGGTGTTCAGCGCAGCGTGCGCGCGCCCTGCGGCGTGTCGAATTCGGCGACCAGCGCGGGCGGGCCGTCGGCGGTGTCGAGGTCGAGCAGGTGGGCGGCGCCGAGCCAGTCGAGCTGCTCGCGGATCGCGTCCGCACGCGGGTGGGTACCCTTGAGTGCCTTCAGCGCGACGCCGTCGCCCGGCAGCGATTCGGCCGGATGGCGCGCGCTGTCCCACTGGATCAGCGACGGCAGGAGGCCGTCGCCCGCGTCTTGCCATGCGGGGAACGTGCCGTCGTCCGGCACCGTGAGGCCCCAGCTCAGGTCGCCGCGCCGCATTGCGACGACCGGCGGAATGCGCGCCGGGTATTGGCGCTGCCACAGCGCGAGCTGGCGCGGACGGTCGACGCGCGCGACCCAGTGCGCGAGAAACGGGCCCTGCGCGAGCCGCGCGTGCATGGCCAGATCGTCGAGCCCGAACAGGCGCGCGCGCGGCGGCTCCGCGCCGTCGTCCGGCACCGGCGCATCGGGATCGATCGCGATCACTTCGAGGTAGAGCCCGCCCCACGCGCCGAACAGCGCATTGTGGGTCCGCATCAGCGGATGGCGGCCGCCGCCGGCCGGTTCGATGCCGAGGGCGTCGGCGACATGGCGCACGCCTTCATCGAGCGTGCGCGCGGCGATCACGAGATGGTCGAGTGTCAGGGAGCGGGCTGGCATGAACGTCGGTCGGGAAGCGAAAGTGTCATGGTGGGCAGGCGATGCGCGCGGCGGTAGCCGGCCCGGCCGGCGTACCGGCCGCGATGCGGCCGGCGGGCACGGTGCCAGGTGCGGCGGAGCCGGAACGGTGGCCGCACGGCCGCCATTCCGGTCAACTGTAATCGTCGCTACCGGCACAGTAACGGTACAATCGGCGCGATAGCCTTCGGTACAGTTGGAGCTGCCGCCCATGTCCACCGTTCCACTCGCCCAGATTCCCGCGCCGCACGACACGGCCACGCTCACGCTCGTCGACCAGCTTGTCCAGTGGGCGCGACGGCGCATCGACGAGCGCGTGTTCCGGCCCGGCATGCGGATGCCGTCGATCCGCAAGCTCGCGCTCGACAAGAGCGTGTCGCGCTTCACCGTCGTCGAGGCGTACGAGCGCCTCGTCGCGCAGGGCTACCTCGATTCGCGGCGCGGCTCGGGCTTCTACGTGCGCGAGCGCACGGCCGCCGGCCCGCAGCCGGCCGACAGCGTCGCCCGTGTGGCCGAGGCCGCGCCCGTGCACAACACGATCGACGTCGTCTGGCTGCTGCGCAACATGCTGCACACCGTCAGCCCGGAGAAGGGCCCGGGCCTCGGCTACCTGCCGGGCCGCTGGCTCGACGGCGAGCTGATCACCGGCGCGCTGCGCGCGCTCGGGCGCCAGTCGGGCGCGCAGATGCTCGGCTTCGGCACCGCGCAGGGCTTCCTGCCGCTGCGCCAGCAACTGCAGACGCGCCTCGCCGAAGTCGAGATCGGCGCGAAGCCCGAACAGATCGTGCTGGTGTCCGGCATCACGCAGGCGATCGACCTGATCTCGCGGATCTACATGCGGCCGGGCGATGCGGTGATCGTCGGCGATCCCGCGTGGTTCCAGATGTTCGGCCGTTTCGCGGCGCAGGGCGCGCAACTGGTCGGGATGCCGTACACGCCGGACGGCCCCGACCTCGACGCGCTCGAAACCCTGGTGCAGATGTGGCGGCCGAAGATGCTCGTGATCAACTCGGTGCTGCAGAACCCGACCGGCACGTCGTTGTCGGCTGCGCAGGCGTTCCGGATCCTGAAGCTCGCGGAGGCGTACGACTTCCTCGTCGTCGAGGACGACGTGTACGGCGACCTGTGCCCGCCCAGCTATCCGGCCACGCGCCTCGCGAGCCTCGACCAGTTGAAGCGCGTGATCTATCTCGGCAGCTATTCGAAGACGCTCGCGGCGAACCTGCGGGTGGGCTACGTGGCCTGCGCGCCGGAGATCGCGAAGGCGGTCACCGACCAGAAGATGCTGGTCGGGATGACCACGCCCGAGCTCAACGAGCGCGTGCTGTACAAGATCCTGACCGAAGGGCATTACCGGCGCCACGTCGAGCGGCTGCGCGCGCGGCTCGACGGCGTGCGCGACAAGACCGCGCGGATGCTCGAGCGCACGGGGCTCGGGCTCTTCACGATGCCGGCGGCCGGGATGTTCCTGTGGGCCGACACGGGCGTCGATTCGGACGCGCTCGCGGCGGTCGCGCACGAAGCCGGCTTCCTGCTGACGCCGGGCAGCCTGTTCTCGCCGCAGCAATCGCCGTCCACGTGGATGCGCTTCAACGTCGCGAATTGCGGCGATCCGGCGCTCCCCGGGCTGCTCGCGCGCTATATCGATTCGGCGGTGCGGCGCGCGTCGTGACGCGGCGCGGCAGGCCGGCTCTTGAAATGCCGCGCGCCGTCCCCAGATACGCGCGCAAACCGCTGGCGCCAGGCGGTCGTCCTTCATGGGTCCGCCGGCATCGCGCGCCGGGCGCCGGCGTCACCCCCTTTCCAGTTCAAGTAAGAGGAAACAGCATCCATGGCACACGAAACGATGAGCTTTCAGGCAGAGGTCAAGCAACTCCTCCACCTGATGATCCATTCGCTCTACAGCAACAAGGAAATTTTCCTGCGCGAACTGGTGTCGAATGCGTCCGACGCGGCCGACAAGCTGCGTTTCGAAGGGCTCGCGGACAACGCGCTGTACGAGAACGATCCGAACCTGCGCATCCGCATCGGCTACGACAAGGCCGCGCGCACGATCACGATCGACGACAACGGCATCGGCATGAGCCGCGACGAGGCGATCGCGAACCTCGGCACGATCGCGCGTTCGGGCACCAAGGAATTCTTCACGAAGCTGTCCGGCGACCAGCAGAAGGATGCGGCGCTGATCGGCCAGTTCGGCGTCGGCTTCTACTCGGGCTTTATCGTCGCGGACAAGATCACCGTCGAGACGCGCCGCGCCGGCCTGCCGGCGAGCGAAGCCGTGCGCTGGGAAAGCGCGGGCGAGGGCGATTTCACGATCGACGCCATCGAGCGCGCGCAGCGCGGCACGACGATCACGCTGCACCTGCGCGAAGGCGAGGATGAACTGCTGTCGTCGCATCGTCTGAAGTCGATCATCCAGAAGTATTCCGACCACATCGCGCTGCCGATCCTGATGCAGAAGGAAGAATGGGATCAGGAAAAGGGCGAGATGGTCCTGAAGGACGAGGACGAGACCGTCAACCAGGCGAGCGCGCTGTGGACGCGTTCGAAGAGCGACGTCACCGACGAGCAGTACACGCAGTTCTACCAGCACATCGCGCACGATCACCAGGATCCGCTCACGTGGACGCATAACCGAGTCGAAGGTCGCAGCGAATACACGCAGCTGCTGTTCGTCCCGGCGCACGCGCCGTTCGACCTGTGGAACCGCGATTACCGCGGCGGCCTGAAGCTGTACGTGAAGCGCGTGTTCATCATGGACGACGCCGAGCAGCTGCTGCCGCAGTACCTGCGTTTCGTGAAGGGCGTCGTCGACTCGGCCGACCTGCCGCTGAACGTGTCGCGTGAAATCCTGCAGGAAAGCCGCGACGTGAAGGCGATCCGCGAAGGCGTGACGAAGCGTGCGCTGTCGATGCTCGAAGAGCTTGCGAATGCGGAAGAGGATGCCGGCAAGGAGAAGTACAAGACGTTCTGGGGCGCGTTCGGCCAGGTGCTGAAGGAAGGCCTCGGCGAGGATCATGCGAACCGCGAGCGCATCGCGAAGCTGCTGCGCTTCGCGTCGACGCACGGCGACACCGACGCGCAGGACGTGTCGCTTGCCGACTACGTGTCGCGCATGAAGCCCGAGCAGAGCAAGATCTACTACGTGACCGCCGATACGTGGCAGGCCGCGAAGAACAGCCCGCATCTGGAAGTGTTCCGCAAGAAGGGCGTCGAGGTGCTGCTGCTGACCGATCGCGTCGACGAATGGATGCTGTCGTTCCTGCACGAATTCGACGGCAAGCCGCTCGCGAGCGTGGCGCGCGGCGACCTCGATCTCGGCGAGTTGAACGACGAGGAGAAGAAGGCGCAGGAGCAGGCGGGTGAAGCGATCAAGCCGGTCGTCGAGAAGATGAAGGAAGCGCTCGGCGACAAGGTGAAGGAAGTGCGCGTCACGTTCCGCCTGACCGATTCGCCGTCGTGCCTCGTCGCGGACGACAACGACATGAGCGGCTACCTGCAGCGCATGCTGAAGGCGGCCGGCCAGAACGCGCCGGCGATGCAGCCGATCCTCGAGATCAACCCGGAGCACGCGCTCGTGAAGCAACTGAACGCCGACAGCGCCGATTTCGGCGACTGGTGCCACCTGCTGTTCGATCAGGCACTGCTCGCCGAAGGCGGCATGCTCGACGATCCGGCAAGCTTCGTGAAGCGGACCAACGCGCTGCTGCTGTCGCGCGCCGCGTGAACGCGCGGATGCGATTCGACGGCGGTCAGGCCGGCTGGCGCGAGACGCCGCGGCCTGGCTGCACGCTTGACCAGCGCGACTGGCTGACGCGCGGCGGATCGCTCACCGCGCACCTCGCGCGGCTCGGCCGCGTGAATGTGCGCGTGACGCGCGAGGCCGTCGACTGCCCGTGGTTCGACGAGCCGGACGCGCTCGCCAGTGCGCCGCGCGCACCGATGTGGGTGCGCGAGGTGATCCTGTCGGTCGACGGCACGCCGTTCGTCGCAGCGCACAGCATCGCGCCGCTCGCGGCCAGCAAGGGCGTGTGGCAGGCGATGCGGCGGCTGCGCACGCGGCCGCTGGCGGAGCTGCTGTACAGCGATCCGCAGGTCGAGCGTTCGGCGCTCGTCAGCCGGCGCGTGATCGCCGGCCATCCGCTGTATGCGCTGGCGACCCATGCGCTTGGCGGGGCGCGCGCGCCGCATTCGTTCGCCGCGCGGCGCTCGGTGTTCCAGCGTCACGGCAAGCCGTTGATGGTCACCGAGTGCATGCTGCCGGCGCTGTGGCGCCATCTCGATGCGCACGGCGACGGGCCGCGTTCGGGCGGGCCGGGTGGAGGCGCGTGATGTTGCGCGGATTCCCGCCGGTCGTCGCGGCAAATACGCACACGATGATCCTCGGCAGTTTTCCGGGCGAGGCGTCGCTCGATGCCGCGCAGTACTACGCGCATCCGCGCAACCAGTTCTGGCGGCTGCTCGGCACGGTGCTTGGCGAGCACGGGCTGCATGAGCTCGCGTATGACGCGCGGCTCGAGCGCGTGTTGAAGCACGGCATCGGCATCTGGGACGTGCTCGATGCGTGCCATCGGCAAGGCAGTCTCGATTCCGCGATCCGCAATGCGAAGCCGAACGACTTCGCGTCGTTGCGCGAGCATGCGCCGTTGCTGAAGAAAGTGTGTTTCAACGGGAAGACGGCGGGGCGGTTTGCCGAGGTGATCGGTCAGGCCGGGTACGACACGCTCGTGCTGCCATCGTCGAGCCCGGCGAATGCGATGCTGTCTTTCGAGCAGAAGCTCGCGCAGTGGCGTGGAATCCTTTCCTGAAGGATCGGCCCTTTCGGCATCTGCCATTGGCCTCCCGACGCGATCGCGCGGCCGTCACGCTGCGAAGACGACCTCGATGTGCCCTTCGACTTCCGATTGACGATCGGGCCCGACGACGATGTGCACGTCGCGTCCGAGCTTCGCCAGACATTCGAGCATCTTCGTTTCGCTGACGCCGCGAAACTGCCCGCGCAGCATGTTCGACAGCTTCGGCTGCGTGATGCCGAGCAACCGGGCCGCGTGCTGCTGTGTCCATTGGCGCGCCTTGATGATTTCCGCGATCTTCGCGGCGAGTTGGGCTTTCACCCGCATTTCGGCGGCATCGTGCATGCCGAGATCGGCGTAGACGTTGCCGCTGCCCTGTTCGATTTCGATCATCGCCTTACTCCTTGTGCGTGTGCTTCGGCCGCTTTCAGACGTTCGCGGACGAGATCGCTGTCCGGCCTCGGTGTTGCGATACCGATCGACGACTTCTTCTGGAAACAGTGCAGCACGTACACGCTGCTGCCGAGCTTCACCGTATAGACCGCGCGATACGTGCCGTTGTCTTCCGATTCAACGATCTCGAGCACGCCGGCCGAGCCGAATCCTTTCAACGGCTTGGCCTGATCGTGCTTGCGTCCCGTCTGCGCCAGATACAGCGCATAGCCGAACGTGTCCTGCACGGCTTGCGGCATCGCTTTCAAATCCTTGCGCGCTGAGCCGAGCCAGTACAGCGGTTTGATGTATGGATCCATCGATGAATTTATCCCTATTTGGGTATATTTTCAAGCGGTGCGCACGAACGCCGTGCGGCCGCTCAAATGCGGTATCGCGAGCGGGCAGGGCGGGGTGGTAGGGGCAGCAGTCGGCAGATCGAGCAGCACCGACGGGTGACGCCGGTTCAGTACCGGATGCGAGCGTGGCGAAGGCGAATGCGCATGTGACCTGCCGAGCAGGGCCGATTCGTCACATTCTTGCGTTGCGCGGGACCCGAGACAATTCAGCCGTTCGACAGAGCGCTGTCACGGCGTATCGATGATGGAAGGCGGACGGGTGTTTCTTCCCGGCCCGCCGTTGCAGCAGCGGGGTAAGCGAAGCTCAATCGTCCCTGCCCCATCGCCACCGCGGCTTCTCGCCCTTTACCCAGCACACCGCGGTGAGCAGCGTGACCAGCACTACGATGCAGGCGCCATACGCGAACGGCGACTCGCGCGGCGGCACGAGCCATGCGCTCGCGATGATCCCGATCGCGAACAGCAGCAGCACGACCCACCCTTGCCAGGCCACCGGCAGCCCCCATCCCCAGCCGTAGCGTTTGGCCGGAAACCAGATCTTCCTTTCGTTCGACGTCATGTGTTCTCCAGTGATCCGCGAATGCAGCGTAGCGCCGACGCGATTCAACGTCACGAGAGGCCGCGCGTGGGTCGCGGTCTCCGTTCTCCCACCAATGCTATCCTCTCGTCCGCTAAAACCAGCTTCACCCAGCGAGATTCATACATGACCCGACTGATCAAGCGCGCGTCCGCCGAGGCGCGCGCGTCCAAGCGCAGCAAGCCGTCCGCGTACAACGGCTCCGAAAAACTCCAGCCGCCGCGCGTGAAGCGCCGTCCCGAGATCGACGAACACGACGACGTGCCGGTGCTCGAAGCCCCGCGCAAGCCGCGCTTCGCGCCCGTCACGTTCTCGGAAGAGGGCGGCGTGCGCTTCCTGCACTTCGGCACCGAGTGGGTACAAGGCGCGATGCGGATCTCGAAGCCGCTGCATATCGAGCTCGAATACGCACAGCAGATGATGGCGTGGCTGCTGTTCCTCGAAACGCCCGAGCGGATCGTCCAGCTCGGGCTCGGCACCGGCGCGCTGACCAAGTTCTCGCACCGCTTCCTGTCGCACGCGAAGGTCGAGGCCGTCGAGCTGAACCCGGCCGTGATCGTCGCCGCGCGCACGATGTTCGCGCTGCCGCCCGACGATGCACGTCTCGCCGTGCATGAAGCCGACGCCTGGGATTTCGTCAACGATCCGGCCAACCGAGGCACGACGGGCGCGATCCAGATCGACCTGTACGACGCGACCGCGCGCGGCCCCGTGCTCGACAGCGTCGCGTTCTACCGCGCGGTGCGCGGCTGCCTCGCCGGCGCGGGCATCGCGACGATCAACCTGTTCGGCGATCATCCGAGCTTCGTGCGCAACATGAAGCACCTGAACGCGGCGTTCGATCACCGCGTGATCGCGCTGCCGGAAGTGCATGACGGCAACCGGATCGCGATCGCGTTCTCGGGCCCCGCGCTCGACGTGTCGTTCGCGCAGCTCGACGAACGCGCGAAGCTGATCGAGGACACGCTGAAGCTGCCCGCGCGCAAGTGGGTGAAAGCTTTGAAAGAAACCACCGGCGCACGCGACACCTCGTTCGCGATCTGACGCTTCATGCACCAGCGGCATGCCGGTGCAACCACGCGACAGGGGGCGGATCACCTCGGGTTCGCCCCTGCTTGACCGCGTGCCCGCGGCTCCTATACTGGCGCGAAGCCAGGGGAGCCGCAGCCTACCCGTTTTGCGCTCCTCTCGGCGCCGTACCCGCTCAACAAGATCGATAACCGGGAAAGATGAGGAGACGTCATGGCTCACGATGCCGACGCCAACCGGGCCGCGAAGCGCTGGCTCTGGCTGCTGGTACTGCCGCTGATCGCGATGGTCTGGGTACCGTCGTACAGCAAGATCGAACCGCAATGGTTGGGTTTTCCGTTTTTCTACTGGTACCAGCTGCTTTGGGTCTTCATTAGCGCGGTGATCACCGCGTTCGTGTACTTCAAGACCAAGAACGCTTGGAAGGCGAGCGGCCCGCAGGGAGGTGCGCGATGAATCTCGGCGCAACCTTCGTCTTCGTCCTGCTGTTCATCGGCGTCACGATCATCGGTTTCCTGGCCGCGAACTGGCGGCGCGGCGATCTCGCCCATCTCGACGAATGGGGCCTCGGCGGCCGCCGCTTCGGCACGATCGTCACGTGGTTCCTGCTCGGCGGCGACCTTTACACCGCCTACACGTTCGTTGCGGTGCCCGCGCTCGTGTTCGGCGCCGGCGCGATGGGCTTTTTCGCGTTGCCGTACACGATCCTGATCTATCCGTTCGCGTTCGTCGTGTTTCCGAAGCTGTGGAGCATCGCGAAGCGGCACGGCTACGTGACGGCCGCCGACTTCGTCAACGCACGCTACGGCAGCCGGATGCTCGCGCTGGCGATCGCGGTGACGGGCATCGTCGCGACGATGCCGTACATCGCGCTGCAGCTCGTCGGCATCGAGGTGGTGATCGGCGCGCTCGGCTTTGACACGACCGGCTTCGTCGGCGACCTGCCGCTGATCATCGCGTTCGCGATCCTCGCCGCGTACACGTACACGTCGGGCCTGCGCGCGCCCGCGATGATCGCGATCGTCAAGGACATCCTGATCTACATCACGATCGCCGCGGCGGTCATCGTGATCCCCGCGAAGCTCGGCGGCTTCGGGCACATCTTCGCGAGCGTCCCGCCTGCGAAGCTGCTGCTGAAGGCGCCCGACGCGATGAGCCTGAACGGCTACAGCGCGTACGCGACGCTCGCGATCGGCTCCGCGCTCGCGCTGTTCCTGTATCCGCACTCGGTGACGGCGATCCTGTCGTCGTCGTCCGGCAACTCGATCCGCCGCAACATGGCGATGCTGCCCGCGTATTCGTTCGTGCTCGGCCTGCTCGCGCTGCTCGGCTACATGGCGCTCGCGTCGGGCGTGAAGGACATGCCGCAGTACGCGCCGTACTTCAAGGCGTTCGGCCCGAACTTCGCGGTGCCCGCGCTGTTCCTCCAGTATTTCCCGTCGTGGTTCGTCGGCGTCGCGTTCGCGGCGATCGGCATCGGCGCGCTGGTGCCGGCGGCCATCATGTCGATCGCGGCCGCGAACCTGTACACGCGCAACATTCACCGCGAGTTCGTGAACCGCAACATGTCGCACGACCAGGAAACGCACGTCGCGAAGCTCGTGTCGCTGATCGTGAAGGTCGGTGCGGTCGCGTTCATCCTCGGGCTGCCGCTGACCTATGCGATCCAGCTGCAGCTGCTCGGCGGGATCTGGATCATCCAGACGCTGCCCGCGATCGTGCTCGGCCTGTACACGCGCGTGCTCGACCATCGCGGCCTGCTGGCGGGCTGGGCGGCCGGCATCGTGTGCGGCACGTGGATGGCGATCTCGCTGAAGCTGGCCAGCTCGATCTTCACGATCCACCTGTTCGGCCTCGCGATTCCCGGCTATGCGGCCGTGTGGTCGCTGGTCGTGAACCTGGTGGTGGCGGTGGTGGTGAGCGTGCTGGTGCGCGTGATGGGCATGGCGCATGCGGAGGATCGCACGCGGCCGGAGGACTATCTCGACGTGGTGGAAGGCTGACGCTGCCTGCACGGCCATGCAATGAAAAGGCCCGCCACCGGCAAGGTGGCGGGCCTTGTCTTTCGTGTTAGCCCTGCGCGCGCTCCGCGAGGCTCTCGCGCTGCGACAGGTCCTCGACGTTGACCATCCAGTGCACGCCGAAACGATCCTTCGCCATCCCGAAGCCGAGCGCCCAGAACGTCTTGCCGAACGGCATCGTCACTTCGCCGCCGTCGGCGAGCGCATTGAACAGCTTCTGGCCTTCCTCGACCGTCGCCGGATTCAGCGACAGCGAATAGCCGGCGTGCATGCCGCCGCCGGGCTGGCTGCAGTCGCCATCCGAGCACATGATCATCGAGTCGCCGATCGTGAAGCTCGCGTGCATCACCTTGTCGGCCATCTCCGGCGTCATCGGGTAGTCGGGATTCGGCGGCGCGTCCTTGAAGTGCATCTTGAACATCGTCTTCGCACCGAGTGCCTTTTCGTAGAACTGAAGGGCTTCGTCGGCGCGACCGTAGAACGTCAGGTACGGTTGGACTTGCATCGTTGTCTCCTGTATTGAGGGGGCCGGCCTGCGCATCCGCGCGGGTTCGGCGTCGAGCAAGACTGACTGGGAAAGGGCGCATCGGGAAGCGGCCGACGCACCCGTGACGTGGATTGTAGTGCGCGTGCTTGACGATGGAATGAAAATTAAAAACGGCCGCGAACATGACGTTCGCGACCGTGTGCGGCGTGCGTGCTGACGGCTGTTGCCAGTGTTGCTGACAGCCGCTGACGCTTGTTGTGGCTCAGCGGCTCAGCGGCTCAGCGGCTCAGCGCAGCGAGTCGATCAGCTTCTCGAGCTTCACCGCATCGGCGGCGAATACGCGGATGCCTTCGGCGAGCTTCTCGGTTGCCATCGCGTCGTCGTTCAGCTGGAAGCGGAACGCGGCCTCGTCGATCGCGACGCGCGAGGCGGGCTTGTCCTGCAGCGCTTCCGGCGACAGCTTGCGCGTGACGGTCTCGTTGCTGTCCTGCAGCTTCTGCAGCAAATCGGGACTGATCGTCAGCAGGTCGCAGCCGGCGAGTTCGGTGATCTGGCTGGTCGTGCGGAAGCTCGCGCCCATCACTTCGGTCGTGTAGCCGAACGTCTTGTAGTACGTGTAGATGCGGCGCACCGACTGCACGCCCGGATCGTTCGCGCCGCCGTCCTTCTCTTCATTCCACTCGGCGCCGGCCTGCTTCTTGTACCAGTCGTAGATGCGGCCGACGAACGGCGAGATCAGCTGTGCGCCGGCTTCCGCGCATGCAGCAGCCTGCACGAGCGAGAAAAGCAGGGTCATGTTGCACTTGATCCCTTCCTTCTGCAGCACTTCGGCCGCGCGGATGCCTTCCCACGTGGAGGCGAGCTTGATCAGGATGCGCTCGCGGCCGATGCCGGCTGCTTCGTACAGCTTGATGAGTTCGCGGCCCTTGTCGATCGAGCGCTGCGTGTCGAACGACAGGCGCGCGTCGACCTCGGTCGACACGCGGCCCGGGATCAGCTTCAGGATCTCGGTGCCGAATGCGATCAGCAGGCGGTCGATGATGAAATCGGTGCTTTCGTTGCGATGATCGCGGACGGTTTTCTCGAGGATCGGCTTGTACGCATCCTTCTGGACGGCCTTCAGGATCAGCGACGGGTTCGTGGTCGCGTCCTGCGGCTGGTATTGCGCAAGCTGCTGGAAATCGCCCGTGTCGGCGACGACGGTCGTGTACTGCTTCAGCTGGTCGAGTGCGGTAGTCATGGCGATTCGGAAGAAGGGCGCAAGGCGCCGGGTTCTCACGGGCCGCGCGAACGCGGCGGCGAAGCGAGGCGGCGCCGGGCACCGCCTCCGATCCGCTATTCTAGGCCCGATTCGTGTCGGGCACGTTCTGGCGTGTCCGATGGCCGCAGCGGCGGGCGCCGTGCCGCGTCACGCGGGGCGGCGCGCGTTCAGGATCACCTGCGTGACGATCCCCGCCACGAGCCCCCAGAATGCCGAGCCGATCGACAGCAGCGTGAGGCCCGACGCGGTGACCATGAACGTGACGAGTGCTGCTTCGCGCTGCTTCACGTCCTGCATCGCGTTCGCGAGGCCGCTCATGATCGAGCCGAACAGCGCGAGCGCGGCGACCGATACGACGAGCGCTTTCGGCAGCGCCGCGAACAGCGCGGCGATCGTCGCGCCGAAGATCCCCGCGACCAGGTAGAACGTGCCGCACCACACGGCGGCCGTGTAGCGCTTCTCGCGATCCTCGTGCGCTTCCGGGCCCGTGCAGATCGCGGCCGTGATCGCCGCGAGGTTGACGCCGTGCGAGCCGAACGGTGCGAGCAGCAGCGACGCGAGGCCGGTGGTGGCGATCAGCGGCGACGACGGGGTCCGATAGCCGTCCGCGCGCAGCACCGCGATGCCCGGCACGTTCTGCGACGCCATTGCGACGACGAACAGCGGAATGCCGATGCTGACGATCGACGCGATCGAGAACGCGGGCATCGTGAACACGGGTTTCGCGAACGCGATGTGAAAGCCGCTGAAGTCGAGCAGGCCGAGACCGCCGGCCGCCGCCGTGCCGACGATCAGCGTCGTGACGATCGCATAGCGCGGCGCGAGCCGCTTGATGATCAGGTACGTGAAGAACATCGCGAGCACGAGCGCCGTCTGGAACTGCGCGGCGCGGAAGATCTCGATGCCGATCTCGAACAGGATGCCCGCGAGCAGGGCGGCCGCGATGCCGGCCGGAATCTTGCGCATCAGCGTGTCGAACAGCCCGCTCACGCCGACGGCCGTCAGCAGCACCGCGCAGACGACGAACGCACCGATCGCCTCGGGGTAGGGCACGCCGGGCAGCGATGCGATCAGCAGCGCGGCGCCGGGCGTCGACCACGCGACGACGACGGGCGCGCGAAAGCGCAGCGACAGGCCGATCGTCGTCAGCGCCATGCCGATCGACAGCGCCCAGATCCACGACGAGATCTGCGCATCGGTGAGGTGGGCGGCGCGGCCGGCCTGGAACATCAGCACGAGCGAGCTCGTGTAGCCCGTCATCATCGCGACGAAGCCGGCGACGAGTGCCGACACGGAGGTATCGGCGAAAAAGCGGCGGCCGCCGGCGCGGCTGGCGCTCGCGGTGGGCGAGGGGTTCATGCTATCTCCGGGGGGGAGGCCGCTCGGACGCGGCCTTCGTGCTTGGTGGGTGTCGTTACTTGCTGAGTGCGCGCATCGCGGTTTCGAGGCCCGCGAGCGTGAGTGGATACATGCGATGGCCGAGCAGGTCGCGGATCACCGCGACCGATTGCCGGTATTCCCATAGCCGCTCGGGCTCGGGGTTCAGCCACGCATGATGGGGGAACTGGTCGGCGAGGCGGCGCAGCCATACGGCGCCGGCTTCCGGGTTGTTGTATTCGACCGAGCCGCCGGGCTGCAGCACTTCGTACGGGCTCATCGTGGCATCGCCGACGAATATCAGCTTGTAGTCGGGCGTGAACTTGTGCAGCACGTCCCACGTCGCGGTGCGCTCCGAGTGACGGCGGCGGTTGTTCTTCCACAGGTGGTCGTACACGCAGTTGTGGAAGTAGAAGAATTCGAGG
Organism: Burkholderia sp. SRS-25; assembly: GCF_004343765.1. Taxonomy (NCBI): domain Bacteria; kingdom Pseudomonadati; phylum Pseudomonadota; class Betaproteobacteria; order Burkholderiales; family Burkholderiaceae; genus Burkholderia; species Burkholderia sp. SRS-25. The sequence continues at coordinate 241,031 of NZ_PTXM01000006.1, forward strand.
TGCTTGAACTCGGCCTTCGCGGCGGAGAACAGCTCTTCGGTGCGCTTGATGTGATCATCCATCGAGCCGCCGACGTCGAGCAGCATCAGCACCTTCACGTTGTTGTGGCGCTCGGGCACCATCCGCAGGTCGAGCCAGCCCGCGTTCGCTGCGGTGCTGCGGATCGTGCCGGGCAGGTCGAGCTCCTCGGCGGCGCCTTCGCGCGCGAAGCGGCGCAGCCGCCGCAGCGCGACCTTGATGTTGCGCGTGCCGATCTCGACGGAATCGTCGTAGTCGCGGTACGCGCGCGCCTCCCACACCTTCACCGCGGTGCGGTTGCCGTTCGACGGGCCGCCGATGCGCACGCCTTCCGGGTTGTAGCCGCCGTGCCCGAACGGCGACGTGCCGCCGGTGCCGATCCACTTGTTGCCGCCTTCGTGGCGCTCCTTCTGCTCGTCGAGCAGTGCCTTCAGGCGCTCCATCAGCTTGTCGAGCCCGCCCATCGCCTCGATCTGCGCCTTTTCCTCGGGTGACAGCTCGCGCTCGAGGCGTTTCTCGAGCCAGTCGAGCGGAATGTCGAATGCTTCGGACGGCAGCGCGGACACGCCGTGGAAATATGCGCCGAACGCCTGGTCGAACTTGTCGAAGTACTGCTCGTCCTTGACGAGCGTCATCCGCGCAAGGAAGTAGAACGCGTCGATCGACGGCGAGATCAGGCCGGCCTTCAGCGATTCGAGCAGCGTCAGGTATTCCTTCACCGAGACGGGCAGCTTGGCTGCGCGCAGCGCGTAGAAGAAATTGAGCAGCATGGCCGGGCCTTCGCGGGTGAGGGAGGATTACCGGTTGTGCCGGTTCATGTAGACGAGCCGTTCGAGCAGGCTCAGGTCCTGCTCGTTCTTCAGCAGCGCGCCCGCGAGCGGCGGCACGATCTGCTTCGCATCCACGCCGCGCAGCTGGTCGGCCGGAATGTTCTCGGCGAGCAGCAGCTTCAGCCAGTCGAGCAGCTCGGACGTCGACGGCTTCTTCTTCAGGCCCGACACACCGCGCAATTCGAAGAAACTCTCGAGCGCCGCGCGCAGCAGCTCTTCGCGGATGTCCGGGAAATGGACCGCGACGATCTTCTGCATCGTCGCCGGGTCGGGAAACTGGATGTAGTGGAAGAAGCAGCGGCGCAGGAACGCGTCGGGCAGCTCCTTCTCGTTGTTCGACGTGATGATGACGAGCGGGCGGTGCTTCGCGCGGACCGTTTCGCGTGTTTCGTACACGTGGAACTCCATCCGGTCGAGCTCGCGCAGCAGGTCGTTCGGGAATTCGATGTCGGCCTTGTCGATCTCGTCGATCAGCAGCACGCTCGGGTGCTCGGCATCGAACGCCTGCCACAGCACGCCCTTGACGATGTAGTTCGAGATGTCCTTCACGCGCTCGTCGCCGAGCTGCGAATCGCGCAGCCGCGATACGGCGTCGTATTCGTACAGGCCCTGCTGCGCTTTCGTGGTCGACTTGATGTGCCACTGCAGCAGCGGCATGTCGAGCGCGGCGGCCACTTCCTCGGCGAGCATGGTCTTGCCGGTGCCGGGCTCGCCCTTGATCAGCAGCGGGCGTTGCAGCGTCAGGGCGGCATTGACCGCGAGCTTCAGATCGTCGGTGGCGACGTAGTGCGAGGACCCTTCGAAACGCATGGCGGCGCTCTTCTCAATCGGGGGAAAAAACCCAGTATAAGTCAGAAGGGCTGTCCGGTTGGGCCGCGCCCGCGTATCGTTGCGGGGCTGTGGCGGGGAGAACCGGGGTGCCTTGTGGACGCGTTCCCCGCCGACGCGGTACAATCTGGCCGTTTTTTTTGGCCTGCGTGGCGACCTGATAAGCATAACGGCGCGGGCCGTTGCCGCTTCGGCGCCAGTTTCCCCTCAAGCTAGGTTACAAGAGCTATGAACAAATTCGTCGGCAAACACGTCGTTGTCGCAGCGCTCGTGGCGCTCGCGGGCAGCGCGCAGGCGGCCGGTGTGGTCGGCAACCCGAAGGACGGGGCGAGCAAGGCCGCCATGTGCATCGGTTGCCACGGCATCCAGGACTACCGCGCGGCGTATCCGGAGGTCTACCGGGTGCCTGTCCTCGGCGGCCAGAACCAGCAATACCTCGAGAACGCGCTGAAGGCCTATCGCAAGAAGGATCGTCACTTCCCGTCGATGAATGCGATCGCCGGTTCGCTGACGGACCAGGACATCGCGGATCTGGCGGCGTACTACGCCGTCCAGAAGGCCGACACGAAGGACAATCCCTACAAGTAAAGCGCGCGCCGCCGATCTGACCGGCGGGACAGGAGCATTCATGAACAACGCATTCAAGACGGCGGCGGTTGCACTGGCGGCCGGCCTCGCGATCGGTACCGCACACGCGGCGGACATCACGAAGGGCAAGGAACTGGTCGAATCGCACAACTGCGCCGCCTGCCACGGCGCGCAGATGAACAAGCCGATCAACGCCGAATATCCGCGCCTCGCCGGCCAGCACGCCGACTACCTCGTGTGGGCGATGCGCCAGTACCAGATGGGCCTGACGAATCCGCTGCTCGGTCGCAACAACGCGATCATGCAGGCGCAGGTGCAGAGCCTGTCGGTCAGCGACATGAAGGACATCGCGGCCTACATCGAGTCGCTGAAAGAAACCGATCTCGTGTTCAAGAAGTAAGCGCGACGGGCCCGACGGGCTCGCGCAGTAAAAATACCCCGCCGAGGCGGGGTATTTTTTTGTCCGCGCGCCGGCGCCGCGGCGCTCAGTCGCGCGAGGCGCGACGCAGGATGCGCTGCAGGTACGCGTCGGTATCGGGCGGCGTGCTGGTGCGCTGCGCTTCCCAGATCGTCTCGCCGAGGCATTCCATGATCACGTGCTGCGCGTCGTGGGTCGAGTCGAGCTTGGCCGCGAGCTTGTCGTGCGCGGCGCGGATGCCGGGCGGCTGATCGATCGACAGCTGCTCGCTGATCGCGAGATGCATCGACAGGTGCAGGAACGGGTTCGTGCGGCCTTCCTCGGGCGTGTACTCGCGCGCGGTCGCGCCATCGGCGTCGGCGAGTTCGTCGTGGTACTCGGGATGCTCGACGATCCAGTCGGCTGCCATCGCTTCCAGCGGCGTCAGGATCTCGCCGGCGCGCTGCTTGCGCCAGGTCTCGGTGAAAAAGCGACGCACTTCGTCGCGGCTTGGATTGAACATGGTGGGGAAACGTCGTGATTCGGACGGCGTGATGCCGCGTCGCGCATTGTACGCCGGGTCGGCGGACGGCGCTGGCGGCGGGCGGGAGCGGGGTGGCGGTGCCGGTCGTCAGCGGGACGCTCCGGTACGCCGTGCAGGCCGGTTTCCACGGTGCCCGGCCAGCGCCCGGGAACGGGTAAGCGCGGGCTAGGCTCGCCGCCGCCGCACCGTTACACTCCGACGATTTCCGGCGCCACGCCGATCGTCCCCATTCCATCATGACCGACACCGCCCGCCCGTCGTCCGCCGCCCTGCAGGGCACGCTCTATGTCGCGCTGTCCGCCGCCGCATTCGGCGCGATGGCGATCTTCGGCCGCTACGCATATGCGGCCGGCGTCGACGTGCTCGGGCTGCTGATCGTGCGCTTCGCGATCGGCGGCGCGGTGCTCGCCGCGATCGCACGGCATCGCCGCGTCGCATGGCCGCGCGGGCGCGCGCTCGCGCCGCTCGTGGCGATGGGGGCGCTCGGCTACGTGGGGCAGTCGTTCTGCTATTTCAGCGCGCTGCAGCACGCGCAGGCGAGCCTAGTCGCGCTGCTGCTTTACCTGTATCCGGCCTTCGTCACGCTGCTGGCCGCATGGTGGCTCGGCGAGCGCCTCACGCGCGCGAAGGGCGTTGCGCTCGTGCTGTGCGTCGCGGGTTCGGCGCTGATGGTCGGCGGCGGGCATGGCGAGCCGCTCGGGATCGCGCTCGCGCTGGCCGCCGCGGTGATCTATTCGCTGTACATCGTCGGCGGCACGAAGGCCACGCGCGGCGTCGATCCGCTCGCGACCACCGCGATCATCTGCCTGTCGGCAACCGCGACGCTCGTGGCGATCGCCGTCGTGCGGACCGCTGCGTTCGGCGCGCCGCCGCGCTGGCCCGCGACGGCCGGCGGCTGGGCGTCGATGCTCGCGATCGCGCTCGTGTCGACGGTCGCCGCGATGCTCGCGTTCTTTGCCGGGCTCGAACGGCTTGGGGCCGCACGCACGTCGATGCTGTCGACGCTCGAACCGGTCGTGACGGTCGCGCTTGCGGCGCTGCTGTTCGGCGAAGCGCTGTCGCCGCTGCAGTGGGCGGGCGGCGTGGCGATTCTGGCTGCCGTGCTGGCGCTGGTGCGCGCGGGCGGCGCGGCGGCAGACGACGCGACGGCGACGTCCAACGCGTAGTCCGGACGGGGAAAGTGGGGTGATGGCGCGGGTGGAGACGCGCTATCGTGGTTGCGGCTGCGGCTGCGGCTGCGGTTGCGGTTGGACGGCCGACCGACGGCCTACGGCCGACGTGGCGCGCATGCGCCCGGCCGCGTGGCGCCGGGCGGCCTGCGGCACGTCAGCGGCGGTGGCGCGTCACTCGTTGGGCGGCGGCGTCTTCGGCCGGAATTCGCACAGCGGCTCGATCGCGCAGTGCCAGCATTCGGGCCTGCGGGCCTTGCACACGTAGCGCCCGTGCAGGATCAACCAGTGATGCGCGTCCTGCAGGAATTCCTTCGGGGTGAACTTCTCGAGCGCGGACTCGACGGCGCGCACGTCCTTGCCCGGCGCGAGGCCGGTGCGGTTCGCGACGCGGAAGATATGCGTGTCGACCGCGATCGTCGGCTGGCCGAACGCGGTGTTCAGCACGACGTTCGCGGTCTTGCGGCCGACGCCCGGCAGCCCTTCGAGCGCTTCGCGATCGGCCGGCACTTCACCGTCGTAGCGGTCCAGCAGGATCCGGCACGTCGCGACCACATTTTTCGCCTTGGTCCGGTACAGGCCGATCGTCTTGATGTACTCGGTGACGCCTTCTTCGCCGAGTGCGACGATTTGTCGCGGGGTGTTCGCGACCGGAAACATCTTCCGCATCGCCTTGTTGACCGATACGTCGGTCGCCTGCGCGGACAGCATCACGGCGATCAGCAACTCGAACGGCGTCGAGTATTCGAGCTCGGTGGTCGGATGCGGATTGAGGCTCTGCAGCGTTTCGTAGATCGCGCGTCGTTTGCTGGCGTTCATGGAGCGTTCTGGTCGGGCGGTGCGGACGGCCCTCCCGGGCCGTCGTTGCCTGCGTCGTTCTCTTCGTCGTTGCCGCGCGCGGCCGCCGCTTCGGCGTCGCGCTGGGCCTGTTGTTCGGCGAGCCGCTTGCGGCGCGCCTCGGCCGCATCGATCTGCGCCTGGACGGCCGCGCTCACGCCTTCGGTGTTCTTCGGTCCGGCGTCTTGCCCGGACAGCTCTTCCTTCTTCTTGCGCGCCCGTTCGAGCGCGGCGGCGATGATCGCGCGCTTCTTCGCGTCGGCGTCGTCCGCTGCCGGTGCGGCGGATCGGGTTTCCGCTTGTGCCGCAGCCGGCTTCGCGGCACTGGCCGCGCGGCGGGCGGCCGCGCGCGCTTCGGCGGCCTCGCGTTCGCGGCGCTGGCGCGCGAGCCGCAGGTCATGGTGCTCGCGTGCGGCATCGGCCTGTTCCTGCGACCACGCGTCCCAGCCGGTGCGTTCGCCGGTCACCGGCAGCATCGCGATACAGTCGACCGGGCAGGGCGGCACGCACAGGTCGCAACCGGTGCACTGCGACTCGATGATCGTGTGCATCTGCTTCGGCGCGCCGACGATCGCGTCGACCGGGCACGCCTGCATGCACAGCGTGCAGCCGATGCACAGGCTTTCGTCGATGAAGGCGACCGCGCGCGGATGCTCGCTGCCGTTGACGGGGTTCAGCGGAATCACCGGTTTGCCGAGCAGGCTCGACAGGCGCGCGATGCCTTCGGCGCCGCCGGGCGGGCACTGGTTGTAGTTCGCGTCGCCGGCGGCGATCGCCTCGGCGTACGGGCGACAGCCGTTATAGCCGCACTTCGTGCATTGCGTCTGGGGAAGCAGATCTTCGATGCGATCTGCGAGTGTTTTGGAATCGGTCACGGTGACAACGGGCGCAGCGGCGCCGAATGGCTCTCGGCCGCGTGAAGCTCGGCCGGAAAGGTTTGCCAAAGCTCGATTATCGCCGATTTCCCGCATTGCGCTGGACGCCGTCTGTGCGCATAATCGAACCGCTTTTTTGCAGGGGCTCAGCAGGAGGGCGGCCGCCCGCGGCGCGCTCGTTCCAGGGTGCGCCGGCGCCAAGGCGGTGGGGGTGCCGGTCCGGATCACGCGGCTCACATAGCAAAACGCCACCATGAATCAGCCAAAAATCAAAAGAGATCCTGAAGGTACGCGCCGCCGCATCCTGATGGCGGCGGCCGAAGAGTTCGCGAGTGGAGGGCTGTTCGGCGCGCGCGTCGACCAGATCGCGCGCCGGGCCGAAACCAACGAGCGCATGCTCTATTACTACTTCGGCAGCAAGGAGCAGTTGTTCACGGCCGTGCTCGAACACGCGTTTTCCGCGTTGACCGAGGCCGAGCGCGAGCTCGATCTTGACGGCGTCGCGCCGGTCGAAGCCGTCACGCGGCTCGCGCATTTCGTTTGGGACTACTACCGCGACCATCCGGAACTGCTCAGGCTCATCAACAACGAGAACCTGCACGAAGCGCGCTACCTGCACAAGTCGACGCGGATCCGCGAGATGATGTCGCCGATCGTCGCGAAGCTCGGCAACGTGCTGATGCGCGGCCAGAAGGCCGGGTTGTTCCGCGCCGACGTCGATCCGTTGCGCTTCTACGTGACGCTGTCGGGGCTCGGCTACTACATCGTGTCGAACCGCTTCACGCTCGCCGCGACGCTCGGCCGGGACTTCACCGACGCCGACGAGCGCGCGGAGATGGTCAGGATGAACACCGAAGTGCTGCTCGCGTATCTGCTGAGGCGCTGATGCGCTGACCGCGCTGAAGCGGCCGCCGGATGCAAAAACGCCGCCGTGCGCAGGCAACGGCGGCGTTTTTTCGTCGGAACGCGGTGCTCAGGCAGCCTTGCGCGTGCGCACGGCCTTTGCGCGCGGGCTGCCGGCGGCGGCGCGTTTCGCGGCCGGAGCAGCCTTGACGGGAGCCGGTGCGGCGGCCTTCGCCGGCACCTTCGCACGTGTGCGCTTCGCTGCCGTGGCGCGCGTCGTTTCGGCCGGTGTGTCGCCTGCCGGCACGGCGGAGAGCGTCTTGGTGGCCCGCGTTTCCGGGACATCCTTCGTCGCACCGTGCTTCGGTTCCGGTGCATGCTCGCGGATGAAATCGCGCAGCTGCGGATAGATGATCGTGCGCCAGCGGCGGCCCGAGAAAATCCCGTAGTGACCGCACTTCTCGGCGGTCAGGCTGCGGCGCTGGTCCTGCGGGATGCCCGTGCACAGCTCATGCGCGACGTGCGTCTGGCCGCTGCCCGAGATGTCGTCGAGTTCGCCCTCGATCGTCATCAGCGCGGTGTGCCGGATGTCCTGCGGACGCACGCGTTCGCCTTGGACATCCCACGTGCCTTCGGCCAGGCGGAATTCCTGGAACACGACGCGGATCGTCTCGAGGTAATACTCGGCGGCCATGTCGAGCACCGCGTTGTATTCGTCATAGAAGCGGCGGTGCGCTTCGGCGTCGTCCTCGTCGCCGCGCAGCAGGCTCTGGTAGAAATCCCAGTGCGATTGCGCGTGGCGTTCCGGGTTCATCGCGACGAAGCCCGTGTGCTGCAGGAAGCCCGGATACACCTGACGGCCTTCGCCCGGATAGTTCGCCGGCACCGTGTGGATCACGTTGTTCTCGAACCACGCGGTCGAGTGCTGCGTGGCGAGCGAATTCACCGACGTCGGGCTGCGGCGCGCATCGATCGGGCCGCCCATCATCGTCATCGTGAGTGGCGTGTCCTCGCCGCGGCTCGCCATCAGCGAGATCGCCGCGAGCACCGGCACCGTCGGCTGGCACACCGAGATCACGTGCAGGTTGCGCGCGCCGATGTGACGGATGAACTCCTGGATGTACGCGATGTAGTCGTGCAGGTGGAACGGGCCGGTCTCGACCGGCACCATCCGCGCGTCGATCCAGTCGGTGATGTAGACCTTGTGATCCTGCAGCAGCGTGCGCACGGTGTCGCGCAGCAGCGTCGAGTGGTGGCCCGACAGCGGCGCGCAGACCAGCACGACCGGTTCGTCCTTCAGTTGCGTGACGGCGTCGGCGTCGTCCGAATAGCGCTTGAAGCGCAGCAGCCGGCAGAACGGCTTCTCGACGATCGTCTGCTCGACGATCGGGATGTTGTGGCCGTCCTTGACGATCTGATGAATGTTGAATTCGGGCTTCTCGTAATCCTTGCCGAGCCGGTACATCAGCTCGTACGCGGCGGCCATCCGCGTCGCGCCCGGCATCAGCGAGAACGGGCTGGACGGATTGGCGAACGATTTGGAAGCGGCCTGGGCCCAGGCCGTCAGCGGGCTCAGCATGGCGCGCTGGAATTCGTGCAGTTGGTAAAGCATGCAGACTACTCCCGCGTGGGGGACGGTGCGCAAGGGCGGCGTGGGGCGTCGCGGCGTGCCGTGTGGGTCAGCGACCGGCCATGGTGCACTGCAGCCGGACAATCGCGTCGATCATATCGGACAACGATGGGTGGTGCAATGCAACATTTCCCCGATTTTTCATCAAAGTTTTGCGATTTGACGATCTCTGACCAAGCCGCTCGCGCCCCCGTTCAACGCCCCGTCGCCACGGCAGGCGCGGGCTGGCCGGCTGCGCGTGCCATCGCGTCCTCGTGGTGCATCAGGTTCATCGCGGTATGCACGAGCGCCACGTGCGAGAACGCCTGCGGGAAGTTGCCGACGAGCCGTCCGGCCACCGGGTCGTACTCCTCCGCGAGCAGCCCGAGGTCGTTCGACAGCGCGAGCAGCCGGCTGAACAGGCGGTGCGCGTCGTCGATCCGGCCGAGCAGCGCATAGTTGTCGACCAGCCAGAAGCTGCAGGCGAGAAACGTGCCTTCGCCGGGCGGCAGGCCGTCGTCGTAGTCGGTCGTGCGATAGCGCATCACGAGCCCGTCGTGCAGCAATTCCCGCTCGATCGCCTCGACCGTGCCGACGATGCGCGGATCTTCCGGCGGCAGGAAGCCGAGCAGCGGCATCAGCAGCACGCTGGCGTCGAGTTCGTCGCTGCCGTAGCTCTGCGCAAACGCCTGTTTGCTTTCATGCCATGCGTTGTTGCACACGTCGGCATGGATCTGGTCGCGCAGCGCGCGCCAGCGGTCGAGCGAGCCGGGCAGCCGGAACATCTCCGCCGACTTGATCGCGCGGTCGAACGCGACCCACGCCATCACCTTCGAGAACGTGAAATGGCGGCGGCCGCCGCGCGTTTCCCAGATCCCTTCGTCGGGTTCCTGCCAGATCTTCTCGAGATGGTCGAGGAGCGCGCATTGCACGGACCAGACCGTGTCGTCGGCCTGCAGGCCGCCTACCCGCGCGAGGTGCAGCGCGGCCATCACCTCGCCGAACACGTCGAGCTGGAGCTGGTTCGCGGCGCCGTTGCCGATGCGCACCGGCTTCGAGTCCTGGTAACCGGGCAGCCAGTCGAGCTCCATTTCCGGCAGCCGGCGTTCGCCGGCGATCCCGTACATGATCTGGATCTGCTCGGGCGAGCCGGCCATCACGCGGCCGAGCCACGTGCGCCACGCGCGCGCCTCGTCGTAGTAGCCGCCGCGCATCAGCGCGAGCAGCGTGATCGTCGCGTCGCGCAGCCAGCAGTAGCGATAGTCCCAGTTGCGGTTGCCGCCGATCTTCTCGGGCAGCGACGTGGTCGGCGCCGCGACGATGCCGCCGGTCGGCTCGTATGCGAGCGCCTTCAGCGTGATCAGCGAGCGGCGCACGGCGGCCGCGTAGCGGCCCTGCACCTGGCAGCGGCCCGACCATTCGAGCCAGTAGTTCTCGGTGCGCGCGAGCATCGACAGCGGATCGCGCGCGGGCGGCAGCCGCAGATGCGAGGCTGCGTAGCTGAGCGAGAACGGCACGCGCTCGTCGGCGCTCACCGTGAATTCCGCGAGCGTGTGGAGATTCTTGCCGGTGAGCGGCACCGGCGTGCGCAGCACGACGGTGTCGGGGCCCGCGATCGCCTTCATGCCGTCCTCGCGGGTCAGCTGCGTGACCCACGGGATCGAGAATCCGTAGTCGAAGCGCAACACGAGCTCCATGCGCATCTTCATCGTGCCGTGGCGGCCGACGACGATCCGCACCAGTTCGGACCAGCCGTTGCCGGGCGGCATGAAGTCGACCACGGTGACGGCGCCGTCGGCGCTTTCGTAGTCGGTTTCGAGAATCAGCGTGTCGCCGCGATAGCGGCGCGTCGTGTGCGTGATCGCGGCGTCGGCGGCCGGTGCGAGCAGCCAGCGGCCGTGCTCGGGGGTGCCGAGAAGCGCCGCGAAGCAGGCGCCCGAATCGAAGCGGGGCCAGCACAGCCAGTCGACGGAGCCGTCTTTAGCGATCAGCGCGGCGGTGTGGCCGTCGCCGACGAGGGCGTAGTCTTCGATCAGGGCAGGCATGGGCAGGCGATCCTTGGGTATTCGAGTTCACAATGCGGACGGCGGCGGCCAAGGCTTCACGCGCTGGCACCGCGCCCCGTATACTCGGCCGGGCGGCGGAGCGCATGAACGGCCGGCGTTTCGTCCTATCTCAACACTTGAAGCGACTCGACGCAAGGAGGATTCAATGCCCAACCGTTTACGCGAGCGTGACGCACGCGCTTCGACACGAGGGTTCCCGCTTAGGCTCGCTCACTGGATGAAAGGTTTCGCGCTCGTGCTTTCCCTTTCCGCGACCCACGCATTTGCGCAGCAATCGCCCGCCCCGGCCGCCGGCGTCTACAACCTGCTCGTCGGCACCTATACGGGAGGCGGCAGCGATGGAATCTATGTTTACCGCTTCGATACGAAAACCGGCAGTGTCGCGCCGGTATCGTCGGCGAAGACCGTGAATCCGTCGTACCTGTTGCCGAGCCGCGACGGTCGCACCGTCTACGCGGTCAACGAACTGCCCGGCGACGACGGGCCGGCGACGACGCGCGGCGGCGTCAGCGCATTCCGCTTCGATGCGAAGACGGGCGCGCTGAGTTTCATCGACCGCGTGTCGTCGGAAGGGAACGATCCTTGCTATCTCGCGCTGTCGCCCGACGGCAAGTACCTGGTGACCGCCAACTACTCGGTCGCCAAGGATCCGGGCGGCAGCTTTTCGGTGTTTCCGCTGCGCGACGACGGCGCGATCGGCCAGGCCGCGCTGACCGTGCACCATGAAGGCACGGGGCCCGTGAAGGGCCGCCAGGATGGCGCGCACGTGCATTCGACGGTGTTTTCGCCGGACGGCCGTTATCTGTTCGTACAGGATCTCGGCGCGGACAAGCTCTACGGCTACCGCTACACGGTGGACGGCAGCCGCGGGCTGATCAGCCCGACCGACACGCGCTACACGCCGGTGAAGGCGGGCTCGGGCCCGCGTCACATGGTGTTCGGCGCCGACGGCCGGTACGCGTACGTGACGAGCGAGCTCAACGCGTCGGTCGAGGTGTTCGGCTACCACGACGGCAAGCTGACGCCGGTCGAGACGGTGCCGATGACCGCGCCGGGCTTCAAGGGCAAGGTCGGCGGCGGTGCGATCCACCTGTCGCCGGACGGCCGCTTCCTGTACGTGAGCAACCGCGGCGACGCGAACGACCTGGTGATTTACGCAGTGAACCAGGCCGACGGCCGGCTGAAGCACGTCGGCCGCCAGTCGAGCCTCGGCAAGACGCCGCGCGAGTTCCTGATCGATCCGACCGGCAAGTGGCTGATCGTCGGCAACCAGGACAGCGATACGTTCTACGTGTTCAGCCGAAATGTCGAAACGGGGCAGCTCGGCCCGAATCCGCAGAAGGTGGAGGTCGGCAAGCCGGTCGACTTCAAGCTGGTGCCGGTCGCGTCGTAAATTGCGGCCGATTTCCGGTCGATGCAAGAAGGGCGCTGCCGATGCAGCGCCCTTCGTATGTCGGGCAGCCGCTTGCGCGGCGCGCCCGTATCGATGCCCGCAGCCGTGCTGCCGGCGTGCTCAGTCGGCAGCGGCCGGCACGAGCACCTCGCGGCTGCCGTTGATGCCCATCGCCGACACGAGGCCCGCGGCTTCCATCTGCTCGACGAGCCGCGCCGCGCGGTTGTAACCGATGCGCAACTGCCGCTGCACCGACGAGATCGACGCGCGCCGCGTGCGCACGACGAACGCGACGGCTTCGTCGTACAGCGGATCGGCTTCAGCATCCGGTGCATCGCCGAACAGGTCCTGCGTCGCGCCGTCGGCGGCCGGGCCGTCGAGGATCCCTTCCTCGTATTGCGGCTCGCCGAACTGCTTCAGGTACTCAACGACCCGATGCACTTCTTCGTCCGCGACGAATGCGCCGTGCACGCGCTGCGGATAACCGGTGCCCGGCGGCAGGAACAGCATGTCGCCCATCCCGAGCAGCGATTCGGCGCCCATCTGGTCGAGGATCGTGCGCGAGTCGATCTTCGACGACACCTGGAACGCGACGCGCGTCGGGATGTTCGCCTTGATCAGGCCCGTGATCACGTCGACGGACGGACGCTGCGTCGCGAGGATCAGGTGGATGCCGGCCGCACGCGCCTTCTGCGCGAGGCGGGCGATCAGCTCTTCGATCTTCTTGCCGGCGACCATCATCAGGTCGGCCAGCTCGTCGATCACGACGACGATCAGCGGCAGCGTCGACAGCGGCTCCGGATCCTCGGGCGTCAGCGAGAACGGGTTGCCGATCTTCTTTTCCTTTGCCTCGGCATCGCGGATCTTCTGGTTGAAGCCCGCGAGGTTGCGCACGCCGACGGCCGACATCAGCCGGTAGCGCTTTTCCATCTCGCCTACGCACCAGTTCAGTGCGTTCGCCGCGAGCTTCATGTCGGTGACGACCGGCGCGAGCAGGTGCGGGATGCCTTCGTAGACCGACAATTCCAGCATCTTCGGGTCGATCATGATGAGCCGCACGTCCTCGGGTGTCGCCTTGTACAGCAGCGACAGGATCATCGCGTTGATCGCGACCGACTTGCCCGAGCCCGTCGTGCCCGCGACGAGCATGTGCGGCGCCTTCGCGAGATCGGTGACGACCGGGTGGCCGGTAATGTCCTTGCCCATCGCGATCGTCAGCTGCGAGGCCGAGTGCTGGTACTGGCGCGACTCGAGAATTTCCGACAGGCGGATCATCTGGCGCTTCGCGTTCGGCAGTTCGAGGCCCATGCAGGTCTTGCCGGGAATCGTCTCGACGACGCGGATCGACGTGAGGCCGAGGCCGCGCGACAGGTCCTTCATCAGCCCGACGATCTGGCTGCCGCGCACGCCGAGCGCGGGTTCGATCTCGAAGCGCGTGATCACGGGGCCGGCGGATGCGCCGACCACCGTCACCGGCACCTTGAATTCCTGCAGCCGCTGTTCGATCACCTGCGCTGTTTGCGCGAGGTGTTCGTCGGTGATCGTTTCGATGTCGCCGGAAGCGGACGCGCGCTCGAGCAGGTCGAGCGTCGGCAGTTCGACGCTGAACGACGCGGGTGCGTGGAATTCGAAGGCGTTCGGGCGCGGCTGGCGCGCGGGGGTGTCGGGGGCCGGGGAGCCGGCTGCGGCAGGTGCGGCCGGTTCGGTTGCCGGGGTGGTTGCTTCGGCCGGCGGGGCAGCGGGGATCGCCGGTGCGGACAGGCTCGCGCCGGGGATCGTTGCTGCGGGTTGCGGCGGTACCACGGGCGATGTGGCTGACGGTGCCGCGGCGACATTCGACACGGCCCAGCTTGCCGGCGACGAGGTCGGGGCGGCCGGGGGGGCGAACGTCGTGGCTTCGATGGCAGCAGGTGCGGAAGCAATCGACGGAGCCAGTGCCGCAGTGGTTGCGCCGAAGGATGTCAGCGAGCCGGAGATCGGTTGAGCCGGAGTTGTCGCGGCGGTGGTGATCGGTGCGACTGCGCCGGAGGACGTTGCCGTCGTGGCGGCAGGGGCCGCCGGCACGGGCAGGCTCGCGGCCGGCTGCGATGCGATTGCGCCGGAGGGGCTGAATGTGCCGAATGCCGTACCCGTCGACGAGGTTGCCGGGGTGGCCGGATGCGTCGGGGCAGGCGCGGCGGACGGAGCAGCGCTCGAGCCGGACATGACATTCACGGGTGCCGAGGGAGAGACCGCCGGCGTGCTCGAACCGGATGTCGAGGCCGTCGGGCTGGCTGTCGACGGCGTCACGGCAGGCACGACGGGCGATGCGGGTGTTGTTGCCCGGGAGAACGAACCGTCAGTCGTGTCCGTCACGGTCGATGCCGATGCGGTCGGCGACGACGTGGCGCCGGTCACGACGGGGGAAGACACAACCGCGGATGCCGAAGCGGCCGGCTGCGACAGCGAAGCCGACGAAGCACCGGTGACGCCGATCGGAGATGCCGGCGGAACAACTGCAAAGGTCGTCGCAACCGGTTGAGCAAGCGAGCCGGATGCCGTGCCGATCACCCCATCCGACGAGTCGGAAACGGTGACAGGCGCAATGCCCGATGCGAATGCAGGCGCTTGCGCGGTCGAACCGTGGGCGGTGCCGACGAGCGGTGACGCAGTCCCTGCCGAAGCCGTTTGCGTGGCGGCAAACGGTTGAGCGGCAACCGGCGATTTCGGCAATTCCTCGGTGACAGGCGTATTTGTCGTGGCCGGTTGTGCCGTCGAAGGCGTCCACGTCCATGCTGTCGCTGGTGCGGTGCCTTGAGCGATTGCCGCCGGCGGCGCTGCAGGTTCCACCGTGTCCGGCTTGTCAGCATCCAGTGCGGCACTCGACGCAGCCGGTGCCGCCGCCGCAAACGGCCTGGTTTCGGCACTTGCGCGCGGCGTCGTTTCGGCGATCGGCGAAGAGGGGAGGGCCGCGAACGGCGCGATGTTCTCGGCGGGCTTCACGTCGGCGTGCGCATCAACGATGTCCTGCACGCTGGCCGATGCGGTGCGATCGATTGCAGGAGCGGGTTGCGCGGTGGACTTGTCGTCGGTATCGAACGATGCCGGCGGGTTGCTCGTGGCGGGGTCTTGGGCCGCCTCGGTCCTTGCTTGCGCGAAGGCGGCATGGGCCGCTTCCGATCCCGTCACATTCGTCGATGACTCGGCGACCGGGTTCCAGGCGGACGCGTCGAACGCGGAAACCGGCGGGCTGGCGAGGTCTTCCCACGGTGCGAGGTCGATGGGCGCGTCGAACGACGGCGCGGGCGCGATCCCCGATGCCGGCGTGGCAGCGACATCGTTCGCGTGCCGGATCTCGTCATTGGCGTGATGAGGGAACGCGCCGTCGTCGCCGCTGGTATTCGACACCGTGTGCGGTGCGGCGGCGTCGAATGCCACGGCGCCCGCATCGGAGATCGGTGCATGGGCAGCGGGCGCTGCCGGCATGAACGCGTCGAGCACGATCGGTGCGTTGTCGTCGTACGCCGGCGCCGGATCGTGGGCGAGCGGAGCACTGGCGTCACGCGCTGCGAGGCCGTGGGCCGTGGAGGCGAGCCCGGTCGGCACGGCCGCTGCCGCCGGCGCTGCCATGCCGGCAGCAGCCGCGGCGACACCGGCCACGGTTGCCGCTGCCGCCGCGTGCCCGGCATCGTCCTGCGCACCGGCCAGTGTCGCCCACTGGGCGGTGCTGGCTTCGATCGAGCGCAGCGTGTCGTGCACGCTCGGCGCCGGTGTGATCGGCGCGGCAGGCTTTTCCGTCCACGCATAGAGCGGTGCACGCGCTGGCGTCGGCTGTGCCGGGCGACGTCGTGCCGCATCGGGCGGAAGGCCGGCCGAACCGGTTCCTGCGGCGGGGCGTACCGGCGGGCGCTGCGGCTGCGTGGCGGCCGGCCGCGGCGTGACCGTGGCACGCGGCGGGGTCGGCTTCAATGCGGCGGTGGCCGGCCGCGCGGCAGTCGGCCGCGGGCGGACAGGTTGGAATCCGGCAGGAAGCGGGGCCGGATCGGGGCGCGGGACTTGCGAGTTCGCGGCTGCACGCGCGAGGCTGGCGGTGCTGCCGGTCGTCGGCGGCGGCATCGCGGTGGCCGGCGTGATCGGCGCGGGCGGTGTCGGCATGCTGCGCTGGGGCGCGGTCGGTTTCAACCAGCCCGACGGCGCGACAGGTTCCACGTGCGGGCGCGCAGGCGTGCTGCTGCGCGGCTTCGGCCGCGCCTGCGGGTCGGGTTTCCATAGCGTCGGGCGCGAATACCGGCCGTTCTGGCGCGGCGCCATCGAATTGACGGTATGCGCGGTGGTCGGCTGGACGACGTCGTCGTCGCGATGCAACGCGCTGCGCGGCAGGTCGGCGATGCCGCGCGCTTCGTCATCACCGCCGTCGCGCGCCAGCTTGACGCCGAACGACGTATCGACCCACGCGGCGAATTGGCGCCAGCCGATGCCGGTCAGCCAGGGCAGCCCGGCGAAGAACAGCACGACCATCGCGACCGGCGTGCCGATCGGGCCGAGCACGTGGGCGAAGCCTGCCGAGAACGCATGGCCGAGCGCGTTCGAGTCGGGGCCCGACAGCGGGCTCGTCAGCGTGCAGCTCGCCACGAATACCGCGGCGAAGCCGAGCCACAGACGGATCGAGCCGCGTCCGGCAAGCCCGACACCGCCAGGCAGCATCGCCTGCACGAGACGCCAGAAGAGAAGGAGGAACCAGACGGCGGAGATGCCGAACCAGCCGAAGACTACCGTGTGCATGCTTTGAAACAGGAGTGGGGAGGGGCGCGCGGGGCGCGACCCGCCGAGTTTAACCGGCCGGCGAACAAGACTCTAACGCGGCGTGCATTCAGATTCACGCCGTGCGACGCGTGGCGCGGCACACGCGCGTGGCGCGCCACGCGAAGGCGGTCGGTCGGCCTTCGCGCGCGCCGTGCATCAGGGGCTCCGGTGCGTGAAGGTGAGCGTTGCGCCGGACGTGGTCACGAGCTGCAATTGCTGCGGCTCGCGCATCTGCACGCCGGTCTTGTCGACGTGGGCGAGCGCGTCGAGGTACGCGGTTTCGAGCTGGCCGCCGAGCGTATTCGGGCAGGCCATCCGCGTGCCGGCGAGCGGCCCGAAGCTCAGCAGGCCGTTCTTGATCGCGTAGGTGCCCATGTAGCGATTGCAGCCTGAGAACCCGCTGGCGCGCCGGATGCCCGAGTCGGTCGACAGTGCGAGCTTGATCGGCTCGCCGTTGTCGCCGTGCGGGATCGCGCGCTGCGTGCCGTCGGCATTCAGCCAACTGGTGAGTTCCCAGCTCGTATCGTCGAGCAGCTGGACGGCGGCCGGGTTGTACGGGTCGGGCGCGGGGGCGGCGGAGTCGGGATGGGTCGGCATCGCGCAGGCGGCGAGAAGCGTGGCAAGCGTCAACGCACAGAGCGGCGCGCGCAACGGGCGAAGCAGGCCGTTGCGTGCGCGTGCGGCGGCGGACAGGTGGGACATGAGCCTCGTTCCTCATCGGATTCTGATCAAGGCGTAAGAGTAACGCACCCGTGCCGCGGCAGGCGAGCCGACACTTCACGCGTGAAAACGTTCGCAGCCCGCTCGCGAGCGGCCCGCGGCCAGTTGCCGGCGCGGCGAAACGCGCAAAACCGGCGCCGTGGCGCGTGTTAACATCGGAGCCGTTTTCGTCCTCCACCAGAAGCGGGTAATCACATGCAGATCGGTCAGCGGCTCGGTACGCCGCTCTCACCCTCGGCCACGCGCGTCATGCTGCTTGGCGCCGGCGAACTCGGCAAGGAAGTCATCATCGCATTGCAGCGGCTCGGCGTCGAAGTCGTCGCGGTCGACCGCTATCCCGATGCACCGGGCCACCAGGTCGCACATCGCGCGCACGTGATCGACATGACGGACGCCGCCGCGTTGCGCGCGCTCGTCGAGGCGGAGCGGCCGCACCTGATCGTGCCGGAGATCGAGGCGATCGCGACCGATGCGCTCGCGGCGATCGAGACGGCCGGCCTCGCCGAGGTGATCCCGACCGCGCGCGCGACGCAGCTCACGATGAATCGCGAAGGAATCCGCCGGCTCGCGGCCGAGGAGCTCGGCCTGCCGACCTCGCCGTATGCGTTCGCGGATTCGTTCGAGGCGTTCAGCGCGGCGATCGCGAAGATCGGCATGCCGTGCGTCGTCAAGCCCGTGATGTCGTCGTCGGGCAAGGGGCAGTCGGTCGTGAAGACCGAGGCCGACGTGAAGCCGGCGTGGGACTACGCGATGGCTGGCGGGCGTGTGAACCACGGCCGCGTGATCGTCGAGGGCTTCGTCGATTTCGACTACGAGATCACGCAGCTCACCGTGCGCGCGATCGATCCGGCGACGAACGCCACCCGCACCTATTTCTGCGAGCCCGTCGGCCACGTGCAGGTCGCGGGCGACTACGTCGAATCGTGGCAGCCGCAGCCGATGAGCGCGGTGGCGCTCGAGAAGTCGCGCGAGATCGCGCACAAGGTCACCGAGGCGCTCGGCGGGCGCGGGATGTTCGGCGTCGAGCTGTTCGTGCGCGGCGACGACGTGTGGTTCTCCGAGGTGAGCCCGCGGCCGCACGATACGGGCCTCGTCACGCTCGCGTCGCAGCGCCAGTCGGAATTCGAGCTGCACGCGCGTGCCATTCTCGGGCTGCCGGTCGATCCGGCGCTCGGTACGCCGGCCGCGTCGGCCGTGATCTACGGCGGGCTCGACGAGCGCGGGATCGCGTTCGAGGGCGTGCGCGACGCGCTCGCGGTGCCGGGCACCGACCTGCGCCTGTTCGGCAAGCCGGAAAGTTTCGCGAAGCGGCGCATGGGCGTCGCGCTGGCGACCGGCGCGACCGTCGACGAAGCCCGCGACCGCGCGAAGCGCGCCGCCGCGGCCGTCCGGCCGGTGTCGGCCCGCTGACGTAATCAGGAGAGGACGATGACGCCGAAGTGGCTGCGTATCGGAAAGCTGGCCGCCGCGCTGGCGCTTGCAGTGAGCCTCGCGGGTTGCGGGCTCGCGGCCGCACCGTGCCGGGTGGCCTCGGCCGGGCTCAAGATCGTGCCGCTCGTCGGCCATGTCGCGGCTGCGCCGACCGACGCGTGTGCCGACGTCATCGATCCCTGATCGCGACCCGCTCGCCAACAACAATCACGCGCCCCGCGGGGCGCGTTTCCACCCGTCTCGTGAGAGGACCTGCATGATTCGCCAAACCCTCGCCGCGCTCGCGCTCGCCGGCACGGCTGTTTCCGTCGCGCATGCCGCGCAGCTGACCGTCGAGGAGATCGACGCCGATTCGCGCCAGTTCACCGTCTACCAGTGCGCGAACCAGAAGCAGCCGGTGCGCGTGTCGTACTGGCTCGCGGGCAACGGCCAGAGCTTCGCGCTCGTGCCGGTCAACGGGAAGCAGATGCTGTTCGTCGACACCGTGTCGGCGTCGGGCGCGCGCTACCAGGCCGGCCGCTATACGTGGTGGACGAAGGGCAAGGAGGCGACGCTGCGCGACGAGATCGCCGACCAGAGCTCGCCGCCGCTGCTGGGCGACTGCGTGCAGGTCGAGAAGAAAAAGAAGAAGGGCTGAGCGCCGGGCGGGAACTCGGATCGTATCGCAGGTGCCGGCCGGTGGCCGGCTTCCGGGCCTGACAGCTCGGCACGCCGGCTGGCAGCGGGAGATTGGGCAAGACGATACGGGATCGGGCCCCTTAAATCGTCCACTGGCCGATTCGGATAGCCCGATCGGGGCCTTCCCCCGGCCGCGCGGGCCTGCCCGGGCCCGCCGCGCGAACCGCCGTTGTGGCGGTTCGCCGCGTTGTCACGGACAGATGGCCGCGCAGTGCTACAATACGCCCCTTTCCGCCGGCATTCGCGCCGAACGGAGTCCGCACGGCCTGGCGTCCAGCGTTCACATTGAACCGGTCCCAAGCGCCAGAGCGGCGCCGCGCGGCGCGCCGCGGCTCCGTCTATTTCCGAATTGTGATGAGCGCAGGCCCGGCTGGCCTGACGCACGATGTCCCCGCCGCGCCTTTTGAGCGAAACGCCACCATGTCCGATTCTGTCGCCAAGCCCGTCGACGCAACCTTCGATCAATTCGGCCTTGCCGCCGATATCCTGAAAGCCATTGCGGAGCAGGGCTATACGACGCCGACGCCGATCCAGGCGCAGGCCATTCCGGTCGTGCTCGCCGGCCGCGACGTCATGGGCGCCGCGCAAACGGGCACCGGCAAGACCGCGAGCTTCTCGCTGCCGATCATCCAGCGCCTGCTGCCGCAGGCCAACACGAGCGCGTCTCCGGCGCGCCACCCGGTGCGCGCGCTGATCCTCACGCCGACCCGCGAGCTCGCCGACCAGGTCGCCGCGAACGTGCACGCGTATGCGAAGCACACGCCGCTGCGCAGCGCGGTCGTGTTCGGCGGCGTCGACATGAACCCGCAAATGGCCGAACTGCGCCGCGGCGTCGAGATCCTGATCGCGACGCCGGGCCGCCTGCTCGATCACGTGCAGCAGAAGACGGCGAATCTCGGCCAGGTGCAGATCCTCGTGCTCGACGAAGCCGACCGGATGCTCGACATGGGCTTCCTGCCGGATCTGCAGCGCATCCTGAACCTGCTGCCGAAGGAGCGCCAGACGCTGCTGTTCTCGGCCACCTTCTCGGGCGAAATCAAGAAGCTCGCGTCGACCTACCTGCGCAACCCGCAGACGATCGAGGTCGCGCGCAGCAACTCGACGAACGCGAACGTCACGCAGATCGTCTACGACGTCGCCGAAGGCGACAAGCAGGCGGCCGTCGTGCAACTGCTGCGCGATCGCGGCCTCAAGCAGGTGATCGTGTTCTGCAACAGCAAGATCGGCGCAAGCCGCCTTGCGCGCAATCTCGAGCGCGACGGCGTGGTCGCGTCGGCGATCCACGGCGACAAGACGCAGATCGAACGGATGCAGGCACTCGACGCGTTCAAGCGCGGCGAGATCGAGGCGCTGGTCGCGACCGACGTGGCCGCGCGCGGCCTCGACATCGCCGAACTGCCGGCCGTGATCAACTTCGACCTGCCGTTCAGCGCGGAAGACTACGTGCACCGGATCGGCCGTACCGGCCGTGCGGGTGCGACGGGCGACGCGCTGTCGCTGTGCAGCCCGAACGAGCGCAAGCAGCTCGCCGATATCGAGAAGCTGATCAAGCGTCCGCTCGAAGTGCAGACGCTCGCGCTCGACAAGCCGGCGCGCCATCGTCACGACGAGCGAGGCAGTGAGCGCGGCGGCGATCGCAACAGCGAGCGCGGTGGCGAACGAGGCGGTGAGCGAGGCGGCCGTCGCGATCGCGATGAGCATCGTGGCGCAGCGGGGCGCCGGCCGGCCGGCGCCGAGCGCGGCCATCACCGTCGCCACGAAGCGCCGGTCGACGATTTCTTCCTGAAGCCGTACGAGCCGTCGGTGCCGGCGAAGCAGCACGACGACGCGCAGCCTGCGCAGCAGCCCGAGAAGAAGGGACCGAAGCGTCAGGTCGCCGCACTGCTCGGCGGGTTCGGGATGCCGCGCAAGCCGTCGGCTTAAGCCGGGAGGACGTGACGGCGCAGCGCGCGAGCGCTGCAGGAGAAGCGGGTGCATGCGATGAGCATGCGCCCGTTTTTCATTGTGGCTGCGGCTCGATGGGGGAAGCCAGCACGCTGCGTCGGGGGGGATGCAGTCGGCATCCGGCTCAATCCCCGGTCGCCGCGAAATCGGCGCGCTGCGTGCGTCAGCCGGCCTGCGGCCCGAAGCGCATCGCCCATGCGGCCGTGGCGGCGGCGTAGAACGTATCGAGCGTGGTGCCTGCGAGCGTGCCGTCGGGGGCAAGACCCAGGTGCGCGGCCGCGGCCTGCAGCGCCGGCAGCGGATTGTTGCGTTCGAGCGCGGTCGCGCCGGTCTGCTTGCTGAGCTTCTCGCCGTTGGCATCGACGACGACGGGCACGTGCAGGTATTGCGGCGTCGGCACGCCGAGGCAGTGCTGCAGGTGAATCTGGCGTGCGGTCGAGTCGAGCAGGTCGGCGCCGCGCACGACGTGCGTGATGTGCGCGTCGGCATCGTCGACGACGACCGCGAGCTGGTAGGCCCATTGGCCGTCCGCGCGCTTCAGCACGAAATCGCCGACCTCGGTCGCGAGGTTCTGCGATTGCGTGTGCTGCCAGCGATCGTCGAACGTGACGATCGCGTCGTCGCCGTCCGGCACGCGCAGCCGCCAGGCGCGCGCGGGCTTGCCGTGCAGCCCGGTGCGGCAGGTGCCCGGGTAGGCGAGCGTCGTGTGGCGCTCGTGCGCGGCGCGCAGCGAATCGGCGATTTCCTTGCGCGTGCAGCCGCACGGATAGACGAGCCCGGCCGCGACGAGCCGCTCGAGCGCAGCCGTATACGCAGCATCGCGCGTGCTTTGCCAGACGGGCGGCTCGTCGGGCGTCATGCCGAAATGCGCGAGCGTCGCGAGGATGTCGTCGGCGGCGCCGGGCACCGTGCGCGGGCCGTCGAGATCCTCGATGCGCACGAGCCATGCGCCGCCGTGCGCGCGCGCGTCGAGCCAGCTCGCGAGGGCGCCGACCAGCGAGCCGAAATGCAGCGGGCCGGTGGGCGACGGCGCGAAGCGGCCGCGATAGCCGGTCATCGGGGCGCGGGGCAGTGCGCGCTTACGCGGCGCTGGCCGCCGGTACGCAGGCCGGGCACGATTTGCCGGGCACGTAGCTCGGCGACTGTTGCGCTTCCGGCGTGACGACCGCGCGGCACGCGAAGCACGTGACGTTCTCGGTGGGCTGGAGTTGCGGATTCAGCGCGGTGCGGTAGTCGAACACGAAGCAGTCGCCGTGATAGTGCGCGCCGCCGACTTCCTCGAAGTACTTCAGGATCCCGCCTTCGAGCTGGTACACGTTCTCGATGCCGATTTCCTTCATGTGGATCGCGGCCTTCTCGCAGCGGATGCCGCCCGTGCAGAACGACACGACCGTCTTGCCTTCGAGGTCGGCGCGGTTCGCGTCGATCACTTCGGGGAATTCGCTGAACTTGTCGATCCGGTAGTCGAGCGCGTCGTCGAACGTGCCGACGTCGACTTCGAAGGCGTTGCGCGTGTCGAGCATCACGACCGGGCGGCCCGTGTCGTCGTGGCCGCGGTCGAGCCAGGTCTTCAGCGTGCGCGCGTCGACGAACGGCGCACGGCCGAGTTCCGGCTTGATCGCCGGCTTCTTCATCGTGATGATTTCGCGCTTCAGGCGCACGAGCATGCGGCGGAAGGGCTGCGAGTCGGACAGGCTTTCCTTGAACTGCAGCGTCGCGAACTTGCCTTCGAACAGCGGATCGTGGCGGATGTAAGCAATGAACGCGTCGGCGGCTTCGCGCGTGCCGGCGATGAACAGGTTGATGCCTTCCGGCGCGAGCAGGATCGTGCCGCGCAGGCCGAGTTCGTTGCAGCGGGCGGTGACGAGCGGGCGCCATTGCTCGTTCGTGTCGAGCGACACGAAGTGGTAGGCGGCGAGATTGACGATGGTCATGATGGTCCGACGGGAAAACGGCCGCACGGCGGCCCGCAAAAAAGGGTGCGAAGCCGGGGCGTTGATTCGAAAAACCGTATTATCCCGCAAACCGCGCCCAGGCCGGCACCCTGCCGTTTGGCCAGCCATGCGACGGGCGGTCGCGCACATCGGCCGAACGGCCAGGGCGGGGATTTTTTGGGCAGCCTGCGCGGCGAGGCGGCTACAATAGCGCCCATGTCAGATCCCCGCTTCGTCCATCTTCGCGTTCACTCCGAATTCTCGATTGCCGACGGCATCGTGCGCATTGACGACATCGTCAAGGCTGCGGCCGCAGACGGTCAGGGCGCGCTCGCGCTCACCGATCTCGGCAACGCATTCGGCCTCGTCCGTTTCTACCAGGAAGCCCGCGGCAAGGGCATCAAGCCGATCGCCGGCTGCGACGTCTGGATCGCCAATCCGGATGATCGCGACAAGCCGTCGCGGCTGCTGCTGCTCGTCAAGGACAAGGTCGGCTACCTGAATCTGTGCGAGCTGCTGTCGAAGGCGTGGCTCACGAACCAGTATCGCGGCCGTGCAGAGCTCGACGCGAGCTGGCTCGACGGCGAGCTCTCGCGAGGGCTGCTCGCGCTTTCCGGCGCGCAGCAGGGCGATATCGGGCTCGCGCTTGCCGCGGGCAACGAAGACGCCGCGCGCCGTCACGCCGAGCGCTGGGCGAAGGTGTTCCCGGGCGGCTTCTACATCGAGCTGCAACGTTACGGCCAGCCGGGCGCCGAGGCTTACATCCAGCAGGCCGCGACGCTCGCCGCGGCGCTGAAGCTGCCGGTCGTCGCGACGCACCCGACGCAGTTCATGACCGACGACGATTTCACCGCGCACGAGGCGCGCGTGTGTATCTCGGAGGGCGACATCCTCGCGAATCCGCGGCGCCAGAAGCGTTTCACGACCGACCAGTATTTCCGTACGCAGGACGATATGGTCGCGCTGTTCGCCGACCTGCCGTCTGCTATTGCGAACACGGTCGAAATCGCGAAGCGCTGCAACCTGAAGCTCGAGCTCGGCAAGCCGAAACTGCCGCTGTTCCCGACACCGGACGGCATGTCGCTCGACGACTACCTGGTCCAGCTGTCGAAGGAAGGGCTCGAGACCCGCCTCGCGCAGCTGTATCCGGTCGAAGCCGAGCGCGACGCGCAGCGCGACACGTATTACAAGCGGCTCGAATTCGAATGCGGGACCATCACGAAGATGGGCTTTCCGGGCTACTTCCTGATCGTCGCGGACTTCATCAACTGGGCGAAGAACAACGGCGTGCCGGTCGGCCCGGGCCGCGGCTCGGGTGCCGGTTCGCTGGTCGCGTACGCGCTCGGCATTACCGACCTCGACCCGCTGCGCTACAACCTGCTGTTCGAGCGTTTCCTGAACCCGGAACGCGTGTCGATGCCCGACTTCGACATCGACTTCTGCCAGCACGGCCGCGACCGCGTGATCCAGTACGTGAAGGAGAAGTACGGCGCGGACGCCGTGTCGCAGATCGCCACGTTCGGCACGATGGCCGCGAAGGCGGCCGTGCGCGACATCGGCCGCGTGCTCGACCTCGGCTACATGTTCACCGATGGCATCGCGAAGCTGATCCCGTTCAAGCCGGGCAAGCACGTGACGATCGCCGACGCGATGAAGGAAGAGCCGCAGCTGCAGGAGCGCTACGACCACGAGGACGAAGTGCACCAGCTGCTCGATCTCGCGCAGCGCGTCGAGGGCCTCACGCGTAACGTCGGGATGCACGCGGGCGGCGTGCTGATCGCGCCCGGCAAGCTGACCGATTTCTGCCCGCTGTACACGCAGGGCGACGACGGCGGCGTGGTCAGTCAGTACGACAAGGACGATGTCGAAGCCGTCGGCCTCGTGAAGTTCGACTTTCTGGGTCTCACGACGCTGACGATCCTCGATTGGGCCGAGCGCTACATCCGCCGCCTCGATCCGTCGAAGGCCGACTGGTCGCTCGCGCAGGTGCCGCTCGACGATCCCGCGTCGTTCCAGATCCTGAAGAAGGCCAACACGGTCGCGGTGTTCCAGCTGGAAAGCCGCGGGATGCAGGGCATGCTGAAGGATGCGCAGCCCGACCGCTTCGAGGACATCATCGCGCTCGTGTCGTTGTATCGTCCGGGCCCGATGGACCTGATCCCGAGCTTCTGCGCACGGAAGCACGGCCGCGAGAAGGTCGAGTATCCGGATCCGCGCGTCGAACCCGTCCTGAAAGAGACCTACGGCATCATGGTCTATCAGGAGCAGGTGATGCAGATGGCGCAGATCATCGGCGGCTACTCGCTCGGCGGCGCGGACTTGCTGCGTCGCGCGATGGGCAAGAAGAAGCCCGAGGAGATGGCCAAGCACCGCGAGATCTTCGCCGAGGGTGCAGCGAAGAACGGCCTCACGCGCGAGAAGTCCGACGAGATCTTCGACTTGATGGAGAAGTTCGCGGGCTACGGCTTCAACAAGTCGCACGCGGCAGCCTACGCGCTGCTCGCGTATTACACCGCGTGGCTGAAGGCGCACCATCCGGCCGAATTCATGGCGGCCAACATGACGCTCGCGATGGACGACACCGACAAGGTGAAGATCCTGTTCGACGACTGCGTCGTGAACAACCTCGTCGTGCTGCCGCCGGACATCAACGCTTCGCATTACCGGTTCGAGCCGGTCGCCGAAGCCGACGGCAAGCGCTCGCGCACGATCCGCTACGGCCTCGGCGCGGTGAAGGGCAGCGGCCAGAACGCGATCGAGGAAATCCTGCGCGCCCGCGAGGAAAAGGCGTTCACCGACCTGTTCGACTTCTGCGAGCGGATCGACCGGCGTATCGTCAACCGCCGCACGGTCGAGGCGCTGATCCGTGCCGGCGCGTTCGATTCGCTGAACACGAACCGTGCGCAGCTGATCGCGTCGGTGCCGCTGGCGATGGAGGCGGCCGATCAGGCCGAGGCGAACGCGATGCAGGCCGGCCTGTTCGACATGGGCGCCGAGTCGCCGCACGCGCATGCGCTCGTCGACGAGCCCGCGTGGGACGACAAGCGCCGCCTGCAGGAAGAAAAGGGTGCGCTCGGCTTCTACCTGTCCGGCCACCTGTTCGACGCATATCGCGACGAAGTGCGCCGCTTCGTGCGGCAGAAGGTCGGCGACCTGAAGGAAGGGCGCGACAAGCTCGTGGCCGGCATCATCGCGTCGCTGCGCACGCAGATGACCCAGCGCGGCAAGATGCTGATCGCGTTACTCGACGATGGCTCGGGCCAGTGCGAGATCACGATCTTCAACGAGCAGTTCGAGGCGAACAAGGCGCTGTTCAAGGAAGACGAACTGCTGATCGTGCAGGGGCAGGCGCGCAACGATGCGTTCACGGGCGGTATTCGCTTCACTGCCGATACCGTGATGGATCTCGAGCGCGCGCGCAGCCGCTATGCGCAGGCTGTCCGGCTGACGATGAACGGCAACGCCGACGCGGCCGCATTGCGCCGCGTGCTCGAGCCGCACGTGTCGAAGGACGATCCGGCGGCGAACGTGGTTGAAGCACCGGCGCCGCGCGGCGGCGGGCGCGATGGCGGTCGTCGCCCGCAGGCGCCGCTGCCGAACGGGCTCGCGGTGCAGGTCCACTACAGCAACGCGCGGGCACAGGGTGAAATGCGCCTCGGCGACGCATGGCGCGTGAAGCCGAGCGACGTGCTGCTCGCGGAGCTGCGTGCGACGTTCGACGGCAGCGTCGTCGAAATCACGTACTGATCGCGGCTTCGCAGGACGGCTGTCGCGCCATGCGGCCCGTCGCATCGCCATCGCGCGGTGCGGCGGGCCGTTTTTGCATGTTCACGCAAACGGGGTCTTGGGCTGGCCATCCGGACGCTATACAATTCGGCGCTAGCCGCACGAACGCGGCGCTGACCGCCGCTTGCCCCGGCGGATTACGCCGGCATCGCGCACAGAAACGGGGGCGGATCCGTGCGGCGAGCGGTGACATGCGACCAGGGCGCCCCGGAACCGGATGCCGTGATATGGCCCGTCGCGACGACAAAAAACTGACAGTCTCCACATGACCATGGCCAATGTGAACCCGACGCAGCGCATCCTCGTGATCCGGATCGATTTTCTGGGCGACATGTTGTGCACAACGGCGTTTCTCCGTGCGCTGAAGGAACGCTGGCCCGGCGCGGAACTCCATGTGGTCGCGAACCGCTACAACGCGGCCGCGCTGGCCGGAAACCCGGACGTCGACACGATCCACACCTACGTCTATAGCCGTCAATGCGAGCGCAACGACCGTCCCGGGCGGATGCGCGCGTTCTTCGACCGGCTGCGGCTGGTGCGTCGCCTGCGTCGCTTGCGGTTCGACCTCGTGGTCGTGCCGAACGGCGGCATGCATCGCAGCAGCATGCAGTTCGCGCGCCAGATCGGCGCGAAGGATTGCCGCTGGCACGATGCCGAGACCGAATTCGACGATCGCAAGCCCGAGCACGTCGCCGAGCGGCCAATGTGCCACGAGGCGTTGTCGGGTTTCCGGCTCGTACCCGAACTCGGCCGCGCCGACGTCGACCGCCTAGCGTTGTCGGTTCATCCCGACCGCGCGCTGCAGGATGCGTGGTACCGGCTGCTCGGCGCGCGCACGAAGGCGCGCGTCGGGCTGTTCGTCACGAACAAGGCGCTCGAGCGCCGCTGGCCGGCCGATCGCTGGCGCGACCTCGCCGAGCGGCTCGCGCCGCATGCCGACGTGATCGTGTTCCGCGACCCGGCCGTCGGCCATGCTCCCGAGAACGATTCGTGGCGCGACGTGTGTGCGCGCCATGTTGCGCCGTCGTCGGTCGCCGAGCTGGTGGCCGCGGCAAGCCTGCTCGATGTGATCGTCTCGGCCGACAGTGCCCCCGTGCATCTCGCGTCGGCACTCGGCGTGCCCGTCGCCGCGCTGTTCGAGGACCGTCCCGAGAAATATCTGCGCTGGCATCCGCTCGGTGTACCACACGTGATCCTGCGCGCCGGCGCGACCGTCGACGCAATCGGCGTCGACGCGGTCGAGCGTGCGGTGAATCACCTGCTGCCGCAGGCCGCCCATCGCGACGAACCGTTGGCAGACGCCGTACACGCGCAGCCGGCGGCTGCCGCGGCGACGCCGGTGGTCATGGCCGTCGCTTCGTAGCGCCCCGGGCATCGCAGGCACCCCGTACGCCACCGGCGCGCGGTGTGCCTGCCGCGCCGCACCTCGCGAGCGGGGCCGCATCAGGCTAACCGCACGGCCGATTCGCCATGTCGCGCCGGCTGCTGCAAAATCCTGTAAATTGCCAGCCTTGTTCAGCCAGCCAGACACACCCGCCGTGGCCCTGTTTTCTTCTGCCCGCCCGCCCAGAACCATCCTCGTTGCAGCCCCTCGCCGTATCGGCGATGTGCTGCTGACGACGCCGCTCGTCCGTTCGCTGAAAGCCCGCTGGCCGGAAGCACAGATCGACATGCTGGTGTTTCGCGGCACCGAAGGCGTGCTCGAGCACAATCCGGACGTGCGGCGCGTGATCGTCGTTGCGCAACGCGCGGGCTTCCGCGAGCGGCTGCGCGACGCGCTGTCGATGTGGCGTCGCTACGACCTTGCGTGCGCGGCGTTGAGCTCCGACCGGCCGCGCTTCTACAGCTGGTTCGCGGGCCGCAAGCGGGTCGGCCTCGTCGATCCGAACCGCGTGACGTGGCTCACGCGGATGATGTTGAACGGGATCGCGATCAATCACCACGAATCCGCGCATACGGTCGTCAGCACGCTGGCGCTTGCCCCCGTGATCGGCATCGAGCCGGTGTCCGAGGTCGTCGCACCCGGTATCGGCGACGATCCGGCGCGGCGCGCGCGCTTCGACGCGTGGCTGGCCGAATCGCCGGCGATCCGTGCCGGCAAGCCGCTGGTCGTCCTGCATCCGTACCCGATGTTCCGTTACAAGCAATGGCGGCTCGACGGTTGGGTCGAGATGATCGGCTGGCTGCGCGAGCACGGCTTTGCGGTCGCGCTGTCGGGCGGCCCCGCAGACAGCGAGCGCGAGTATGCGGAGCAGGTCGCGGCCGAAGCGGGCGGCGATGTACTGAACCTGGTCGGCCGCCTGACGTTCGGCGAAAGCGCCGAACTCGTGCGGCGCGCACGGCTTTTCATCGGGCCCGACACCGGCGCGACGCACGTCGCGGCCGCGACCGGCACCGACACGATCGCGCTGTTCGGCCCGTCCGATCCCGTGCGCTGGGGGCCGTGGCCGCAGCACTGGCCGGCAACCGAGAATCCGTGGCCGCTGCGCGGCTCGGGGCGGCACGGGAACGTGTGGCTGCTGCAGGGAGAGGGTGATTGCGTGCCGTGCCGGCACGAAGGCTGCGAGCGCAGGGTCGACAGCCGCAGCGACTGCCTCGCCAATCTCGGTGCGCAGCGCGTGAAGGCTGCGGCGGCCGAGATGCTTGGACTGAATACGCCTGGCCCGGCCGAAGCCGTCGTCGATACGTCGCGACTGCACCGGACCTCCTCCGACTGACGCGCAGGCGACGCGCGTTTCCTGCCGGTTGCCGGCGGCTTGTTTGGCGACGAGCCTGCCGCCCGGCCCGTTTCCGTCGAAGACCGATCGTGAACGCCGCGGTGCCCGAAGCGACCGCCGGCGGAGCGTCGGCCGCTGCGCGCTACGCGCTGCGCCGGATCGCCGACGTTTCGCGCGGCAGCGCCTCGGCGCGCTCGCCGCAGCCGAGCAGGATGCCGGCCAGCAGCACGATCAGGTGCCCTTCGGCGAAATCGAGCAGCAGCGAATTGGCGAGACTGCCGATCGCGAAGATCGCGAGCCAGCCGAGCAGCAGATGCCGCGAGCGCGGATCGAGCGTGCGGCTGCCGCGCGCAATCTGCACGATCAGGTTGACGAACAGCACCAGGCCGAGCGTGCCGAGTTGCACGGCCATCAGCAGGTATTCGTTGTGCGGGTTCGACGTGAGCTGGCCTTCGGCCGCCGTCTTGCCTGCCGTGAGCTTCTCGAATTCGGATTCGAGGCCGCCCGCGCCATAGCCGATCAACGGGCGCTGGCGATACAGCTCGAGCCCCTTCTTGTACCACTCGAGGCGCAGCCCGGACGACGTGACCGCGTCGCTTTGATGGTATTGCTGCACTTCCGACGCGACCTCCGCGAGACGGCCGTTGCGCATCGTGCCGACCGCAACCACGAGGGCCACGCCGGCTAGCGCGAGCACGCCGGCGGCGAGCCCCGCGCGCAGCGCCGATTGCCGGCGCAGCAACAGCACGAAACGCAAGGCGACGACGAGGATCAGCAGCAGCGCGATGACCTGCCCGGTGCGTCCCTGCAGCATCACGAACACGTTGACGAGCGACCACGCGGCGACGCCCGCATACGCGGCGCGCGACAGCGTCGTGCGGGCCGCCAGCGCGAGATCGGCCGCCTGGTAGAACAGCAGCGCGCCGAACATGCCGGCGGCGATGTGGTTCTTGAACACCCAGGCGCGTGACAGCGGCAGATCGGTCGCGTGCGCGGGCCCGATCGCGGTCAGGCCGAGATAGTTGGTCGTCGACAGGATCAGGATCACGCACAGCGTGCCGAACCAGCAACGCCGCACGATCGGCGCCCAGTTCGAATGACGGAAGGCGAGCACGGCGAATGGCAGCAGCAGCAGCTTGTCGTACTTGGCCACCCAGTTCCACGCCTTGTTGTGCGGCGCGACCGTATAGGTGACGCTGGCGGCCAGCGCGGCCAGGATCAGCAGCGCCGCGAGCGAGGCCGGGTCGGTGACGAACGAGCGCATCTCGCGCCAGAACTCGGGAGAAATCACGAGCGCGGCGGCGAACAGCCCGCAGAACACGTTGGTCAGCGCGGTCGAGACGGGCACCATGCAGAGCGCGGCGACGGCGAATGCGCGGGCAGCGGTCAGGCGCCGCGAGGCGGGAGCGGAAAACGAAAGCATCGGAACCTGTCGAATGGACGAATGCGGCTTGCGTACGTCGTGCTGCGCGCCGCGCGCCCCGGCGGGAGATCCGGGACGAACGGCGCAGAGTATACGCGAAGCAGGGCGCGTTTCCGTGTCGTTTACGGGGCCGGATCAAACGAATCCGATTACCCGGGCGCGATCAGCTGAACGCGCGCTTGATCCGCGAGCGCAGCAGCGCGCGCTTCAGGCGTCCAACGACTGCCGGCGTGTCGAGCGCGACGCGCGTGCCGGCCGGCTCGCCGCGATGCAGGAAATAGCGGTCGAACGTCGCCTGGGTCATGCCCCATTTGTTCAGAAACTGGCGGCGGCCATCGTTCTTGACGATCTTGCCCGTGCTCTTCTGCTGGAAGTGGTAGACGAGGCTGTCGCCGACCCCGATGAAGATCCGGCAGCCGGCGTCCCAGAATTTCATCGAGAAGTCGTTGTCGCTGCTCATGCCGGGCGACAACTCGCTGCTGTAGCCGCCGATCCGGTTCCACCAGTCGCGGTGCACGAGCGTCGGCGGCCAGGTCGAGCCGAGCCAGTCCGCGCGCACGAGCTTCGGAGCCGCCGCGACGAGGCCCGCCGCGTCGAAATGTTCGACGTCGCGGCCGAAATTGCTGACCACGACGCACGGGTTGCGCGTGTCGACCGGCTCGACCATCGTGCCCGACAGCATGAAGAGGTCGGTCGGCATCTGTTCGATGCGGCGTACGAGCGCCGTGTCCCAGCCGGGGCAGCAGAACATGTCGTCGTTCATGTAGACGACGTAGTCGCGCGTGGCGCGCGCGGCGGCCCAGTTCACCGCGTGGCATATGCCGATGTTGGTCGGCGATGCGGTGTGCTCGATCCCTTCGCTGCGCACCCAGTCGAGCGTGCCGTCCGAGCCGTCGTTCACGTGCACGATGATCTGGTGGTCGTACGCTGAGTGGCGGCGCAGGCTGTCGACGACGAGCTTGAGGTACGGCAGGTTGTTCCAGGTCGGAATGATGATGGAGAACATGGCGGTCGGATTCGGTAGTCGTCGTGGCGGGCGGCGCGTGGCGCCGCCGGTCGGGCGGGCGCGCGCGGCGCGGGCAGGCCGGCATTGTAACGCCGGGCCGGCTGCATGCCGGGCGGGCGCCTAGCGTGCCCGTTCGTGGTCGAGCTTCAGGAAGCGGTAGTACACGGTTTCCGCGTTGAACACGGCGATCATGAACCCGGCGCGGCCGTCGAGAAAGCCGCGGCGCAGCACATAGGTGCGCACGAACGCCCAGGCGCCGCGCGCGAGCGCCTTGCCGAAGCCGCCGCGCTGGCCGGCGGCGCGGCGCTGGCGCGCGCCGGCCGTCGAATACGTGTCGAGCTTGCGCACGACGGTTTCGAAATCCTCGTACGAGTAGTGCATCAGCTTGCCGGACAGCCGCTGCGCGGCGCCGTCGAACACGAGGCGTTCGTGCACGAGATCGTCCGAGAAGCGCGCGGCGCCGCGCCGGAACAGGCGCGGGATCCAGTCCGGATACCAGCCGCTGTGATGGATCCACTGGCCGCAGAAGCTCGACAGACGGTCGACCGCATAGACCTGCGCGGCCGGCGCGCGGATTGTGTCGCGGATCGACTGCGCGAGTTCCGGGGTGACGACTTCGTCGGTATCGAGGGACAGGATCCAGTCGGTGTCGAGCGCATCGAGCGCGCGGTTCTTCTGCGGGCCGAAGCCCGGCCAGTCGCGCTCGACGATCACGCGTGCGCCGTGCGCCTGCGCGATCGCGACGGTATCGTCGGTGCTGCCGCCGTCGATGACGACGACGTCGTCGGC
Organism: Burkholderia sp. SRS-25; assembly: GCF_004343765.1. Lineage (NCBI taxonomy): Bacteria > Pseudomonadati > Pseudomonadota > Betaproteobacteria > Burkholderiales > Burkholderiaceae > Burkholderia > Burkholderia sp. SRS-25. The sequence goes on from NZ_PTXM01000006.1 coordinate 274,238, forward strand.
GAACGACAGCGCGGCCAGGCACTGTGCGAGCCGCGCGGACGCGTTGAGGGCGATGAGTGCGACGCCGAGGGAGGGTTCAGCCATGAAATCGTCGGAAAAGGCGGAGAAAACGGTGAGCGGCAGTATACCCGCGGCCCGGCCGCCGCCCGCATCGGCCATGACCGTGCCGGCCGGGGCGGTGCGGCTATAATGTTGAGCCCTTTTCGGCACCCGCCCGACAGGGCGACATCCCGGGCGGCCACGCCCGGGCGCCGCTTCGCGGCTCAAGAAGGATTGCCTTGGAAACCCAGAACACTCTTCGCAAACCGATGGACGGCACGGGCACCTCGCCCGTGACGGTCCTCAAGCGCCTGTGGCCGTACATCCGGCCGCTGATCGGCATCGTGGTGCTCGCCGTGATGACGATGGGCGTCGTCGCGGCCACCGAGGCCGGTATTCCGGCGCTGCTCAAGCCGCTGCTCGACCACGGCTTCGGCTCGCACGGCAGCGACCGCGCGAAATGGTACGTGCCGATGGCCGTGATCGGGCTCGCGCTCGTGCGCGGCGTGTCGCAGTACGCGTCGAATTACCTGCTCAACTACGTGTCGAACCGCATCCTGCTGCAACTGCGGCTCGAGATGTTCCAGCGGATGCTGCACACGGGCGCGTCGTTCTTCCAGCGCGAGACGGCGAGCACGGTGATCAACGCGATCGTGTTCGAGGTCAACCAGATCCTGTCGGTGCTGACCGGCGTGATGGTCACGCTCGTGCGCGATTCGCTGACAGTGATCTTCCTGCTCGGCTACCTGTTCTACCTGAACTGGCGGCTCACGCTGATCGTCGCGGTGATCCTGCCGGGCATCGGCTGGCTCGTCAGCAAGATCAACCGCCGCCTGCGCCGCCTGAACCGCGAGCACCAGACACTGACCAACGAGCTGTCGTACATCGTCGAGGAGACGGTCGGCGGCTACAAGGTCGTGAAGGTGCACAACGGCGAAGCATACGAGATGGACCGCTTCACGCAGATGAGCAAGCGCCTGCGCGGCTACGCGATGCGCATGACGATCTCCGGCGGCCTCGCGCAGCCGCTCACGCAGTTCCTCGCGTCGATCGCGCTCGCGGTCGTGATCACGATCGCGGTGGTGCAGTCGTCGAACGACCAGACGACGGTCGGCGGCTTCGTCGCGTTCGTTACGTCGATGCTGCTCGTGATCTCGCCGCTCAAGCACCTGATCGACGTCAACCAGCCGCTGCAGCGCGGGATGACGGCGGCCGAACTGATCTTCGGGCTGATCGACGAACCGGCCGAGCCGCAGGGCGGCGGCCGGTCGCTGGAACATGCGCGCGGCGACATCGAGTTCCGCAACGTGACGTTCGACTACGGTGCGGCCGAGCGGCCGACGCTCGACCGCATCTCGTTCAAGGTCGCGCCCGGTGAAATGATCGCGCTCGCGGGCCCGTCCGGCAGCGGCAAGACGACGCTCGTGAACCTGCTGCCGCGCTTCTTCGACCCGACCGACGGGGCGATCCTGGTCGACGGCGTGCCGGTGGCCGACTACGATCTCCATGCGCTGCGCGGCCAGATGGCAATGGTCAGCCAGGACGTCGTGCTGTTCAACGACACGATCGCCGCGAACGTTGCGTACGGCCAGACGCCCGACCGCGCACGCGTGCAGGCCGCGCTCGAGGCCGCGAACCTCGCCGATGCGGTCGCCGCGATGCCCGACGGGCTCGACACGCTCGTCGGCGGCAACGGGATGCGGTTGTCCGGCGGCCAGCGCCAGCGGCTCGCGATCGCGCGCGCGATCTACAAGGACGCGCCGATCCTGATCCTCGACGAAGCGACGTCGGCGCTCGACTCGGAATCGGAGCGCCACGTGCAGGCCGCGCTCGAACGGCTGATGGAAGGCCGCACGACGCTCGTGATTGCGCACCGGCTGTCGACGATCGAGCGTGCGGACCGCATCCTCGTGCTTGAGGCCGGCAAGATCGTGGAGGAGGGCAGCCACGACGAATTGCTGCGCCACGGCGGCCTCTACGCGCACCTGCACCGGATCCAGTACCAGCAGCAGGCGGCGTAACGCGCGGTCATGGGGCCCCGCGACACCGTGTGCTAGTCTTCATCGGGCAGTCCGAGTGGTTTCGTTCGACGTGACAACACGGAGGGAAGGCACGATGAAGAAGATGCACGGGATGATGCTGGCCGCGCTGATCGCGGCGGGTTTCGCCGCGCCGGCCGCGATGGCGCAGGACCATGACCACCACGACGACCAGGGCGGCCACGGCATGCAGCGCGGCCATGGCCCGAAACACATGCCGCCCGGCCAGATGCGCCATGAGGGCGACGTGCCGCCGCGCTGGGCCGACCAGCCGCGCCGCGAGTGGCACAAGGGCGACCGGCTTCCGCCCGAGTTCCGCGATCGCCAGTACGTGATCGACGACTGGCGCGGCTATCGCCTGAGCCCGCCGCCGCGCGGCTATCAATGGGTCGGCGTCGGCGGGGATCACCTGCTGGTGCAGATCGGTTCCGGCATCGTGCTGCGGATCGGTGACTGACCTGGCCGACGGCCCGGCACGGATCGCGATGCCGCGATGCGCGCCGGGCAGCCGGATCAACGCGTCACTTTGCCGCCGCGTGGCGGAACCAGCGGCGCTCGATTTTCGACATCACCCAGCACACGCCCAGCGCACACACGGTGCCGAGCGCCACCTCGCCGAGCCGCATCAGCGGAATGTCCCACAGCGGGCCGTTGCCCGGAAACAGCAGCACGATCGTCGCGGTCACGCCGCCGAGCCGTGCGGCGCTGCCGACGTTCAGGCACCAGCAGCAGACGATCACGACCGCGACCGTAATCGCATACGCGACGAGGCGGTCTCCGCCGAGCGCCGCGCCGGCGAAGCCGAGCACGCCGCCGACCATCGCGCCGACGAACTGGTCGCGCGACAGCGACATCGTGTCCGAGTAGTTGTGCTGCGTCACGGCGATCGCGGTGATCGCCGCCCACACGGCCTGCTCGGTGTGCAGTGCGCGGCCGATCACGTACGCGAGGCATGCGCCGCACACTGCCTGCAGCGCCATCAGCCCGCCTTGCGCGAGCCGTTCGCTGAATGACAGCCCCTTGAACAGATCGAAGATCGACTGCTGGATCTGCTGGCGGGCTTCGTTGAGTGTCCTGATCGTATCCATCATGCGTTGGCCAAGAAGCAGGTGATGGCGGCGCGCCGGTGTCAGCGCGCCTGTTCGGGCGATGCGGCGGCCGGTTCGTCGGCGGCTGCATCACCGTTCGCGACGCGCGTTTCGGGCATCACGAGCCAGACCAGCAGCACCGCGAGCGCACCGGCGCTCGCGAGCCCGAAGAAGCTCACGGCGTTGCCGAAGTGATCGGCGACGTAGCCGGCCGCCGCCGTGCTGAGGGTCGCGCCGATCCCGGCCGCGAGCCCGAAGAGCCCGATGCACAGGTTGTAGCGGCCTTTGCCGCCTGCGACGTCGGCCGCGATCAGCGGCAGCATCACGCCGAATACGGCCGCGCTGATGCCGTCGAGCATCTGCACCGGTACCAGCAGGTACGGGCTGCTCACGCCGGCGAACAGCAGCGCGCGAACCGGCAGCGCCGAGAAGCCGAGCAGCAGGATCGGCCGGCGCCCCCAGCGTTGCGCGGAGCGGCCGACCCACGGTGACAGCATCGCGACGATCGCTTGCGGCACGATGATGCACGCGGCGATCACGAGCTGCACGTTCTCGCCCATTCCGGCCGTGACTTCGCCGGCCGCGAGGTTCAGCATCGCCGCGTTCGACAGATGGAACAGCACGACGCACGCCGCGAAGATCAGCATCCGGCGGTCGCGCAGCAGCTCGAGCAGCGTTTCGCGTTCGCCGGCTTCGTCGCGATCGTCGGGCTTCGACGACTGCGGGATCACCTCGTGTGTCGGCTGGATCATCGCGAGTGCGAACAGGGCGGGCAGCGCGAGCACGGCGGTCAGCCAGAACACCGCGCGCGCGGAGAAGTATTCGCCGGTGAGCCCCATCAGGCCCGCCGCGACCGCGCTGCCGATCGACGCCCAGCGCGCGTTGCGGCCGAGCCGGTCGCCGAGGTCGGCCCGACCGACGAGCGAGAACGAGATCGCGGCCATGGCCGGCACGAGCATGCAGCTCGCGAAGCCGTGGAACACCTCGGCGGCGATCACCGGCACGATCGTCGGGCTCGACGCGAGCAGCACCGCGGACAGGATGATGGCCGCGATCGCCCACGCGGCCGCGCCTTTCTTGTTCTTCAGCGCATCGACGGCCGCGCCGCCCGGCACCTGGCTGACCATCGCGCTGATCGTGCCGATCGACAGCACCATGCCGATCTCGCCCTGCGTCCACTTGTGCGACGCGAGGTAGGACGCGATGAACGGACCGAACCCTGTTTGAACGTTTGCAACGAAGAAGTTGAGCCAGTCGAGGGACCGGAGACTGCGTGCGCTGACGGAATGCTTGATCGTCATCGGGTCGCGCTCGCAGACGAAGCCGGTGCCGGGGCAACGGGCGGGAAAACCGCGATGATCGGCTTGTCGGCCGCGTAGGGCGGCGACGCCTTGATCTGTGCGTCGTTCAGGTCGAGCTGCGGATGCAGCGCCTTGTCGCGCGTGACGAAGCGCAGCGCGCCCCAGCTCGCGGCGATCGAACGGCGGTCGGTATTGACGAGGCCGCCGAGGTCGAGCACGACCGCCTGCGGCTGCGACGCGCGGTCGATCAGCACGTCGACGATCCGGCCGATCTTCGTGCCGTTCGGGCGCTCGACGTCGCTGTCGAGCATCGGCAGCCGCGTCCCGGGCGAGGCGGCCGCCGAGCCGGACAGCGGCACGGCCTTGGGCCGCGCGGCCGGCGGGAGGTCGCCCGACGGCACGTCGAGCACGATCGGCTCCTGTTTGCCGCCCGGCGTGAAGCGGAACACGTTCCACGGGAAGATGACCTTGCGGTCGCCCACGCCCATGAAGCCCTGCAGGTTGACGATCATCTCGCGCGGCTTGCCGCTCGCGTCGGTCACCATGTCGACCGCACGGCCGATCACCTTGCCGTTGCGGCGCGCGACCTCGCTGTCGAGCAGCGCATGGATCTGGGTGCGGTCGAGCGGGCGTGTCGCAACGATCGGCGGAGGTGGCGGCGGCGGCGGTGTCGGCGATTCGGGCCGTTGCACGGGCTTCGGCCGCGCGACTTCGCGGTGCGGCTTCTTCGGCGCTTCCGGTTCCTCCGGGTGCGTCGGTGCCGGCACGGGCGGCATCGTCAGCGGTTCGCCGGCGGTTTCCTCGACGGGCTCGACGAGCGCCTCGCTGATCGGCGCGGGCGGATTCTGCACCGGCAGCAGCCCGCAGCCGGACAGCAGCGCGGCGGCGGCGAGGATCAGGAAGACCGTCGAGGACGGCAACGACTTGCTGCGGGATGCGGGAAACGGGAGTCCGCCGCTCATTGACACTCACTCCATGGGTCGGGGGCGGCCCGAGGGCACGCGGCTGGCGATGGATGGCGGGTGCGGGCGGCGCACCACGCGAGGTGGGATTTTAACGTGTCTTGCTTTCAGGTCCGATTTCGACGGCTGGCTGGAGGCAGACTGTCGGGAAAAGGAAGGGATCGCGGGGTGGTGCGGACGGGTGACGGGCGGTGACATGCGCGGCGTGCCCGCGGCACGCCTCGCGTGCGTCCGGCGCCCGCGCCGGACGAAACAGGGGAAACCGGAAACTCAGGCTTCCGGGTACCACGCGTCGGTGAATTCGCTGACCTTGACGTCGGACAGTTCCGGCCGTGCGGCCAGCCAGCCGCGCACGAGCTCGCGGTCGGCGTCGGTCGTCGTGCCGCGCGGCGCGCCGGAAATCACGTAAGCGCCGATGCCTTCGTCCGCCGACGCAACGGTCAGCAGCCCGTTCGCTTCTACGAAGTCGATGAACGCATCGATCAGTTCGCCGCGCTCGAGGTCGGTCATTTCGTTGCGGTAATGCGCGGTGGCATTGAACGCGAGTTCCTGGAATTCGCCGATGTGGAGTTTCTTGCGCTGGCGGCGGTTGTGGCCTTGGCTCATGGTGTGTGGTGAATGCGAAAAGGGTAGGGTGAAAGGGCGGCGGCGGGTGCCGGCGCGACATGCGCGGGCGGCCCGGGCGCCGCATCGAAGCGCCGCGCGGCGATGCCGGCGGCGGATGGACGGAACGTTACATCAGCACGATATCGTACTGCTCCTGGCTCAGGTTCGATTCGACCTGCAGCGACACCGGCTTGCCGATGAAGTCGATCAGCATCGCGAGATGCTGCGACTCCTCGTCGAGGAACAGGTCGATCACCTGCTGCGCGGCGATCACGCGGAATTCGCGCGGGTTGAACTGCCGCGACTCGCGCAGGATCTCGCGCAGGATGTCGTAGCACACCGTGCGCGACGTCTTCACCTGGCCCTTGCCCTGGCAGGTCGGGCACGGCTCGCACAGCACGTGCGCGAGCGATTCGCGCGTGCGCTTGCGCGTCATCTCGACGAGCCCGAGCTGCGAGAAGCCGTTGACCGTCACGCGCGTGCGGTCGCGCGACAGCGCCTTCTTCAACTCGGACAGCACCGCGTCGCGATGCTCGGCGTTCTCCATGTCGATGAAGTCGATGATGATGATCCCGCCGAGGTTGCGCAGCCGCAGTTGCCGCGCGATCGTATGCGCGGCCTCGAGGTTGGTCTTGAAGATCGTGTCGTCGAAGTTGCGTGCGCCGACGTAGCCGCCCGTGTTCACGTCGATCGTCGTCATCGCCTCGGTCTGGTCGATCATCAGGTAACCGCCCGACTTCAGGTCGACGCGGCGCGACAGCGCGCGCTGGATCTCCGTCTCGATGTTGTACAGGTCGAACAGCGGACGCTCGCCCGTGTAGTGGTGCAGCTTCGGGCTCACGGCCGGCGTGAATTCGCCCGCGAATTCCGAGAGGCGCTGGTACGTCTCGCGCGAATCGACCTGGATGCGCGTCGTGTCGTCGTTCGCGAAATCGCGCAGCACGCGCTGTGCGAGGTCGAGATCCTGGTACAGCAGGCTCGTTGCCGGCAGCCGCTGTGCCTGGGCGACGATCGTCGCCCACGTCTTGCGCAGGTACGTGACGTCGCCGGCGAGCTCGTCGGAGGTGGCATCCTCGGCGATCGTGCGCACGATGTAGCCGCCTTTCTCGTCCGCCGGGATCACGGCCGTCAGGCGTGCGCGCACGGCCTCGCGTTCGGCCTCGCTCTCGATCTTCTGCGAGATGCCGATATGCGGCTCCTGCGGCAGGTAGACGAGCGTGCGGCCCGCGATGCTGACCTGCGTCGACAGCCGCGCGCCCTTCGTGCCGATCGGATCCTTGATCACCTGGACCATCAGCGTCTGGCCTTCGAACACGATCTTCTCGATCGGCTGGTGCGGCGTGCCGGACTGCGGCTCGCCCGCGAGGCGCGGATGCCAGATGTCGGCGACGTGCAGGAATGCCGCGCGTTCGAGGCCGATGTCGATGAACGCCGACTGCATGCCGGGCAGCACGCGCACGACCTTGCCGAGATAGATGTTGCCGACCCGCCCGCGCGACAGCGTGCGCTCGACGTGAAGCTCCTGCACCGCGCCTTGCTGGACGAGTGCGACCCGCGTTTCCTGCGGCGTGAGGTTGATCAGGATTTCTTCGTTCATGGTGGGTTCAGAAGGCGACGCGCGCGGTGCGTAGCAGCGCGGCAGTCTCAAAAAGGGGCAGACCCATGATACCTGAATGGGAACCGTCGATTCGCTCGATGAATTCGGCCGCGCGCCCCTGGATCGCGTACGCGCCGGCCTTGCCGAACGGCTCGCCGGATTCGACGTAGCGCGCGTATGCGTCGCGCGACGCGGCCGCGAAACGCACCGACGAGCGCGACAGCGCGGGCGGGAGCAATTCGCCGTCGGCATCGATCACGGCGACGGCGGTCAGCACCGCGTGTTCGCGGCCCGCGAGGCGCGTCAGCATCGCGAGTGCGTCATCGGCGTCAGCCGGCTTGCCGAGGATCGCGCCGTCGATCGTGACGGTCGTATCGGCGACCAGCACCGGCGAGGCCGGCTTGCCGCTTGCGACGAGGCGCGCACGCGCGGCCTCGGCCTTGGCGATGGTCACGCGCCGCACGTACGCATCGGCGGCTTCGCCGGGCAGCTCGGCCTCGAGCGCCTCGGCATCCTCGTCGGGGCGCGGCAGCAGCAGCTCGAAGCGTACGCCGATCTGCTGCAGCAGCTCCTGGCGGCGCGGGCTTTGCGAAGCGAGGTAGAGGATCGGGAAAAGCGCGGGGGACGTGCTGGACGGCATGGTGTCGTTATCTCGGTATGCGCGCGTGGCGCGCGTCTCGAGGACGACACGTCATGCGCGGTGGTAGGGGTGATTCTGCGTGATGCTCCACGCCCGGTAAAGCTGTTCGGCGAGCAGCACGCGCACCATCCCGTGCGGCAGCGTCATGCTCGAGATGCGCAGTAGTGTATCGGCACGCGCTTTCAGCTCCGGATCGAGCCCGTCGGCACCGCCGATCACGAACGCGACGTCGCGGCCGTCCTGCTGCCAGCCGGGCAGCGCTTGCGCGAGCTGCATCGTGGTCCAGTCGCGGCCGCGCTCGTCGAGCGCGACGAGACGCGCGCCCTTCGGCAACGCGGCCTCGATCTTCTGCCGTTCGGCCGCCATCACGCTTTCGGCGCTGCGGCCGCCCGAACGCAGTTCGGGCTTGATCTCGCGCAACTCGATGCGCAGCTCGGGCGGCATCCGCTTCGTGTATTCGTCGAAGCCGGATGCGATCCAGCCCGGCATCTTGTGGCCGACCGCAAGGATGAAAAGCTTCATCGGAAGACGCGTAACGACTCGGAGCTCAACGGCGGCGAGCGGCCGTCTTGCGCGCCGGGCGTGCGGGCGCGGCTTCCTCTTCTTCGTCGTCGTCGCCTTCGCTGGCCGTGGCGAAGCCGTTCCCCTTGCCGCCGCCGAGCTTCATCCGCACGGGCTTGTCGCCCCAGATTTCCTCGAGGTTGTAGTACTGGCGCAGGGCCGGTTGCAGGATGTGCACGACCGCGTCGCCGCAGTCGACGAGCACCCATTCGCCCGTATCTTCGCCTTCGGAGCTGACGATGTCGCCGCCGGCTTCCTTGACCTTGTCACGCACGCTCGACGCGAGCGCCTTGGTCTGGCGGTTGGAGGTGCCCGAAGCGACGACCACGCGGTCGAACAGTTCGGTCAGGTGGCTGGTGTTGAACACCTTGATGTCTTGCGCCTTGACGTCTTCGAGGGCGTCGACGATCACGCGCTGCAGTTTGCGAATATCCATGGATTCAGGAATGGTAGAGGCGATGTTGAAGAATATAGGCCCATACGGCGGCCGGCACATGCTCGGCCGATGCGTCGGGCATTTGCGCATGGCGCGCGATGCATTCGCGCAGGTGGGCGCGGATGTCGGTCGCGGCAATGTCGAACGAAAGGGTCGTATCGATCAGCAGGTGGCCTGCCGGCGTGGCCTTGAGCACGTCGGCGCCGGCCTGCCGCGCGGCGATTTCCTGCGCGACGTCCGGCGGCGCCGCGCCGAGGTCGAACCCCGGGCGCGTCGACACGCAGATGTGCGCGTAGTCGAACAGCGTGCGCCAGTCGCGCCACGTATCGAGGCGCACGAGCTGGTCGGCGCCGATCAGCAGCGACAGCGACGCGTCCGGGCCGATCCGCTCGCGCCAGCGCGCGAGCGTCTCGACCGTGTAGGTCGGGCCGGTGTGCTCGATCTCGTCGGTGGCGACGGTCACGGTCACGCCTGGCACGGACAGCGAGCCGGCGGCCGCGCGCGTCATCGCGAGCCGATGCTCGGCGGCCGACACGTCGCGCTTCTGGTACGGCTGGCCGGCGGGCAGCAGCACGAGTTCGGTCAGGCCGAGCAGCTCGGCGAACCGGCGCGCGAGCGCGAGATGGCCGTCGTGGATCGGGTCGAAAGTGCCGCCCAGCAAGCCGATACGGCGCGGCAGCGGGGCGGGGCTGGCGGTGGTGTCCAGAAACGCGTCCTTGTCTTGAAGCAGGGGTCAGACCCAGTCGCGTGGCACGATGAAGTCGCTGTACAGGCGCGCTTCCGGCGAACCCGGTTCGGGTTGCCAGTTGTAGCGCCAGTTCGCGACCGGCGGCATCGACATCAGGATCGACTCGGTCCGGCCGCCGCTTTGCAGGCCGAACAGCGTGCCGCGGTCGAATACGAGGTTGAATTCGACGTAGCGGCCGCGGCGATACGCCTGGAAGTCGCGCTCACGCTCGCCGTACGGCAGCTCGGCGCGCCGCTCGACGATCGGCAGGTAGGCCTGCAGGAACGCGTCGCCGACGCTTTGCATCATGTCAAACGATCGTTCGAAACCGGGCTCCGAGAAATCGTCGAAGAAGATCCCGCCGATGCCGCGCATCTCGTTGCGGTGCTTCAGGAAGAAATATTCGTCGCACCATTTCTTGAAGCGCGGGTAGAGCTCGACGCCGAACGGGTCGAGCGCATCCTTGCAGGTCTGGTGGAAATGGCGGGCGTCGTCCTCGAAACCGTAAACCGGTGTCAGATCCATGCCGCCGCCGAACCAGAACACGGGCTCCTCGCCCGGTTTCGTCGCGATCAGCATCCGCACGTTCATGTGTACGGTCGGGCAGTACGGATTGCGCGGATGCAGCACCAGCGACACGCCGAGCGCCTCGAAGCCGCGGCCCGCGAGTTGCGGGCGCGCCGCGCTCGCCGACGGCGGCAGAGCATCGCCCGCGACGTCGGAAAAGCCGATCCCCGCGCGTTCGAACACGCGGCCGCCTTCGAGAATCCGCGTGCAGCCGCCGCCGCGCAGGCGCTCGGCCGGACCGCGCTGCCATGCGTCGGTCGCGAGCGGCGTGCCGTCGAGCGCGCCGAGCGCGTCGGCGATGCGTGCCTGCAGGCCCTGGAGGTACGTGCGCACGCGCGCTACGTCGTAGGTCGAATCGGTCATGTCTGGACTGGGTGCCCCCGCCCGAAGCGGGGGGCGTAAAAAAGGCTTCTGCCGGGCATTCTAACGAACCCCGGCAGAGGGGCCGCCGCCGCGTGTGGGCGGGGCGGCAATTGCAACGTCACGCGCTCTTGCGGTTGAGCGCGCGGAAGCCGATGTCGCGGCGGTACTGCATGCCTTCGAAATTGATCTGGTTGATCGTCTCGTACGCATGCTGCTGCGCTTCGCGTACCGAATCGGCGAGGCCGACCACGCACAGCACGCGGCCGCCGGACGTCGTCAGCTTGTCGCCGTCGAGCGTCGTGCCCGCATGGAACGTGACGGCCTGTTCGGTCTCGGCCGGGATGCCGTTGATGCGGTCGCCCTTGCGCGGCGCGTCCGGATAACCGTGCGCGGCCAGCACGACGCCCAGCGCGGTGCGGCGGTCCCAGTCGAGCTCGACCGTGTCGAGCGTGCCCGCGATCGCCTGCTCGACGACCTTCGAGAAATCGCTCTTCAGGCGCGCCATGATCGGCTGCGTTTCCGGGTCGCCCATCCGGCAGTTGAACTCGAGCGTGCGCGGATTGCCTTCCTTGTCGATCATCAGGCCCGCATACAGGAAGCCCGTGAAGCGGATGCCGTCCTTCTCCATCCCGCGCACGGTCGGCATGATGATCTCGCGCATCACGCGTGCGTGCATCTGCGGCGTGACGATCGGCGCGGGCGAATACGCACCCATGCCGCCGGTGTTCGGGCCGCGATCATCGTCGAGCAGGCGCTTGTGGTCCTGACTGGACGCCAGCGCCAGCGCGTGCTTGCCGTCGACCATCACGATGAAGCTCGCTTCCTCGCCATCGAGGAATTCCTCGATCACGACGCGCGCGCCCGCGTCGCCGAGCTTGTTGCCCGACAGCATCATGTCGACCGCTTCGTGCGCTTCTTCGAGCGTCATCGCGACGACGACGCCCTTGCCGGCCGCGAGGCCGTCGGCCTTCACGACGATCGGCGCACCCTTCGCGTCGATGTACGCGTGCGCGGCGGCCACGTCGGAGAACGTTTCGTACTCGGCGGTCGGGATGCCGTGGCGCTTCATGAACGCCTTCGCGAAATCTTTCGAGCTCTCGAGCTGTGCGGCTTCGCGGGTCGGGCCGAAGACCTTCAGGCCGCGTGCGCGGAACAGGTTGACGATGCCGGCCGCGAGCGGTGCTTCCGGCCCGACGAGCGTGAACGCGACGCCTTCGCGTTCCGCGAAATCGGCGAGTTCGTCGAGCGCCGTGATGTCGACGTTCTTCAGACGCTCGTCCTGCGCCGTGCCGCCATTGCCGGGCGCGACGTAGACCATCTGGACGCGCGGCGACTGCGCGAGCTTCCACGCCAGCGCATGTTCGCGGCCGCCGGAACCGACGACGAGTAGTTTCATGGGATTCCCCGCAGACTAGAAAACAGGGCGGCCGGCACGCTCAGGCGCGCCGGCCGCGAAATCGGTCGGGCCGCCGCCGCGACAGGAACACGGCGGCCGGCACATCATTCCTCGACGATGACGGCGTTCGTATACACGTCCTGCACGTCGTCGAGGTTCTCGAGCGCGTCGAGGAGCTTCTGCATCTTCGCCGCGTCGTCGCCGGTGAATTCGACTTCGTTTTGCGGCTTCATCGTCACTTCGGCGAGCTCGGCCTTGAAGCCGCCGGCTTCGAGCGCGTCCTTCACCGCCGAGAATGCCTGCCAGTCGCACAGCACTTCGATCGAGCCGTCGTCGTTCGTGTTCACGTCGTTCGCGCCGGCTTCGAGCGCGGCTTCCATCAGCGCGTCTTCCGACGTGCCCGGTGCGAACAGGAACTGGCCGACGTGATCGAACATGAACGCGACCGAACCGTCGGTGCCCATGTTGCCGCCGAACTTCGAGAACGCATGGCGGACTTCCGCGACCGTGCGGGTGCGGTTGTCGGTCAGCGTGTCGACGATGATCGCCGCGCCGCTGATGCCGTAGCCTTCGTAACGGATTTCCTCGTAGTTCGCGCCATCCGCGCCGCCCACGCCGCGATCGATCGCGCGCTTGACGTTGTCCTTCGGCATGTTCGCGTCGGCCGCCTTGTCGACCGCCAGACGCAGGCGCGGGTTCGAGTTCACGTCACCGCCGCCGAGGCGCGCCGCGACCTGGATTTCCTTGATCAGGCGGGTCCAGATCTTGCCGCGCTTCGCGTCGGCCGCTGCCTTCTTATGCTTGATGTTGGCCCATTTCGAATGACCAGCCATACCTTTCTCCGTGCCCGGGCGCACAGCGCGGGCGATTGTTTCAATGTGTCGTTGAATCGGCGGCCGTTTCGGCGGGCATGAAGCCGCGGGGCCGCGCGTGTCGAGTGGATCGAGATTTTATCACGCGGCGACCGCCGGATCGGGGCCGCCGCGCATGGCCGGACGGCCAGGCGGGCCGTCGCGGGCCGGGCCGCGCGCCGCGCGGCCGTACAGATGCTCAGTTCTTGGTGCCGAACAGGCGGTCGCCCGCGTCGCCGAGGCCCGGCACGATGTACGCGTGCTCGTTCAGGTGCGAATCGAGCGACGCGACGAACAGCTTCACGTCCGGGTGCGCGTCCTGGAACACCTGCACGCCTTCGGGCGCGGCGACCAGCGCGACGAACATGATGTTCGCGGCCGGCACGTTGCGGCGCTTCAGCACGTCGACCGCGTGCACGGCCGAGTAGCCGGTCGCGACCATCGGGTCGCACAGGATGAAGATGCGGTCTTCGAGATCCGGCAGGCGCACCAGGTATTCGACCGGGCGGTGATCCTCGGCGCGGTACACGCCGATGTGGCCGACGCGGGCGGACGGAACCAGGTCGAGCAGCCCGTCCGACATCCCGATACCCGCGCGCAGCACCGGCACGATCGCCAGCTTCTTGCCCGCGATCACCGGCGCGTCGACCTCGACGAGCGGGGTTTCGACCCGCTTGGTCGTGATCGGCAGGTTGCGGGTGATCTCGTAGCCCATCAGCAGCGTGATTTCGCGCAGCAGCTCGCGGAACGTGCGCGTGGACGTGTCCTTGTCGCGCATGTGCGTGAGCTTGTGCTGGATCAGCGGATGATCGGTGATGAAGAGATTCGGGAAACGGCTGTCCTGTTTCATGACGGGGGCGCCTTGGCGGCAAAAGAGGATCGGGGGCGGGGGCGGGCGCAAGCCGGCCGCGCGCTTATGTCGGCAATTTTACCAAGGCGCGTCGCATGATCCGGATAATATCGACGTCTCACGACAATCCACGCGCCCGCGCCCGCCCGATTGCCCGCCTGGCCCACCCGGGGTCCGTGCGCCGGCCGACGGGGCCGAGCCGGCGCGTGTCGCCACCAGGGAATCGACGATGGATCTCGGCATCGAAGGAAAGACCGCGCTCGTGTGCGCGGCAAGCAAGGGGCTCGGTCGCGGCTGCGCGGAAGCGCTGGCCGCCGAGGGCGTGAACCTCGTGATCGTCGCGCGCACGCGCGACACGCTGGAGGAAACCGCGGAGGAGATCCGCGCCGGCGCGAACGTGTCGGTGACCGCGGTCGCCTGCGACATCACGACGCCGGACGGGCGTGCGGCCGCGCTCGCCGCGTGCCCGCAGCCGGACATTCTCGTGACGAATGCCGGCGGGCCGCCGCCCGGCGACTTCCGCGACTTCTCGCACGACGACTGGATCCGCGCGCTCGAATCGAACATGCTGACGCCGATCGAGCTGATCCGCGCGACCGTCGACGGGATGATCGCGCGCGGTTTCGGCCGGATCGTCAACATCACGAGCTCGGCCGTGAAGGCGCCGATCGACGTGCTTGCGCTGTCGAACGGCGCGCGCTCGGGGCTGACCGGCTTCGTCGCGGGGCTGTCGCGCAAGGTCGCGGGGCAGGGCGTGACGATCAACAACCTGCTGCCGGGCCTGTTCGACACCGACCGGATCGCGACCACGCTCGCCGCGTCGGCGAAGGCGCAGGGCGTGAGCGTCGACGAGATGCGCGCGCGGCGCACGAAGGACATCCCGGCCGGCCGACTCGGCACGCGCGCCGAATTCGGCGCGGCGTGCGCGTTCCTGTGCAGCGTGCACGCCGGCTACATCACCGGGCAGAACTGGCTGCTCGACGGCGGTTCGTATCCGGGCACGTTCTGACGCGCGCGCCGCCTTTCACGACAACCACCTGAGACAAAGGATCTGGAGATGAGCAAACCCCGCATCGCATTGATTGCGCACGACGCGAAGAAGGACGAGATCGTCGCGCTCGCGGGCGAATTCCGCGCGACGCTCGCGCAATGCCGGCTGGTGGCGACCGGCACGACCGGCGGCCGCATCGCGGACGCGCACGGGCTCGAGGTCGAGCGCAAGCTGTCGGGGCCGCTCGGCGGCGACCTGCAGATCGGTGCGGAACTGGCCGACGGCCGCATCGACATCGTCGTGTTCCTGCGCGACCCGATGACCGCGCAGCCGCACGACCCCGACATCACCGCGCTCGTGCGCGCATGCGACGTGCACGACGTGCCGGTCGCGACCAACGTCGCCACCGCGCGGATGCTGCTCGACGACCTGGCGCGCAACATGCAGGACGTCTGCTAAGGGTTGCCCGCGCCCGATTGCCCCTGCCGGCGGCAGGGCCATGCACGGATGGCCGCGGCGCGCGAGAATCGTGCGTCGCGACGCGCGCCTGGCGGCCGGTTCCCGCATGAACCGGCCGGCTCCGCGGATCGGCGACCCGGATTTTTCCCTGACAGAATCAGACACGAGGAGCGAAGCGATGCCGAAAGCAATCCGATACGACCAGCCTGGCGGCCCGGAAGTGATGAAGTGGGTCGATGTCGAGGTCGGCGAACCGAAGGCGGGCGAAGTCCGTATCCGTCAGCATGCGGTCGGCCTCAACTACATCGACGTCTATTTCCGCACCGGCCTTTACCCGCAAGCGCTGCCCGGCGGTCTCGGGATGGAGGCGGCAGGCGAGGTGACGGCCGTCGGCGAAGGCGTGACCACGTTCAAGGCGGGTGACCGCGTCGCGTACGTCGGGCAGCCGCCGGGCGCGTACGCGCAGGAACGCGTGATGCCGGCCGAGCGGCTCGTGAAGCTGCCGGACGGCATCAGCTACGACGACGCGGCGTCGGTGATGCTGCAGGGCCTGACCGCGCACTACCTGCTGCGCCGCACGTATCCGGTGAAGGCCGGTGACACGATCCTGATCCACGCGGCGGCCGGCGGCGTCGGCCTCCTGGTGTGCCAGTGGGCGAAGGCGCTCGGCGCGACCGTGATCGGGACGGTCGGCTCCGACGAGAAGGCCGCACTCGCGAAGGCGCACGGCTGCGATCATCCGATCGTGTACACGCGCGAGAACTTCACGCAGCGCGTGAAGGAGATCACGAACGGCGCGGGCGTGCCGGTCGTCTACGACTCGATCGGCAAGGACACCTACATCGGTTCGCTCGACTGCCTCGCGCCGCTCGGCTACTTCGTCAGCTTCGGCAACGCGTCGGGCCCGCTGCCGCCGATCGACTCGAAGGAATTCTCGTCGCGCGGTTCGCTGTTCTTTACACGGCCGACGCTGTTCTCGTACATCGCGAAGCGCGCCGATCTCGAAGCCGCGGCCGCCGAGCTGTTCGACGTGATCCTGTCGGGCAAGGTGAAGACGAGCATCAACCAGCGCTACCCGCTCGCGGAAGTCGGCCGCGCGCATGCCGACCTCGAGTCGCGCAAGACCACCGGCTCGACGATCCTCGTTCCCTGACCTGTATCTTCGTGCCGGCGCCATGCCGGCACGCGCTTTTCCGGGCGGCGCCACGGCGCCGTCCGTCCCGCCCCTCGGTTTCCGTCGTCCTCCCGATTTCCGCGTTTACGCGTTTTTTATACGCGCCCCGATACCTTTGACCCGTCCTTTACGTGCGTTCCCATAAGGTTCTAGTCGTCTGATTTCGACGATGGAGAACAGAAAAATGGATGGGGTATTTATCGGCGCACTGGTGCTCTTCACCGCGCTGATCCTCGGCTTGGTTGCCGGTTGCGACAAGCTCGTGCAATACGGTCGCGGGGGGCGGGCATGACCTGGATGCTTTGGCTGGCGGGCGCTTCGACGGCCCTGCTGTTCGCGTATCTCGTCTTTGCGCTGCTGCGCGCGGAGGACATCGAATGAACGCGAACAATCTCTTTCAGGTGCTGCTCTTCATCGTCGTACTGCTGGCGGCGGCCGTGCCGGTCGCGCGCTACCTGTCCGCGGTCATGGACGGCAGCTCGCGTGTCGTGCGCGTGTTCGGGCCGCTCGAACGCGCGCTGTACCGCATCGCCGGCGTCGACGCCGGCAGCGAGATGAACTGGAAGCAGTACGCCGTCGCGACGATCGCGTTCAACGCGCTCGGCGCGCTGTTCCTCTACGGCCTGCTGCGCCTGCAGGGCTACCTGCCCGGCAATCCGCAGCAGTTCGGCGCGATGACGGTCGACGGCGCGTTCAACACGGCCGTCAGCTTCGTCACCAACACGAACTGGCAGGACTACACGCCGGAGCAGACCGTCAGCTACCTGACGCAGATGCTCGGCCTGACCGTGCAGAACTTCCTGTCGGCAGCGACCGGCATCGTCGTCGTGATCGCGCTGATCCGCGGGTTCGCGCGCCACACCGCGCAGACGATCGGCAACTTCTGGGTCGACCTCACGCGCGTGACGATGTACGTGCTCGTGCCGATGTCGATGATCATCGCCGCGCTGCTGATGAGCCAGGGCGTGATCCAGAACATGAAGTCGTACCAGGACGTGCCGGTGCTGCAGGCGAGCACCTATGCCGCGCCGAAGCTCGACGCGCAGGGCAATCCAGTGAAGGACGACAAGGGCAACGCGGTGACGGTGCCGACGCCGCTCACGAAGCAGACGCTTGCGATGGGCCCGGTTGCGTCGCAGGAAGCGATCAAGATGCTCGGCACCAACGGTGGCGGCTTCTTCAACGCGAATTCCGCGCACCCGTATGAAAACCCGACGCCGTTCGCGAACTTCCTGCAGATCTTCTCGATCCTGATCATCCCGGCCGCGTTGTGTCTCGTGTTCGGCCGCATGATCGGCGACCGCCGGCAGGGCATCGCCGTGCTCGCGGCGATGACGGTCGCGTTCGTGATCGCGATCGGCGTCGAAGTGAGCGCCGAGCAGGGCGGCAACCCGACGCTCGCCGCGCTGCACGTCGACCAGACGACGAACGCGCTGCAGCCGGGCGGCAACATGGAAGGCAAGGAAACGCGTTTCGGCATCGCGCAGACCGGCATCTTCACGGTCGCGACGACGGCCGCGTCGTGCGGCGCCGTCGACACGATGCACGATTCGCTGACGCCGCTCGGCGGCCTCGTGCCGATGCTGCTGATGCAACTGGGCGAGGTGGTCTACGGCGGGGTCGGCTCGGGGCTCTACGGGATGCTCGTGTTCGCGCTGCTCGCGGTGTTCGTCGCCGGCCTGATGATCGGCCGCACGCCGGAATACGTCGGCAAGAAAATCGAGGCGTACGAGATGAAGATGGTGTCGATCGTCGTGCTGCTCACGCCGCTGCTGGTGCTGGTCGGCACGTCGATCGCCGTGCTCGCCGATGCGGGTAAGGCCGGCATCGCGAACCCGGGGCCGCACGGTTTCTCGGAAATCCTGTACGCGTTCAGCTCGGCCGCCAACAACAACGGCAGCGCGTTCGCGGGCCTGACGGTCGGCACGCCGTTCTACAACTGGATGACCGCGATCGCGATGTGGTTCGGCCGCTTCGGCACGATCGTGCCGGTGCTGGCGATCGCCGGCTCGCTCGCCGCGAAGAAGCGCATCGCGGTGACGAGCGGCACGCTGCCGACGCACGGTCCGCTGTTCGTCGTGCTGCTGCTCGGCACCGTGCTGCTGGTGGGCGCGCTGACCTACGTGCCGGCGCTTGCGCTCGGCCCGGGCGTCGAGCACCTGATGATGTGGCTGGGCGCGTGATGCGCGTCCGCATGGTGACACGTTGAAAAGACTGAAGAGATTGAAGAGATCGCAATGACTCAACATTCCGCAACACGGTCCATGTTCGATCCGGCGCTGCTGCGCCCGGCGATCGTGGACTCGTTCAAGAAACTCACGCCGCGCACGCAGTTCCGCAATCCGGTGATGTTCTGCGTGTACGTCGGCAGCATCCTCACCACGATCCTGTGGATCGCGGCGCTCGCCGGCCAGGCCGAGGCGCCCGCGGGCTTCATCCTCGCGATCGCGCTGTGGCTGTGGTTCACCGTGCTGTTCGCGAACTTCGCCGAAGCGCTCGCCGAAGGGCGCTCGAAGGCGCAGGCGGCGTCGCTGCGCAGCGCGAAGAAAGACGTGATGGCGAAGAAGCTCAACGAGCCGCATCCGAAGTCGCCGATCCGCATCACGACCGCGACCGAGCTGCGCCGCGGCGACGTCGTGCTCGTCGAAGCGGGCGACGTGATCCCGGCCGACGGCGAGGTGGTCGACGGCGTCGCATCGGTCGACGAATCGGCGATCACCGGTGAATCCGCGCCGGTGATCCGCGAATCGGGCGGCGACTTCTCGTCGGTCACGGGCGGCACGCGCGTGCTGTCGGACTGGATCGTCGTCAAGGTCACCGCGAACCCCGGCGAGGCATTCCTCGACCGGATGATCGCGATGGTCGAAGGCGCGAAGCGCAAGAAGACGCCGAACGAGATCGCGCTGACGATCCTGCTCGTCGCGCTGACGATCGTGATGCTGCTCGCGACCGCGACGCTGCTGCCGTTTTCGATGTTCTCGGTCGAAGCGATGAAGGCCGGCCACGTGGTGACGATCACCGTGCTCGTTGCGCTGCTCGTGTGCCTGATCCCGACGACGATCGGCGGCCTGCTGTCCGCAATCGGCGTGGCCGGGATGAGCCGGATGATGCAGGCGAACGTGATCGCGACGTCGGGCCGCGCGGTGGAAGCCGCCGGCGACGTCGACGTGCTGCTGCTCGACAAGACCGGCACGATCACGCTCGGCAACCGCCAGGCATCGACGTTCGTGCCGGCGCCGGGCGTGACCGAGGAAGCACTGGCCGATGCCGCGCAACTGTCGTCGCTCGCCGACGAAACGCCGGAAGGCCGCAGCATCGTCGTGCTTGCGAAGGAACGCTTCAACATTCGCCAGCGCGACATGGGGCAACTGCACGCGACGTTCATCGGCTTCTCCGCGCAGACGCGGATGAGCGGCGTCGACCTGCCGGGCCGTGAAATCCGCAAGGGCGCGGCCGATGCGATCCGCAACTACGTCGAGGCGCACGGCAGCCGCTTCCCCGAGGAGGTGCGCCGTGCGGTCGACGAAGTCGCGCGCCGCGGCAGCACGCCGCTCGTCGTGGCCGACCTGCATGAAGGGGCGGCGCGCGTGCTCGGCGTGATCGAGTTGAAGGACATCGTGAAGGGCGGCATCAAGGAGCGCTTCGCAGAGCTGCGCAAGATGGGCATCAAGACCGTGATGGTGACGGGCGACAACCGGCTGACGGCCGCGGCGATCGCAGCGGAGGCGGGTGTCGACGATTTCCTCGCGGAAGCGACGCCGGAAACCAAGCTTGCGACGATCCGCGAGCACCAGGCGGCGGGGCGTCTCGTCGCGATGACGGGAGACGGCACGAACGACGCACCGGCGCTCGCGCAGGCCGACGTGGCGGTCGCGATGAACACGGGCACGCAGGCGGCGAAGGAAGCCGGCAACATGGTCGACCTCGACTCGAACCCGACGAAGCTGATCGAGATCGTCGAGATCGGCAAGCAGATGCTGATGACGCGCGGGTCGCTGACGACGTTCTCGATCGCGAACGACATCGCGAAGTACTTCGCGATCATCCCGGCCGCGTTCGTGACGACGTACCCGCAACTGCGCGTACTCGACATCAT
This sequence comes from Burkholderia sp. SRS-25, assembly GCF_004343765.1. Taxonomy (NCBI): domain Bacteria; kingdom Pseudomonadati; phylum Pseudomonadota; class Betaproteobacteria; order Burkholderiales; family Burkholderiaceae; genus Burkholderia; species Burkholderia sp. SRS-25. Next base: position 294,981 of record NZ_PTXM01000006.1, read on the forward strand.
GCACCTGACGTCGCCGGCGTCCGCGATCCTGTCGGCGGTGATCTTCAACGCGCTGATCATCGTCGCGCTGATTCCGCTGGCGCTGAAGGGCGTCACGTACCGGCCGCTCGGCGCGGCTTCGCTCCTGCGCCGCAACCTGCTGGTGTACGGCCTCGGCGGCGTGCTGCTGCCGTTCCCGTTCATCAAGCTGATCGACATGACGCTCGCCGCACTCGGCTGGGCCTGAGCCGGCCGTATTTGAAGGAAACATCATGAAAACGTTGATTCGTCCGCTCGTCGTGCTCTTTGTCGTTCTGATCGCCGTGACGGGGCTCGCATACCCGGCCGTGATGACCGTGTTCGGACAGGCCGTGTTCCCGTCGCAGGCGAACGGCAGCCTGATCGAGAAGGACGGCAAGGCGGTCGGCTCCGCGCTGATCGGCCAGCAGTTCGATGCGCCGAAGTACTTCTGGGGCCGGCTGTCGGCCACGACGCCGATGCCGTACAACGCGACCGGCTCCGGCGGCTCGAACCTGGGCCCGCTGAACCCGTCGCTTGCCGACCAGGTGAAGGGGCGCATCGCCGCGCTGCGCGACGCGGGCACCGACATGTCGAAGCCGGTGCCGGTCGACCTCGTGACGGCGTCGGCGAGCGGCCTCGATCCGGAAATCACGCCGGCCGCCGCCGCGTACCAGGTCGAGCGCGTCGCGAAGGCGCGCAACCTGGCGCCCGACGCGGTCGCGCAGCTCGTCGCCGCGAACACGAAGGGCCGCCAGTTCGGCGTGCTCGGCGAACCGCGCGTGAACGTGCTGCAGCTGAACCTCGCGCTCGACGCGGCGCAGGCCGCGCACTGACCGAGCTTCCGGGCATCCGGCAGCAACCGGCGTCCGGCGCGGCCCGATCCGCGCAGGACGCACCTTTTCCCGACGGCGCATGCGCCGTCTTTGCCTTTTGCGGCGATTTGGAACAACAATGCTCGTACTCGCGCGCATCCGGGCGCTCCGCCTTTCTGACGCATGAATCGTCCCGATCCAGACCAACTCCTCGACAAGCTGCAGCGTGACGAAGAAAAGCAGCGGCGCGGCCAGCTCAAGATTTTCTTCGGCGCGTCGGCCGGTGTCGGCAAGACCTACGCGATGCTGCAGGCCGCACGCCAGCGCCTGCAGGAAGGCGTCGACGTCGTCGTCGGCATCGTCGAGACCCACGGGCGCAGCGAAACCGCCGCGCTGCTCGACGGCCTCGACGTGCTGCCGCTCGCGCGCATCGACTATCGCGGCCGCACACTTGCCGAATTCGATCTCGACGGCGCGCTCGCGCGCCAGCCGCAACTGATCCTCGTCGACGAACTCGCGCATTCGAACGTGCAGGGCGCGCGGCACCTGAAGCGCTGGCAGGATGTGTACGAGCTGCTCGACGCGGGCATCGACGTCTACACGACCGTCAACGTCCAGCACCTCGAAAGCCTGAACGACGTGGTCGGCGCGATCACCGGCATCCGCGTGTGGGAGACCGTGCCCGATCGCGTATTCGACGCGGCCGACGAAGTCACGCTCGTCGACCTGCCGGCCGAGGAACTGCTCGAGCGGATGCGCGACGGCAAGGTCTATCTCGCGCAGCAGGCCGAGCGCGCGGTGCGCAACTTCTTCCGCAAGGGCAACCTGATCGCGCTGCGCGAACTGGCGCTGCGGCGCACGGCCGATCGCGTCGACGCGCAGATGCGCGAGTACCGCGCCGACCGTTCGATCCAGCGCATCTGGCAGGCGCGCGAGCGGCTGCTCGTGTGCGTCGGCCCGGGCCCTGAAGCGCCGACGCTCGTGCGGGCGGCCGCCCGGCTCGCCGCGAGCCTGAAGGCCGACTGGATCGCCGTCTATGTGGAGACGCCGCGCCTGCAGCGCCTGCCCGACGCACGGCGGCAGCGCACGCTCGACGCACTGAAGCTCGCGGCCGAGCTCGGCGCGGAGACGGCCACGCTCGCCGGCGCCGATGCGGTCGCCGCGCTGATCGGCTATGCGAAGGTGCGCAACGTGTCGAAGATCGTCGCGGGCGGCTCGCCGAAGGTCGGGCTCGTGCGCCGCTTCGTGCGGCCGTTCGGCGAGAACCTTGCCGAACGCGCGGGCGACGTCGACCTGATGCTGATCCGGGCGTCCGCGAGCGACGAGGCGCGTGCAGCACCCCTCGACGCGCGTGCACGCGACTGGCGCGATGCGTTCGCGCAGTTCGGCACGCATCGTTCGCCGCCGCGGCACTACGTGTATGCGGCCGCGATCTGCGCGGCGATCACGGTCGTCGCGAGCCTCGTGTCCGAGCGGCTCGACCTCACGAACCTCGTGATGCTGTACCTGCTCGGCGTCGTGTTCTCGGCCGTGCGGCTCGGGCGCGGCCCGGGCGTGCTGCAGTCGTTCCTGTCGGTGGCCGCGTTCGATTATTTCTTCGTGCCGCCGCGCATGTCGTTTTCGGTCAGCGACACGCAGTACCTGCTGACCTTCTTCGGGATGCTGCTGACGTCGCTCGTGATCAGCCACCTGACGTCGACGCTGACGCGCCAGGCGAGCGTCGCGCAGCGCCGCGAGCGCCGCACCGGCGCGATCTACGCGATGGCGCGCGAGCTGGGCGCGGCGCTGACGACCGAGCAGATCGTCGAGATCGGCAGCCGTCACGTGGGTGAGGTGTTCCGCGCGCGCGTCGCATTCCTGCTGCCCGACAGCGCGGACAAGGTGCGCCAGAAGATCGAGGAGCCCGATGCGGCCGTCACGCTGACGGGCGCCGATCTCGACAGCGACGTCGGCCAGTGGGTGTACGACCAGCAGAAGCCGGCCGGCCGCGGCACCGATACGTTGCCCGCGACGGCCGCGCTGTACCTGCCGCTGAAGGCGCCGATGCGTACGCGCGGCGTGCTCGCGGTCGCGTCGCGCGAGCCGCGCGAACTCGAGGTGCCGGAGCAGCAGCGGATGCTCGACGCGTTCGCCGCGCAGATCGCGCTCGCGCTCGAGCGTGTGCACTACGTGGAAATCGCGCGCGACGCGCTCGTCAACATGGAATCCGAGCGGCTGCGCAACTCGCTGCTGTCGGCGATCTCGCACGACCTGCGCACGCCGCTCACGACGATCGTCGGCTTCTCGTCGATGCTCGCGAACGGACGCGCGGCCGCGCAGGGCGGCGACACCGCGGCGGCCGAACGCTTCGCGCAGCGCGAGGGTGAACTCGTCGAAGCGATCCACGACGAGGCGCTGCGGATGACGGGTATCGTCACGAACCTGCTCGACATGGCGCGGCTGCAGGCCGGCAGCCTGCAGTTGAAGCGCCAGTGGTCGCTACTCGAGGAAACCGTCGGCGCCGCACTCGCCGCCTGCAAGCGCGTGCTTGCGCGCCATCCGGCGCGCGTCGTGCTGCCGGCCGACCTGCCGCTCCTGCAGATGGACGCGGTGCTGATGGAGCGCCTGTTCACCAACCTGTTCGAGAACGCGGCGAAGTACACGCCGGCCGATACGCCGCTCGACATCGGCGCGGAGCGCGTGATCGACGACGGGCTGCCGTTCGTGCGCGTGCTCGTCGACGACTACGGTCCGGGCCTGCCGGCCGGGATGGAAACGCGGATCTTCGACAAGTTCACGCGCGGCGAGAAGGAATCGGCGACGCCGGGCATCGGCCTCGGCCTCGCGATCTGCCGCGCGATCGTCGAAGCGCACGGCGGTAAAATCGGCGCGCTCAACCGTACGGCACCCGACGGCCACGTGACGGGCGCGCGTTTCTGGTTCACGTTGCCGGTCGAGACACCGCCGGCCGCGCCTGCCGTACCCGACGACGAACCCGAAGTGCCCGGTGCGTCGTCCCCATCCGAATCATTGCCAGACCATGAGTGAACCCAGCCTGACCGTCGTCCTGATCGAGGACGAAAAGCAGATCCGCCGTTTCGTGCGCGCCGCGCTCGAGGAGGAGGACATCGCGGTGTTCGAGGCCGAGACGGGCAAGCAGGGGCTGATCGACGCGGCGACGCGCAAGCCCGATCTCGTGATCGTCGACCTCGGCCTGCCCGATACCGACGGCCTCGACGTGATCCGCGAACTGCGCGGCTGGTCCGAGGTGCCGGTGATCGTGCTGTCCGCGCGCACGCAGGAAGAAGAGAAAGTCGCGGCGCTCGACGCGGGTGCCGACGATTACCTGACCAAGCCGTTCGGCGTGTCCGAACTGCGCGCGCGGATCCGCGCGCAACTGCGCCGGCGCAACCAGGGCGGCGCGAACGAGTCGCCGAAGGTGACCTTCGGCACCGTGACCGTCGATCTCGCGCTGCGCCAGGTGTGGCGCGACAACGAGATCGTGCACCTGACGCCGCTCGAATACCGGCTGCTCGCGACGCTCGTGCGGCACGCGGGGCGCGTGCTGACGCACCGCCAGTTGCTGCGCGACGTGTGGGGGCCGTCGCACGTCGAAAGCCACCACTATCTGCGCATCTACATGGCGCACCTGCGCCAGAAGCTCGAGCGCGACCCGGCGCAGCCCGAGTACATCGTGACGGAGACGGGCGTCGGCTACCGGCTGGTCGGCGCCGCATGACGGGCGTAGCCGGGGCGCAACGGCGCACGTGCACGTGATGTCGCGTGCCGGCAGGTTGCGCCGGCGCGACAGTCTCGCGGCCGGCGCACGCGTTGCACACCCGGCGCTCATTCCCCGTTATCCTGACCGTTCCGCGAACGAAAACGAGGAGCGTGCAATGTCCGTCCGTCTGGTCGTCATCTGTGCGCTGGCGCTTGCCGCGTCTGGCGCGTTCGCCCAACCGCTGCCGCCCGGGCAGCAACCGTCGTCGCAGCAGCAGGCGATGGCGAACCCCGCGTCGGTCAATTGCGCCAAGCTCGGCGGCCGCCACACGATCCGCAACCTGACGAGCGGGCAGGTCGGCATGTGCGTGTTCAAGGACGGTCGCGTGTGCGAGGAGTGGGCGCTGTACCGCGACGACCGCTGCGTCGGCGGCGCCACGCCGAAGCGCGTATCGAACTGACCGGCACGCCGGTCGTGCCCCCGATCGGCCGCCGGCCGCGCGCCGCGGCTGTAAGCATCTTGTTATACTCGGCGCCGCCCGGGGACGACCCCGGGTCATTCGTTTCAACGGGGACGGCCCCATCCGATACGGAGTACGTCGAGATGGCGTGGGTATTGTTGTTCATTGCCGGGTTGCTGGAAGTGGCCTGGGCGGCCGGCATGAAATCGTCGGACGGCTTCACGAAGCTCGGTCCGTCGGTGTTCACGATCGTAACGGCGCTGGCCAGCTTCGGGCTGCTCGCGGTCGCGATGCGCCAGTTGCCGCTCGGCACCGCGTACGCGGTGTGGACGGGCATCGGCGCAGTCGGTGCGTTTGTGTTCGGCATCGTGATGATGGGCGAGGCGCTGACCGTCGCGCGCGTCGCGAGCGCCGCGCTGATCGTCGCGGGGCTGATCGGCCTCAAGCTGTCGTCCGCTGCCTGACGAGGGCACCCGGGCGCGCGTGCACTCGGGTGCCGCACCGAGGAATTGCGCCGGCCGTCCGCCTAGCCTGTCTATAATGGAACGCATTCGGGCCTGAATACCGTCGTGCTTCTCGCGGCACGCGGTGCCGGTCGCCACGCGCCGCGCGGCCTGTCTGTCCAACCCGATCCGATCAATCGGCAAATCGCACGGAAAGTGCAAGGAGAGGGCCATGATCGAAGCCATTTCGCTCGGCGCGGGGCTCGCGTGGGCGAGCGGCCTGCGCCTGTACCTGACCGTGCTGATCGCCGGCGTGCTGGCGCGGTTCGGCTGGCTCCACCTGCCCGACACGCTGGCCGTCCTGATGTCGCCGTGGGTCATCGGCGCCGCGGCCGTGCTCACCGTCACCGAATTCCTTGCCGACAAGATCCCTGCGTTCGACTCGCTGTGGGATGCCGTGCACACCTTCATCCGCATTCCGGCCGGCGCGGTGCTCGCGGCCGGCGCGCTCGGCCACGCCGATCCTACCGTGCTCGCGGTCGCGGGGCTCGCGGGCGGCTCGCTCGCCGGCGCCGCACACGTGGCGAAGGCCGGCACGCGCGCGATGATCAACCTGTCGCCGGAACCGATTTCGAACTGGATCGCCTCGTCGACCGAGGACGGCCTCGTGGTCGGCGGGCTCGTGCTCGCGTTCTTCGTTCCGCTCGCGTTCCTCGTGCTGCTTGCCGCCTTCATCGCGGCGTCCGCGTGGGCGCTCCCGCGCCTGTGGCGCGGTGTCTCGGGCGGCTTTCGCGGCATGGCGAACCACATGGTGTCGCGGCTCAACTCGATCGGGGGGAAGCGCGATTGAAGGGGCGGCAACACGCGGCGCAGCCGCCGGCCGGGCAACCCGGCCATGAGGTGCACGCGCATGCCGGCCGCTTCGGCCTGCGCGACCTGATCCGCCAGGCCGCCCGCATGACCGCGCGCGACTGGCGCGCGGGCGAGCTGACGCTGCTCGTCCTTGCATTGGTGCTTGCGGTCGCGGCGCTGACGAGCGTCGGCTTCCTCGCCGACCGGCTGCGCCAGGGGCTCGAGCGGGACGCGCGCCAGATGCTCGGCGCCGATTTCGTCGTGCGGGCCGATCGCCCCGTCGATCCGTCGTTCGATCAGCAGGCCCGCGCGCTCGGCCTGCGTACCGCGACGACCGCCATTTTCCCGAGCATGATCGCGTCCGCCACGGGCGGGCAGGCGACCGGCGCGGCGCCCTCGCGCCTCGCGGCCGTGAAGGCCGTGTCGCCCGGCTATCCGTTGCGCGGCGCGGTCGATATCGTGCCGGCCGGCGCGGCCGCCACACAGAAGGCGGCCGCGATTCCCGCGCCCGGCACCGTATGGGCCGATCCGGCGCTGCTCGATGCGTTGCACCTGAAGGCGGGCGATACGGTGCGCGTCGGGCTGCGCACGTTCAAGGTCGCCGCGTCGATTTCCCGCGAACTCGATCGCGGGTTTTCCTTCGTCAATTTTTCGCCGCGGCTGATGATGCGCGCGGACGAACTGGCCGCGACGGGGCTCACGGGCTACGGCAGCCGTGTCACGTACCGGCTGCTGGTTGCCGGCGACCAGCAGGCTGTCACACGCTTCGAAGCGTATGCGCATGCACGTGTCGACGGCGGGAAATTGCGCGGCGTCGGTCTCGAGTCGTTGCAGGAAGGCCAGCCGCAGGTGCGGCAGACGCTGGATCGCGCGCGCCACTTCCTGACGCTCGTCGCGCTGCTCACCGCGCTGCTCGCGGCGGTCGCGATCGCGATGGCCGCGCAGCGCTACATGCGGCGCCATCTCGACGGCTGCGCGACGATGCGCTGCCTCGGCGTGAGCCGCCGCACGCTCGGTGCGCTGTTCGCACTCGAATTCGCCGGCATCGGCATCGTGTCCGGCGCCGCAGGCGCGGTGCTCGGCTACGGCGGCCACTGGGCGTTGCTGGCCGCGCTCGGCGGCCTGATCGACGTGGTGTTGCCGCCTCCCACGCTGTGGCCTGCCCTGATCGGCATGGGCGCCGCGCTCGTGCTGCTGCTCGGCTTCGCGCTGCCGCCGCTCGTGCCGCTCACGCGCGTGCCGCCGGTGCGCGTGCTGCGGCGTGAGTGGGGCGACGCGTCGCGCACCGCGTGGGCCGCGTATGCGGTCGGCGTCGTGCTGTTCGCGGGGCTGCTGATCGTGGCCGCCGGCAACCTGAAACTCGGCCTGATCGTCGCGGGCGGTTTCGCCGGCGCGCTGGTCGGTTTCGCGCTGTTCGCGCGGCTCGTGCTGTTCGCCGCCGCGCGCGCGGTGCGCAATGCGCGCGTGGCGGCGGGCGTCGGCTGGCGTTACGCGCTCGCGTCGTTGCACCGGCGCGGCACGGCCAGCGCGCTGCAGATCACCGCGCTCGCGCTCGGCTTGATGTGCCTGCTGCTGATCGCGATCACGCGCAACGACCTCGTCGCCGGGTGGCGGCAGTCGACGCCGCCCGATGCGCCGAATCAGTTCCTGATCGACATCCAGCCCGACCAGCGCGCCGACGTCGCGGCCTATCTGGCCGCGCACGGCGTGCGCGACGCGGTGCCCGAGCCGATGGTGCGCGGCCGCCTCGTCGCGATCAACGGCAAGCCGGTGAATCCGGACGCCTACCCGTCCGAGGAGGCGCGCCGGCTCGTCGACCGCGAGTTCAACCTGTCCTATACGACCCGGTTGCCGTCCGACAACCGGATCGTCGAAGGCGACTGGTTCGGCACCGCGGCGACGCCGCAGATCTCGATCGAGGCCGGCCTTGCGAAGACGCTGAACGTGAAGCCGGGTGACGTGCTGCGCTTCGACGTGACGGGGCTGACGGTCGATGCGCCGATCACGAGCGTGCGCAAGCTCGACTGGGGTTCGTTCCGCGTCAATTTCTTCGTGCTGATGCCGCCGCCGGTGCTGAAGGATTTCCCGGCCGTGTACCTGACGAGCTTCCATTTGCCGGCATCGAATGCCGCGCTGCTCGATCCGCTGATCGCGCGCTATCCGAACCTGACCGCCATCGACGTCGCGCCGATCCTCGCGCAGTTGCAGCGGATGATGCTGCAGGTGGTCGGCGCGGTGCAGTTCCTGTTCATGTTCACGCTCGCGGCCGGCGTGCTCGTGCTGTACACGGCGCTGGCCGGCACGCGCGACGAGCGGGTGCGCGAGGCGGCGCTGCTGCGCGCGCTCGGCGCGTCGCGCGCGCAGGTCAACGCGGTGCAGCGCGCGGAATTCGTCGTGGTCGGCGCGCTGGCCGGTGCGCTGGCCTCGGCGGGCGCGATCGCGGTCGGCTGGGTGCTGGCGTCGCGCGTGTTCGACTTCCAGCTCGCCGTCGATCCGTGGCTCGTGCCGGCCGGTATCGCGGCCGGCGTCGCGTGCGCCGGTGCGGCCGGCTGGCTGAGCCTGCATAATGTGCTGCGGCGCCCCGCGCTGCAGTCGCTGCGCGACGCATGAGCGTCGCCGGCGGCCCCGAAGATCCCGTTTTCCGACTATCCGTATGACCGATGTGAATGACGATGCGCCGTCGCAACCGACGGCGTTCGAGCTCGTGGGTGGTGAAGCCCGCGTGCGCGAAATGGTGGACCGCTTTTACGACCTGATGGATCTCGAGCCCGAGTTCGCGCAGATTCGCGCGCTGCACCCGGATTCGCTCGACGGTTCGCGCGACAAGTTTTTCTGGTTCCTGTGCGGGTGGCTCGGCGGCCCCGACCACTACATCAGCCGGTTCGGCCATCCGCGGCTGCGCGCGCGGCACCTGCCGTTCCCGATCGCGTCGGTCGAGCGCGACCAGTGGCTGCGCTGCATGGCGTGGGCGATGGACGACATCGGGCTGGCCGAGCCGTTGCGCGAGCGGCTCATGCATTCGTTCTACGACACGGCCGACTGGATGCGTAACCGGCCCGGTTGATCGACCGGTACGCCGCTGCCCGCGCGGGGGGCGATCTGCGTCTGGGCGCGCGCGCCGTGCGGCGCGACACTGGCCGCTTCCCCAATCGATACGAGGCTCGCCCGATGACGACTCAAGCGCTGTTTCGCGAAGACGCATACCTCACGCAATGCGACGCGGTCGTCCTGGCCGTCGGCGACGACGGCATCGGGCTCGACCGCACCGTGTTCTATCCGCTAGGCGGCGGCCAGGCCGGCGACACCGGCACGCTGACGCTGCCCGACGGCAGCACGATCGCGATTGCCGATACGCGCAAGGCCAAGTTCGACGGCGCGACACCCGACGACGCCGTGCACGTGCCCGTACCGGGGCAGGAGGCGAGCGTCGCGGCGCTCGAGCCCGGCATGCGCGTGGTCGCTCGGATCGACTGGCTGCGCCGCTATCGCCACATGCGGCTGCATACCGCGGCGCACCTGATGTGCGCGGTGCTGCCGTACGCGGTCGACGGTTGCAGCGTGACGGCCGACTACGTGCGGCTCGATTTCGCGACGTCCGACGCCATCGACCGCGACGACGTCGAGCGGCGCCTCGCCGGCCTGGTGGTCGGCGCGCACCCGGTCACGACCGAATGGATCACCGACGACGAGATGGCCGCACGGCCGGACCTCGTGCGCACGATGAGCGTGAAGCCGCCGATGGGCCTCGGCCGTGTGCGGCTGCTGCGCATCGAGCAGGTCGACCTGCAGCCGTGCGGCGGCACGCATGTGCGCAATACGTCCGAAATCGGCGAGCTGCGGGTCGCGAAACTGGAAAAGAAGAGCGCGCGCACCCGGCGCCTCGTACTGGAGTTTGCATGACCATTGACACCACCCACGCGGGCGCGGCGGCGCTCGATCCGCAAGCGCGCGAGATTCTGGATTTCTGGTTCGGCGAGCCGGGCTCAGCCGAATTCGGGCAGGACCGCAAGGTCTGGTTCAATGGCGGCGCGGCATTCGACGACGTGCTGCGCACGCGCTACGGCGCTTTGCTCGACGCCGCGTGCGACGGCGCTTGCGATCACTGGGCCGGCTCGCCGTCGGGGGCGCTGGCGTTGATCGTCGTGCTCGACCAGTTCTCGCGCAACATCCATCGCGGCACGCCGCGCGCGTTTGCCGCCGATCCGAAGGCACTCGCGCTCGCGCGCCGCGTCGTCGCGGCTGGGTGGGACGCGCAGTTGCCGAGCGGGCATCACCGCGCGTTCGCGTATCTGCCGTTCGAGCACGACGAGTCGATCGAGAGCCAGCGTGAGGCCGTTCGCCTGTGCGCGGGCATCCGGGACGAGGCAGGGTGCGAGAGCTATCACCGCTTCGCATTGCTGCATGCGGCCGTCGTCGAGCGCTTCGGCCGCTTTCCGCACCGGAACGCGATTCTTGGTCGGACATCGAGCGACGAGGAGACGGCGTTTCTTCGCGAGCCCGGTTCCTCGTTCTGACGATTCGGGCAGTTGCGTGACGCGGGAAGGGGGGGCGGCCCGCGGAGTCACGCGGGCAAGTGGCGGCGGGGAACGCCGGTCGGCGGCGCGCATTTCCCGATGGCTGTTCGCTGCTCGGGCGGTGGCGCTCACCGCTCCACGCCCGGCATGAGGGCAAGCACGGCGACGCGCCGTGCCTTCCCGCGTTACTCCGCGTGCTGTTCGGGCGTGCGCACGTATACGCGCAGCAGTTCTTCGTTGTCGCCCGGGCGGGCGCCCGTCCAGAACAGTTTCCATTCGTTGCCGGGCGCCGGATCGACGGCCCGCACGCCCTGGACGATCATCCAGGTGCAGCGCGTCGTCTTCGCGTCGGCGATCGGCGTGTGCTGGATGCCGGAGAAGTAGTACAGCATCGGCGCTTCCGATTCGCCGAGCCCGTGCAGGCTCGCCATGCAGTCGCCGTCGTTCCATTCGAGCGCGAGGTGCGCGTTCAGGTCGTCGAACACCGAGCGGTAGCTCTTCGCGACGTCGAGCCACGGCAGCAGCAGCGTGTAAATGAGCCCCCATGCGACGAGTGCGCCGGCACCCCACGACAGCGCGCCGCGCCACACGCCGGTCGCGCGCAGCTTTGGCAGCAGCGTCAGCCAGCCGACCGTCAGCGCGAGCGCACCGATCACGAGCGCGGGTTCGATCGGCATCGTCCAGTCGAGCGGCAGCCAGCGGCCGAGCAGCGCGAGATCCGCGCGCGACGCGGCCGGATCAGCCATCACCGCCCAGATCGCCCACGCGAGCGCGGCGGCCGTGCCGAACAGGGTGCGGCTCAGGTAATCCCACGCGAGATGCAGCCGGTGCGGCAGGCGGTCGATGGCTTGCGCGGCGACCAGCGCGAGCGGTGCGAAGAACGGCAGGATGTAGAGCTGGCGCGACGTCGCGGACACTTGCAGCACGGCGAGCCCGATCGCCACGAACATCACGGGCAGCGCGATGCGCGGCGTGCGCCAGTCGCGCCACGCACCGCGCGCGAGCGCGACGATCGCGAGCGGCGCGACCGGGAAGCCGACGAGCAGGAACGCACGCAGGATGAAGAACGGCTTGTCGTTTTCGGCGCCCAGTTCGGGGACGGAGAAACCGAAGAAGCGGCCGACGTTGTTATCCCAGAACCACGTCATGAACAGCGTCTCGGAGCGCAGGAACAGTGCAGTCGGCCAGATGAGCGCGAACGGCGCGAACACCAGTGCGGCGACGCCGAGCGAGCGCGCGAACGCGCGGGTGCGGCAGGCCGGGTAGAGCACCAGCGCGCCGACGAGCGTGGCTGCAAACACGAGCGGCACGAACAGCCCCTTCGTCATCAGCGCGATGCCGACGCCCGCGCCGAAGGTCGGTGCGGCCCAGCGACTCGACGGCCGGACCGGCAGCCCGTGCCGCATCTGCTGCGCGCGCGCGACGTGCTGCATCACGAGTTCGAGCAGTCCGCAGAACGCGATCGCCGTGCCTGCGAACAGCGCGACGTCGGTCATCATGTCGTGCACGTGCTTGATGACGACGAGCGTGCCGGCGCTCAGCACGACGGGACCGATCACGCGCAGGTCGAACCAGGAGTCTGAACGGCTGGCGACACGCGCCGCGCGCGCGATGAAGCCGAATGCTAGTGCGGCGAACAGAGCGCTCGCGAGCCGTGCGGCGTCGTGCAGCGGCATCACGCGCTGCAGCAGCCATGCAAGGCTGGTCGCGACCCACGCGTAAAGCGGAGGCTTTTCCATGAACGGCAGGCCGGCATTGGTCGGTACGACGAAGTCGCCGGTCTCGAGCATGTGCTGGATGATGCCGAACGTGTAGGTTTCGTCCTGCTTCCACGGATCGTGGCCGAGCACGCCCGGCAGCGTATACGCGCAGATCAGTGCGGCGACGAACAGCCACGTGCCCCAGCCGAGCAGGCGCGATCGTTCGCGCGTCGCGCTGGTGGCGGCGGTCGAGGCGACGACGGGCGTGCCGGCCGCGTCGAGCGTCGCAGTGAGGTCGGCGTCGGCGGTCGAGCGGGTGTGCTGGGCCGGAGCGGGCACAGACGTGCGTCGCCGGCTGGGCGCTGCGGTTCCGGGCATGGAAGGAGTCTCGGGTCGAGTCGAGCCGGTCCGGCGGCATGGGCAGGACCGATTGGGGCCACATCAAGGGCCAACGGGCAGGCGTTTACGACACCTGTCTGAATGCCGCTAGTAGACCACGGAATTGTTACGGTGGATTACCGTTCGTGTCAGGGAATTGTGGAGATTTGTGGTGTCGTGACGACGGATCGCTGCGGGCGGCGGTTTTTTGATGCGCCGCAGTGCGGAATTACCGGCCGCCGCCGACGTCGAGCAGGGCGCCGGTCGTGTAGGACGCCGCGTCGCCCAGCAGCCAGACGATCGCTTCGGCGATCTCCTGCGCTTCGCCCGCGCGGCCGAGCGGGGTCGTTGCGCCGAGGCGGGCCGCACGTCCCGGCTGGCCGCCGCTCGCGTGAATCTCGGTTTCGACCAGGCCGGGGCGTACTGCATTGACGCGCACGCCGTGCGGGCCGAGTTCCTTCGCGAGGCCGATCGTCAGCGAGTCGACCGCGCCTTTCGACCCCGCATAGTCGACGTATTCGTTCGGCGAGCCGAGCCGGGAGGCGATCGACGATACGTTGACGATCGCGCCGCCGCGGCCGCCGCGGTCTGTGGACAGCCGGCGCGCGGCTTCGCGCGCGCACAGGTAGGTGCCGAGCACGTTGGTGTCGAACATCCGCCGCAGCCGGTCGGCCGGCATGTCGGCGAGCGGCATCGACGGCGCGACGATGCCCGCGTTGTTGACGAGCGCGTCGACGCGGCCGAATGCGGCCGTGACGGAGTCGAACATCGCGACGACATCGGCTTCGTTCGCGACGTCGCCCGCGACGACGCACGCACGACCGCCCGCGTCGCGGACGGCCTGCGCGGTGAGTTCGGCTGCCGCTGCGTCGCGCGCGTAGTTGATGCCGACGTCCCAGCCGCGTTCGGCCGCAAGCACGGCGGTCGCGCGGCCGATGCCACGGCTCGCGCCGGTGATGAGGACGGCCTTTCGGTCGGACGGTGCGGTCATCGCGTGCGGGTTCCGGTGACGGTTACTTGGCCGCGTCGGGTGCCCACTTGTCGCGGGCGGGCGGCTGGTAGCGGCGCAGTCGCTCGATCAGTTCGACGGGTTCCGACTCGACGCACAGTGCGTCGAAATAGGCCGGACGCATGAAGCCCTCGTCGACCGTATGGCGCAGCAGCGCGATCAGCGGATCGTAGAACGAGTCGATGTTGTAGAGCGCGACAGGCTTGCGGTGATAGCCGAGCTGCGCCCACGTGTAGACCTCGAAGAGCTCCTCGAGCGTGCCGGCGCCGCCGGGCATCGCGACGAACGCGTCGGACAGGTCGGCCATCATTTTCTTGCGGTGGTGCATGTCGGGCACGACGTGCAGTTCCGACAGCCCCGTATGGCCGACTTCCTTGTCGACGAGCAGTTCGGGGATCACGCCGACCGCACGGCCGCCGACCGCCATCACTTCGTCGGCGATCACGCCCATCAGGCCGACCCGGCCGCCGCCGTAGACGAGCGTGAGGCCCGCATCGACGAGCGCGCGGCCGAATGCGCGTGCGGCATCGGCATAGACGGGCCGCACGCCGGACGACGAGCCGCAGTAAACACAAACAGCCTTCATTGCTTGGAATCCTTGGCGGGGGCTTGCCCGGTGGTGACCGGACTGCCGGCCGGGCGCGGCGAGCCGTCGCGCGGCGGCAGGTAGTCGGTGAACTGGCGCTTCGGCAGCTTGCCGGACACCAGATCGTCGAACAGCTGGCGCGAACGGCCGCGCAGGTACGGCGCCATTACGGAGATCACGTGCATGCTGACCTGATGCAGTTCCTCGCGGATCGCGTCCTGGTCGTTGTATTTGCGCGGATGCATCACGTACTGATACGACAGCCAGTACGTCGAAATGACGGCCATGTTGGTGGCGATGACCTCGATCTCGGCGGGCGTCGCGACCATCTCGGCGTCGGACACGAGCAGTTCGCACATGTCGCGCGCGAAGCGCACCTTGTGGCTGATGATCTGCTTGAAATGCGTCTCGAGCGTGCGGTTGCGGGCGAGCAGGTCGTTGAGGTCGCGATACAGGAACCGGTAGGTCCACATGAAATCGGCCATGTACTGCAGGTACGACCAGGTTTCGTCGATCGTCGGACGATGATCTTCGGGAAAGCGCAGCCGCCGTTCGATCTGCTGCTCGAACTGCGCGAAGATGCTGTTGATGATGTCGTCCTTGTTGCGGAAATGGTAGTACAGGTTGCCTGGACTGATTTCCATTTCCTCGGCGATCGTCGTGGTCGTGACGTTCGGCTCGCCGATCTCGTTGAAGAGTTTCAACGACAACTCGAGAATCCGTTCGCGGGTGCGGCGGGGAGGTTTCGCTTCCATGTCGTCCGGCCCTGTGTGTGCCGGACTGGCGGGCGCTGCAATCGATGCTGCGTGATTCGTCCGGCGCGGGTTGCTGTTCTATGTCTAGCGGACGATTATAAACCGGGGTTTCGCCACATCGGGGCATTTCCTGTTCGCCGCCCCGCGCGGCGCATGGTGCAGCGCCGCACGCGGGCGTTGCGCCGGATACCCGCGAGGCAGCCGTCTAGAAGCCGAGCCAGCGTGCGACTACCGGTCCGAGCACGAAGCCCCACGTCGTCACGCACGCGAACAGCGCGACCGTCACGGCTGCGCTGCCGAGGTCCTTCGCGCGCTTCGACAGTTCGTGACGCTCGAGCGAGATGCGGTCGATCGCCGCCTCGACGCTCGAGTTCAGCAGCTCGACGATCAGCACGAGCAGCACCGACGCGATCAGCAGCGCACGCGATGCCGCCGGCACCGGTGCGAACGCGCCGATCGGGAGCATCAGCGCAGCGAGCGTGAGCTCCTGGCGAAACGCGCTCTCCTCGCGGATCGCCACGCGAAAACCGTTCAGCGAATGCTTGAGCGCGTACCAGGCGCGCGTGATGCCGCGATGGCGCTTGTACGGGTTCGGCGGCAGCGGCGCGAGCCGGTCGTCGGGGCCGAGCGGCTCGTGCGCATGCACGTCCGCGTCGGCGTGCGGCTCTTCCTCGTCGAACGGGCGGTGCCGTTGCGGCGTTGCGTCGGGGGGCGGGATTTTGTCGTTCAGGTCTCGTTTCAAACGGCGGCACCTTCTGCTGGCGAGTACGCGGTCTTCGGCAGCGGCTTCAGATGCGACGCGAACTGCTCGGATGCCGCGCGCCACGAGAAGCGTTCGGCCCATGCGCGCGCAGTGGTGCGTTCGATCTTCAGCGCCTCGAGGCAGGCTTCCTGCAGGTCCTCGTGCATCGCGCCGGCGTCGCCTTCGCCGAGCACGTCGATCGGGCCCGTCACGGGATAGGCGGCCACCGGCGTGCCGCAGGCGAGTGCCTCGAGCAGCACGAGGCCGAACGTGTCGGTGCGACTCGGGAACACGAACACGTCGGCCGCAGCATACACCTTGGCGAGCTCGGCTTGTGACAGCACGCCGAGATAGTTTGCTTCCGGATAGCGCGACTTCAGCTCCGCGAGCGCGGGGCCTTCGCCCGCGACCCACTTCGAGCCGGGCAGGTCGAGGCGCAGGAATGCCTCGACGTTCTTCTCGATCGCGACGCGGCCCACGTACAGGAAGATCGGCCGTGCGGTATTGAGCACCTTCGATTCCATCGGCCGGAACACGTCGAGATCGACGCCGCGCGTCCACAGCACGACATTCGTGAAGCCGAATTTCTCGAGGTCCTGCTTGACGACCGGCGTCGGCGCCATCACCGCGAGCGACGGGCCGTGGAACCAGTGCAGGAAGCGATAGGTCGCGGCGAGCGGGATGCCGAAGCGCGCCTGCACGTATTCCGGAAAGCGTGTGTGGTACGCGGTCGTGTACGGCAGCTTGCGTGAACGCGCGTAGCGTCGCGCGGCGAGTCCGAGCGGGCCCTCGGTCGCGATGTGCAGCGCGTCGGGTGCGAACGCATCGATCCGCGCGCGCAGCTTGCGGTACGGCAGGATCGACAGGCGGATCTCCGGGTAGGTCGGGCAGGGCACCGTGCGGAATTCCAGCGGCGTCAGCAGTTCGACGCGGTGCCCGAGCGCGGTGAGTTCGCGCGCCGTGCTCTTCAGCGTGCGCACGACGCCGTTGACCTGCGGTTCCCACGCGTCGGTGACGATCATGATCTTCATCGCGGCTTTGTCCTGTAAGTAGGGGTATGTCAGGCAGTGGCCTTGGCCTTGCGCGACGTGGTTTCCGTCGGTGCGGTGCGCATCACCGTCCAGTAGACGATCTTCAGTTCGCCTTCCATCGTTTCGACGAGCGCGGACAGGCTTTCGACCCAGTCGCCGTCGTTGCAGTACAGCACGCCGTCGATGTCGCGGATCTCCGCCTTGTGGATGTGGCCGCACACGACGCCGTCGCAGCCGCGGCGGCGCGCCTCGTCGGTCATCACGGTCTCGAACTGGGAGATGAAGTTGACGGCGTTCTTGACCTGGTGCTTCAGGTACTGCGACAGCGACCAGTACTGGAAGCCGAGCCGGCTGCGGATCCGGTTGAACCAGCGGTTCAGCACGAGGATCAGCGTGTAGAGCGTGTCGCCGAGGTACGCGAGCCATTTCGCGTGCTGGATCACCCCGTCGAACAGGTCGCCGTGCACGATCCACAAACGTTTGCCCGCGAGCGTCGTGTGGAACGCCTCGCCGCGCACCTGGATGTCGCCGAACGCGAGATCGCAGAACTGCCGCGCGCCTTCGTCGTGGTTGCCGGGGATGTAGACGACCTGGGTCCCCTTGCGTGCCTTGCGCAGGATCTTCTGCACGACGTCGTTGTGCGCCTGCGGCCAGTACCAGCCCTTCTTCAGCTGCCAGCCGTCGATGATGTCGCCGACGAGGTACAGGTACTCCGAGTCGTTGTGGCGCAGGAAGTCGAGCAGGTACGGCGCCTGGCAACCGCTCGAGCCGAGATGGATGTCGGACAGCCAGATGGTGCGGTAGCGATGGACCGACGAGTCGGGGTCGTCATGCTGTGTGGCGTGCCCGGCAGGCGGATCTTGCGACACCAGACCGTCGGCCGTGGCGGAACCGGACAGGAAAGCTGTGGCGGCGCGGGCGCCGATGGGGTGACGGAACAGGGACGTGGCGGACGATTTCTGGCCCATGCATGACTCGCGCCGGTTGACATTACCGGCATTCCGCCATGCGGGCGTGACTGTGCCATGACAGTCACGAGACGTTCTTATTACGCCCGCCGCAGGGTGTTTAGCACTGAACGACGGGGCGTTGCGTAACCTGCCGTACGGAACCGCCGACCATTGTCCGGCAAGGCGGTCGGGCCGGGCGGGAGTCGCGGAGGCGAGGTGTTTTCGTCTGGTGAATGCGGCGCGTCAGCGCGGTATCGCGACGACGCGCGTGCGTGCGATCCGGTCGTGCGGGAACTGGCGGCCGGCGTGCAGTCGCGCGGCGCCGGCCCATACGGCGATCCATGCGGCGGTGAGCGCGAGCGTGACGGGTACCGACAGGCCAAGGAGCGGATGCAGCGCGAGCGGCGGCAGGAACCACAGCCAGCCGAGCGCATAGCGGACGAGCGCGTGGCCCGCGCTCAGCGGCCGGCCGCTCGACGATTCGAGCCGCAGCCGCCAGGTCTTCATCGGCAGCGTCTGGCCGCCGTGCGTCCAGAACCAGACGAAGTACGCGCCGACCACGAGCGCGATCCACGCGGCGAGCAGGTTGTGATGGACGAGGCCGTTGCGTTGCTGCGTCGCGAGGCTGAACGCGAGCCCGGCGAAGAACACCACGCCGAACAGCAGCACACCTTCGTAGAGCAGCGCGGCGAGACGCCGTCGCACGGACGGCGCGGCGGCCGGGGTTTCAGGTGCGTGGGCGTTCGCCACGGGCGTTCAGGAGCCCTTGAACAGCGAGGGCGCGTCGGCGGGCGACACCGGCGCCACGGCAGCCGGCGCGGATGCGGTGCCGGCCGTCGACGATGCGGGTACCGGCGGCGCGACGGCGGCCGAGACGGGCGCCGGTGCGGTGGCCGGGCCGCTTGCCGGGTGTTCGTGCGAATTGACGAGGCGGCGCACGTCCCGGTCGGCGACGGTCGGCGGCGCGCTGACGACGCTCGGCCGGCGGCGGCGCTCGGCGGCAGCGAGACGTTCCTTCTGCTCTTCCGGGAGTTGCTGGTATGCCTTCCACGCACGCTCGCGCGCCTGCGCGGAAAGCTCCTTCGCACTCTGGTAGTTCTCGCGCGCGACGCGGCGCTGCTCGGGCGTCATCTTCGCCCATTCGGTCATCCGGTCCTGCAGGCGTTTTTGGTCATCGGGCGTCAACTTCGCGAAACGCGATGCGATCTTCAGCCATTTTCGCTTGCGCGCGTCGCTGAAGCCGTCCCACTGGTCGGCAAACGGCGCCAGTGCCGCGTGCTGTGCCGGCGTGAGGCGTGCCCACGACAGCGGGCCGGTAGCGGCCGGCAGCGGCAGGGGAAGGGGCAGCGGGGGCAGCTCGGTGGTCAGCCCGGTCGCGGCCGATGCGGGCGCGGCAGGGCTGGTGGCCGCGGCGGTGGTCGTCGCGGGGGCCGGGTGGAATCGTGGGTACGTGGCGACGTAGGAAACGGCGATCGCGATTACGCATCCGAAAAATACGGCCAGGCCGCGCTTCTGACTCACCCGTGCGATCCCCTCGTTATTGTCTGTTAGTGAGCGCGCGACAGATACGCGTTGAACCCGTGATCGAGATACGCGTTGAGCGGCAGGTCGTCGCTGAGCATCGCCGCGTCGATGTCGGCGAGTTCGGCGGTGCGCTGCATGTCTTCCCAGTAGGCGATGCCGACGAGCCCCGCGAGCAGCAGCGCCAGCGGCCACGCGCGCAGCAGGCGGCGCGCGAACGACGCCTGCGGGCGGCTCGCGGGTGCCGTGCCGTACGCACCGGCCGCGCCGGCGAAGGCCGGCACGAACACCGGCACGGTCGCGGCTTCGGGCTTCTTGCGCGCGAGCGCAGCCCGGCGGGCGATGGCCAGGCGGTCGGTGGTCGCGGCAGGCAGGTCGGCCGCGCGCTCGTCCAGCGCGCGGCGAACCTTCAACGCGAATTCGTGTTCTCGATTTGCGGGAGCGGAGCTCATAGCGTGATTCCTTTGGCCTTGAGCGCGTGCGCCAGCGTGTGGGTGGCCCGTGAGCAGTGCGTCTTCACGCTGCCCTCGGAGCACCCCATTGCGGCGGCAGTCTCGGCGACATCCATATCTTCCCAATAACGCATCAGGAACGCTTCCCGTTGACGTGCCGGGAGTTTCTGGATTTCTTCGTCGATCAGGGCCAGAACCTGCTCACGTTCGAGGCGGTGCTCGCTGCTTTCGACGCCCGCGTTGTCGTCCGCGGATTCGAGTGTTTCGAGCGGGTCGAAGTCTTCGTCGTCGCTGTTGTTCAGCGACGAGAAGAGCGTGACCCACGTGTTGCGGACTTTCTGCCGGCGGAACCAGTCGTGGATCGCGTTCTGCAGGATCCGCTGAAAAAGCAGCGGCAGCTCGGCCGCCGGCCGGTCGCCGTACTTCTCCGCAAGCTTGATCATCGCGTCCTGCACGATGTCGAGCGACGCATCGTCGTCACGCACGGCGTACGCAGCCTGCTTGAACGCGCGCCTTTCGACGCCCGCCAGAAAGTCGGCGAGTTCCTTGTCTGATGCCATTCCGTGAAGGTATGCGCTGCGGGCCGCTGCGTGGTGTAAAAGGTCGAAAAATTTCGTAAAACCCGCGGATGCTATCAAATTTTCGCGCCGCTTGGCACCGGGTTGGGCGCCGCGCGTTGCGCGCGAGCCGCGGCGGCGGGGTGCCGGGCGGCGCCCATGATGCGGTGCGGGATATTTTGCTTGACGACCCAATCGCGACCCGCTATCGTCAACGATTCGCAACATGAAGTGATGGTCTCATTTGAGGCTGGCCCAAGAAGCCTGCCCTTCAAACTGGACGCGCCGCTTGAACCCGAGCCACAAGCCCGGCAGAGAGCACCCGATCAATTTTTTGCCGAAAATTCGAAAGGTCAAAATGAACATGCCCAGCGCGGAATTCTCCACGTCGGAACCCCTTTCCCCTCCCGATAGCGACTCCATCGGCGGTACCGTGCTCATGAAGGCACTGGCCGATGAAAACGTCGAATTCATCTGGGGCTACCCCGGCGGCTCGGTACTCTACATCTACGACGAGCTTTACAAGCAGGACAAGATTCAGCACGTGCTGGTGCGCCATGAACAGGCGGCCGTGCACGCAGCCGATGCGTATGCGCGTTCCACCGGCAATGTCGGCGTCTGTCTCGTGACGTCGGGCCCCGGTGTCACCAACGCGGTGACCGGCATCGCCACGGCGTACATGGATTCGATCCCGATGGTCGTGATCAGCGGCCAGGTGCCCACGGCCGCGATCGGCCAGGATGCCTTCCAGGAGTGCGACACCGTCGGCATCACCCGTCCGTGCGTGAAGCACAACTTCCTCGTGAAGGACGTGCGCGACCTCGCGGAAACCGTCAAGAAGGCGTTTTATATCGCCCGCACCGGCCGTCCGGGCCCGGTGCTGATCGACATCCCGAAGGACATCTCGAAGACGCCGTGCGAATACGAGCCCGTCAAGAGCGTGTCGCTGCGTTCGTACAACCCGGTCACGAAGGGCCATTCGGGCCAGATCCGCAAGGCCGTGTCGCTGCTGCTGACGGCGAAGCGTCCGTACATCTACACGGGTGGCGGCATCATCCTCGCCGACGCGTCGCGCGAACTGAACCAGTTCGCGGACCTGCTCGGCTACCCGGTCACGAACACGCTGATGGGCCTCGGCGGCTATCGCGCGTCGGACAAGAAATTCCTCGGCATGCTCGGCATGCACGGCACCTACGAAGCGAACATGGCGATGCAGCACTGCGACGTGCTGATCGCGATTGGTGCCCGCTTCGATGATCGCGTGATCGGCGACCCGGCGCACTTCGCGTCGCGTCCGCGCAAGATCATCCACATCGACATCGACCCGTCGTCGATCTCGAAGCGTGTGAAGGTCGACATCCCGATCGTCGGCGACGTGAAGGAAGTGCTGAAGGAGCTGATCGAGCAACTGCAGACGGCCGAGCATGGCCCCGACACCGAGGCGCTCGCGCAATGGTGGAAGGACATCGAGGGCTGGCGCTCGAAGGACTGCCTGAAGTACGACCGCGAAAGCGAGATCATCAAGCCGCAGTACGTGGTCGAGAAGGCGTGGGAGCTGACGGACGGCAATGCGTTCGTGTGCTCGGACGTCGGCCAGCACCAGATGTGGGCGGCGCAGTTCTACCGTTTCAACAAGCCGCGTCGCTGGATCAACTCGGGCGGCCTCGGCACGATGGGCTTCGGCCTGCCGGCAGCGATGGGCGTCAAGATGGCGCACCCGGACGACGACGTGCTGTGCATCACGGGCGAAGGCTCGATCCAGATGTGCATCCAGGAACTGTCGACCTGCCTGCAGTACGACACGCCCGTGAAGATCATTTCGCTGAACAACCGCTATCTCGGCATGGTTCGCCAGTGGCAGCAGATCGAATACAGCAAGCGCTATTCGCATTCGTACATGGATGCGCTGCCTGATTTCGTGAAGCTCGCCGAAGCGTACGGCCATGTCGGCATGCGGATCGAAAAGACCTCGGATGTGGAGCCGGCGCTGAAGGAAGCGCTGCGCCTGAAGGACCGCACCGTGTTTCTCGACTTCCAGACCGATCCGACCGAAAACGTCTGGCCGATGGTACAGGCCGGCAAGGGCATCACCGAGATGCTGCTCGGATCGGAAGATCTGTAACGGCGCGACGCGCGCCCGAGCCCGATGCGGCCGCCTTCACGAAGGGCGGTGCGGCACGCGGCAGCGCGCGGCGCGAGTGAATCGACACGGACACATTCTGGAAGAAGCGAACATGAGACACATCATTTCCGTCCTGCTGGAGAACGAACCGGGCGCGCTGTCGCGCGTGGTCGGTCTGTTTTCCGCACGCGGCTACAACATCGAAACCTTGACGGTGGCGCCGACCGAAGACCAATCGCTGTCGCGGCTCACCATCGTTTCCATTGGCTCCGACGACGTGATCGAACAGATCACGAAGCATCTGAACCGCCTGATCGAGGTGGTGAAAGTGGTGGACCTGACCGACGGTGCACACATCGAACGCGAGCTGATGCTGATCAAGGTACGTGCAGTGGGCAAGGAGCGCGAAGAAATGAAGCGGATGGCGGACATTTTCCGCGGCCGCATCATCGACGTGACCGAAAAGACCTACACGATCGAATTGACGGGCGCGAGCGACAAGCTCGACGCATTCATCCAGGGGCTGGACGCGGGCGCGATCCTAGAGACCGTGCGCACCGGCAGCTCCGGCATCGGACGCGGCGAGCGCATCCTGAAGGTGTGATGCCAGACAGGCACGCCGGGTGCGCCGTCATGTCCCGGCCCGCAGTACTCCATCCGAACGAATTGTTGAATTTTTGAATTAGCGAAGGAACCATCATGAACGTTTTCTACGACAAAGACGCTGACCTCTCCCTCATCAAGGGCAAGCAAGTCACGATCATCGGCTACGGCTCGCAAGGCCATGCACACGCGCTGAACCTGAAGGACAGCGGCGTGAACGTGACGGTCGGCCTGCGCAAGGGCGGCGCGTCGTGGAGCAAGGCCGAAAACGCCGGCCTGTCGGTCAAGGAAGTCGCGGAAGCGGTGAAGAGCGCCGACGTCGTGATGATGCTGCTGCCGGACGAGCAGATCGCCGACGTGTACGCGAAGGAAGTCCACGCGAACATCAAGCAGGGCGCGGCGCTGGCATTCGCGCACGGCTTCAACGTCCACTACGGTGCGGTGATCCCGCGCGCCGATCTCGACGTGATCATGATCGCGCCGAAGGCACCGGGCCACACGGTTCGCGGCACGTACTCGCAAGGTGGCGGCGTGCCGCACCTGATCGCGGTTGCGCAGAACAAGTCGGGCGCGGCACGCGACATCGCGCTGTCGTACGCGGCAGCGAACGGCGGCGGCCGTGCAGGCATCATCGAAACCAACTTCCGTGAAGAAACCGAAACCGACCTGTTCGGCGAGCAGGCCGTGCTGTGCGGCGGTACCGTCGAGCTGATCAAGGCGGGTTTCGAGACGCTGGTCGAAGCAGGCTACGCGCCGGAAATGGCGTACTTCGAGTGCCTGCATGAACTGAAGCTGATCGTCGACCTGATCTACGAAGGCGGCATCGCGAACATGAACTACTCGATCTCGAACAACGCCGAGTACGGCGAGTACGTGACGGGCCCGCGCATCGTCACGGAAGAGACGAAGAAGGCGATGAAGCAGTGCCTGACCGACATCCAGACGGGCGAGTACGCAAAGAGCTTCATTCTCGAGAACAAGGCAGGCGCGCCGACGCTGCAGTCGCGCCGCCGCCTGACGGCCGAGCACCAGATCGAGCAGGTCGGCTCGAAGCTGCGCGCGATGATGCCGTGGATCGCGAAGAACAAGCTCGTCGACCAGTCGAAGAACTAAGCACCGCGTGCTGTTCCGGCCCCTCGAATAGAGGGCCGGTACCAAAAAGCCGCCCGAAGGCAGCAGTGCCCCGGGCGGCTTTTGCTATCCTACGGGCTTTGCAATTCACCGAACACAGAACGAATCCATGAACTATCCTCATCCGATCATCGCGCGCGAAGGCTGGCCGTTCATCGCGATTGCAGCCGTCATCGCGCTGTTGATCCATGCTGTCGGGGGCTTCGGCTTCGCGTGGCCGTTCTGGCTGCTGCTCGTCTTCGTCGTCCAGTTCTTCCGCGACCCGCAGCGCCCGATCCCGGCGCAGCCGAACGCGGTGCTGTGCCCGGCGGACGGCCGCATCGTCGCGGTCGAGACCGCGCAAGACCCGTACGCGAACCGCGAAGCGCTGAAGATCAGCGTGTTCATGAATGTCTTCAACGTCCATTCGCAGCGTTCGCCGGTCGATGGCGCGATTTCCAAGGTCGAGTACTTCCCGGGCGCGTTCCTGAACGCGGCGATCGACAAGGCGTCGACCGAGAACGAGCGCAATGCGGTCGTGATCCAGACGGCGAGCGGCAAGACCGTGACCGCCGTGCAGATCGCCGGCCTCGTCGCACGCCGGATCCTCTGCTACGTGCGCGCGGGCGAACCGCTGTCGCGCGGCCAGCGCTACGGTTTCATCCGCTTCGGTTCGCGCGTCGACGTGTACCTGCCGCTCGGCAGCCGCGCGAAGGTGTCGATCGGCGAGAAGGTCTACGCGTCGTCGACGATCCTCGCCGAGCTCGAACAGTAAGCGGCGGGGCGCACGATGGCCGCATTCAAACCGCGTCGGCCGCGCAACGGCGCCGGCCAGACGCCACGACCGTTCCGGCGCAACAAGGTGATGGCACAGGATCCGGTGCCCATCGAGAGCCGCCGCGCCGCGCGCCAGCGGTTCCTGAAGACGCGCGGCATCTACCTGCTGCCGAACGCGTTCACGACCGCCGCGCTGTTTTGCGGCTTCTTCGCGGTCGTGCAGGCGATGAACGTGCGCTTCGAGATTGCCGCGATCGCGATTTTCGTCGCGATGGTGCTCGACGGCATGGACGGGCGCGTGGCACGCATGACGCATACGCAGAGCGCGTTCGGCGAGCAGTTCGACAGCCTGTCGGACATGGTGTCGTTCGGCGTCGCGCCGGCGCTCGTGATGTACGAGTGGGTGCTGAAGGATCTCGGCCGCTGGGGCTGGCTCGCCGCGTTCGTGTATTGCTCGGGCGCTGCGCTGCGCCTCGCGCGCTTCAATACGAACATCGGCAGCGTCGACAAGCGATTCTTCCAGGGGCTGCCGAGCCCGGCCGCCGCCGCGCTGATCGCGGGCTTCGTGTGGCTCGCCACCGACAACCGCGTGCCGATGAAGCTCGGTTGGCTGCCGTGGGTCGCGTTCGCGCTGACGATCTACGCGGGCGTGACGATGGTGTCGAACGCGCCGTTCTACAGCGGCAAGGCGCTCGACGTACGGCACCGCGTGCCGTTCGCGGCGATCCTGCTGGTCGTCGTCGCGTTCGTGCTCGTGTCGTCCGATCCGCCGCTGATGCTGTTCTGCCTGTTCGTGCTGTACGGGTTGTCCGGCTACGTGTTCTGGGCCTACATGGCGATCCGCGGGCGCGCGAATCCGGCGCGCTCGTCGCAGCGCGATCACTGACGCACGCGCATTCTTTGCCCGGAAACGGCGGCCTCGGGGCCGCCGTTTTCATTTGTCCCTTGTTCGACCCGTGCCGCCGGAAACCCCGGGCGCCGTCCGATTGCGCGCCCAACGGAATGTCGCTATAGTCTTTGGCATGACTGCATTTTCCCGCCTCTCCCTCCTTCTAGCCGGTGCGCCGCTACGCGCGCTAGCTTTGGCGCGCCTGCCGCGCTGACCGTTCTCGCCCCCCGTCAAGCTTCGTCTGTTGTCGAGCGTCGCCAGCGGTGGCGCGATCTCGTTACGTTTGACTTCCGTATAAAGAGCCCTGGAGCCCCCCATGACAGACAAGCTGATCATTTTCGATACGACGTTGCGTGACGGCGAACAATCGCCCGGTGCGTCGATGACGAAGGAAGAGAAAATCCGCATCGCGAAGCACCTCGAGCGGATGAAGGTGGACGTGATCGAAGCGGGCTTCGCCGCCAGCTCGAACGGCGATTTCGACGCGATCCACACGATCGCCGGCCTCGTGAAGGACAGCACGATCTGCTCGCTGGCGCGCGCCAACGACAAGGACATCCAGCGTGCCGCTGACGCGCTGAAGCCGGCCAACAGCGCGCGGATCCACACGTTCATCGCGACGTCGCCGCTGCACATGGAGAAGAAGCTGCGGATGACGCCGGACCAGGTGTTCGAGCAGGCGCGTCTCGCGGTGCGTTTCGCGCGCAAGTTCACCGACAACGTCGAATTCTCGCCGGAAGACGGCAGCCGCTCGGATCTCGACTTCCTGTGCCGTGTGCTGGAAGCCGTGATCGCGGAAGGTGCGACGACGATCAACATTGCCGACACGGTCGGCTACGGCGTGCCGGAGCTGTACGGCAACCTCGTGAAGACGCTGCGGGAGCGCATTCCGAACTCGGACAAGGCGATCTTCTCGGTGCATTGCCACAACGACCTCGGGATGGCGGTGGCGAACTCGCTCGCCGGCGTGAAGATCGGCGGTGCGCGCCAGATCGAGTGCACGATCAACGGCCTCGGCGAGCGCGCGGGCAACACGTCGCTCGAAGAAATCGTGATGGCCGTGAAGACCCGCAAGGACTACTTCGGCCTCGACGTCGGCATCGACACGACGCAGATCGTGCCGACGTCGAAGCTCGTGTCGCAGATCACCGGCTTCGTCGTGCAGCCGAACAAGGCGGTGGTCGGCGCGAACGCGTTCGCGCACGCATCGGGCATCCACCAGGACGGCGTGCTGAAGGCGCGCGACACCTACGAGATCATGCGCGCGGAAGACGTGGGCTGGACCGCGAACAAGATCGTGCTCGGCAAGCTGTCGGGCCGCAACGCGTTCAAGCAGCGCCTGCAGGAGCTCGGCGTGGCGCTCGACAGCGAGAGCGAACTCAATGCTGCGTTCATGCGCTTCAAGGATCTGGCCGACCGCAAGGCCGAGATCTTCGACGAAGACATCATCGCGATCGTGTCCGAGGAATCGGCGCTCGCGCACGAGCAGGAGCACTTCAAGTTCGTGTCGCTGTCGCAGCGTTCGGAGACGGGCGAGCAACCGCAGGCGAAAATCGTGTTCGCGGTCGAAGGCAAGGAAGTGACCGGTGAAGCGCGCGGCAACGGCCCGGTCGACGCGACGTTCAATGCGATCGAGGGCGAAGTCGGCAGCGGGTCCGAGCTGCTGCTGTACTCGGTGAACGCGATCACGACCGGCACGCAGGCGCAGGGCGAAGTGACCGTCCGGCTGTCGAAGAGCGGGCGGATCGTCAACGGCGTCGGCACCGATCCGGACATCGTCGCCGCATCCGCGAAGGCGTACATCTCCGCACTGAACAAGCTGCATTCGAAGGACGACAAGGTCAATCCGCAGCGCGCATAAGCGCAGCGCGCTGCGCATCACCGAAACGCCCCGTGCGGCCTTGCGTCGCCGGGGCGTTTTTCATGCGTTGCTCATTCGGCGGCCGGCGCACGGAACAGCCAGCGGCGCGTGGCCGTGCGCGGCGCCGGGCTGCGCCGTCGGAACTCGACCGCGATGCCGCGTCGCGGCGCATCGGCGACGAACGCGTCGAGCAGTTCGAGCACGTCGTGATCGATATAGTCGGCGCGCGACGCGTCGATGATCACCGCGGCCCGGTCGGGAATGTGTCGCAGGTGATGCTTGACCTGAACCTTGCCGAGAAACGACACGTCCTTGCGGAACGACAGCAGGAAGTGGTCGTCGTGCTGCGCGAGCGTGACGGGGCTCTTCAGATTCGCGACGGCGACCGCCAGCACGCTGCAGGCAAGGCCGAGCGCGATGCCGAACAGCAGGTCGACCGCGAGCACGCCGGCAATCGTCGCGGCGAACGGCACGAACGCGGCCGGCCCCTGTTTCATCACCGAGCGGAACAGCGCCGGTTTCGCGAGCTTGAAGCCGGTGTGGATCAGGATCGCGGCCAGGCTCGCGAGCGGGATCAGATTGATCAGGCCGGTGAGCGCGAACACGCTCGCGAGCAGCAGCATCCCGTGCACGATCGCCGACATCCGGCTTTGCGCGCCTGCATTGACGTTCACCGAGCTGCGCACGATCACCGACGTAATCGGCAGTCCGCCGACCGCGCCGGCGACGAGATTGCCGACGCCCTGGGCCTTGAGCTCGCGGTCAGGCTGGGTCGGCCGGCGCTTCGGGTCGATCTGCTCGACCGCTTCGAGGCTCAGCAACGTCTCGAGGCTTGCGACGACCGCGAGCGTGATCGCGACGCGCCACACGTCCGGATTGACCAGCTGCGCGAAGTTCGGGCCGAGCTCCGCATGCTTGAGCGACGCCGCGAAGGCTGCGAACGATCCGAGTTCGGGCAGCGTCACGCGGTGGGCGGCGCCCGGTGCAACTGACGGCGCGACGACACCCAGCACGAGCGTGGCGCCGATGCCGAGCACGACCACGGCGAGCGGGGCCGGCACCGAACGCACGAACGCGAAGCGGCGCAGCGCGGGCGTGTCCCACGCAACCAGCAGCGCGAGCGAGGCGAGCGCGATGGCCGTCGCGGCCCACGCGACAGGCAGGCCCGGCCAATTCGCAAACGATTGCGCGGCCGACCCGCCGATACCGAAGGCGAACGGAATCTGCTTCACGATCAGCAGGAGGCCGATCGCCGCGAGCATGCCCTTGATGACGGGCGACGGCACATAGGCGGCGAAGCGGCCGGCGCGCAGCATGCCGAATCCGAACTGCAGTACGCCGGACAGCAGCACCGCGAGCAGGAACGCGGAGAAGCTGCCGAGTTGCGCGATCCCTTCGACGACGATCACGACGAGGCCGGCCGCCGGCCCGCTGACCGACAGCGACGAGCCGCTCAGTAGCGCGACGATGATGCCGCCGACGATGCCGGACACGAGTCCGGCGAACGGCTCGACGCCGGACGCATTGGCGATGCCGAGACAGAGCGGCAGCGCGACGAGGAAAACGACGATGCCGGCGACGATGTCGCGCGGCAGGGTGGACAGGCGCTCGTTCAGTTTCATGGTTGGGGCGATTTCATTGGCTTTGGGGGCGGGGTAGGTCAGCCGAGCGCATCGGCCGTCGCGGCCTGCACCGGCTCGACGTCGACAGGCGGAGTCGTATAGCCGGAATCGAGCTCCAGCAGGCGGCCGTCGGCGAGTGAAAAGATCCAGCCATGCACGAGCGGCGGACGTTCGCGGCCCTGCACGATCGGGGACGCACGCAGCAGCTGCACCTGTTCGAGCACGTTGAGTTCGGCGAGGCGGTCGGCGGCGGCCGTGTCGTCGAGCTGGTCGAGCGTGTCGCGATGGCGTCGCGCGAGCGCGCACAACGGTGCAATGCGGCGCGCGACGTGCGGCAGGTCGGACGGCGGAGGCAGCAGCGATGCGCGTACGCCGCCGCAACCGTAGTGCCCGCACACGATCACGTGGTCGACCTGCAGTACGCGTACCGCGTACTCGAGCACGCTGGCGGAATTGTCGTCGTCGGGATGGAACAGGTTCGCGATGTTGCGATGGACGAACAGCTCGCCGGGCGCGCTGTGCGTGATGGTCTCGGCTGGCACGCGGCTGTCGGCGCAGCCGATCCACAGCACGCGCGGGTTCTGGCCGCGCGCGAGCGCGTCGAAGAAGCCGGGCGTGTGTTCGCGCGTTTCGCGGGCCCAGGCGATGTTGGCAACCAGCATGCTCTTGGGGCGATTCATGAGGACTCCTTTGTGATAAAGGCAAGCGAATATCGGCAAAATTGCTGCAATAGCATTCTTTCTAAATTGAAAGGTTGAGTTTGGACTGATATTAGGGGTATGCCCTAGCACTTCGGGTGTACTGAAACAATTTGTTTCAAATTGATTTGGCGTAGTGCATTGCGTGCACCAATTCGCCGCATGACATGCACTGCGCGTGCCTGTTTTCGGGAAAAGGCCCGTATGACGGGGATGTCAGCGTGATGCCATTGGAATGTCATCGATCGGAAAAGATTTCTGTCACATTTTCCGAATTAATAGGGAGGCGGAAAAAAGGAAATGGCCATTCACGCAATGATTCATGAATGGCCATGGTGAAAATTGCGCTTGAATGCTTAATCGGTCAGAACAGGTTGCGGCGGTCGGGGTCGTGCAGCGGGTCGGGTGATTTCTGCGTCGTGCGCAGGATGCCCTGCGGATCGAAATAGAAGCTGTACATCATGTACCAGACGTTGTCCTCGAGATACCGGTAGGTCCACACCTCGCGCTTCATCAGCGGGAAGTAGGACGTCTCGACGGGGCGTCCGAAGTTGACGAGGACGTCGGTCTTCGTCCATTTGCCGATCTCTGCGCGATAGAACTCGTTCGGCTGCAGGACCTGGCGCACGTTGACGATCTTGTGGGCCGCGTCGACGTCGGCCGCGATGGTGATTTCGCCCATCGGCTGGGTCGGCCACATCAGGCGCTTGCCGCCGCCGGGCAGGTCGTAGATCTCGCGCGGCGGGCCCATGCGTGCGACGATCGCCGACTCGTCCTGGCCGGCCTGGTATTGCTGCCACGGTTGCGCGCAGCCGGCCAGCAGTGCGGCGGCGCTGGCGACCAGCACCGGCAGGCGCGCGGAAATGCGAATGCGCATGGGGATTCTCCTGAACACGGAAACAGGTGCCGTTTTATCACGGACGGCGCGCGACCGCGCATCGCGCGGAAAAAATCGGTGCGGATCGCCGGGCGCGCCGCGCTTGCGGGCGGCGGGGGCGCCGGCCTATGATCCGCGCTTCTCGGGCAGATTGAAGGGCAGGTGGCCGATGCAGGGATGGAAGCGGGGCGCGCTCGCGTTGAGTGCAGGATGGATGCTGGTGTCGTCGGCGTTTGCCGGCGGCGAGCCGGTGCGGATCGCGCTGATCGAAGGAATGTCGGGCCCGTTCGCGAATGCGGGCGCGGCGGTCGAGCGCAACTTGCGCTTCGGCGTCGAGCAGGTCAACGCGGCGGGCGGCGTGAAGCTGCGCGACGGCGCGCATCCGCTCGAACTCGTCGTGCTCGACAGCAAGGGCAGCCCCGAGGAGGCACTCGTGCAGTTGCGCGTGGCCGCGGACCGTCATATCGGATTCGTCACGCAGGGCAACAGTTCGGCCGTCGCGGCCGCGCTCGTCGCGGCGCTCGACAAGCTGAACGCGCGCGATCCGGACAACCGGATGCTGTTCCTCAACTATTCGGCCGACGATCCGGCGTTGACCGGCGCGCGCTGCAGTTTCTGGCATTTCCGCTTCGATGCGCACGCGGGCATGCGGATGGCCGCGCTCGCGGACGTGATGGCGCGCGACCGCGCGCTCCACAAGGTCTACCTGCTGAACCAGGACTACAGTTTCGGCCGCGACGTCAGCACGCTCGCCCGGCAGGCACTGGCTGCGCGGCGCCCGGACGTGGCGATCGCCGGTGACGAATTCCACCCGATCGGCCGGATCAAGGATTTCTCGCCGTACGTCGCGAAGATCCGTGCGAGCGGCGCCGACGCCGTCGTGACCGGCAACTGGGGCAATGACCTCACGCTGCTCGTGAAGGCGGCGCGCGAGCAGGGGCTGAATGCGAAGTTCTATACCTTCTACGGCAATAGCCTCGGTGCGCCGGCCGCGCTCGGCGACGCCGGTGTGGGGCGGGTCGTGGCCGTGGCGGACTGGCACCCGAACGCGGGCGGCGCGAAATCCGACGCGTTCTACCGCGCGTTCCGGAACCGTTTTCCGGCCGCCCAGGACGACTATCCGGTGCGACGAATGAGCCTGATGATCGAGATGCTGGCCGCCGCGATGAACCGCGCGGGCTCGGCCGACCCCGTGGCGGTCGCGCGTGCGCTCGAGGGCTTGTCGTTCGACGACGGCTTCCACGGGGCGCGAATGCGCGCGCAGGATCATCAGTTGATCCAGCCCCTTTACGTGATGGAGATGGACAAGGCCGGCACGCCGGGCGTGCGCTTCGACAACGAGGGCTCGGGCTACGGCTTCCGGACGGTACTCGCGGTGCCGGCGCAGCGCACGGAGATGGCGTCTACCTGCTCGATGACGCGCCCGTGACAGGAGGCGGTAAGAACGGCGCGGAGTTGTGCTACAATGCGCGCCGGTTGTAAATCACGGCACGGCCATTCTTCCGTGTCCGCCTGTTCAGTTAGAAAGGAAATCACATGTCTGTTGCAGATATCAAGAAGTCGGAAGTTGTTGCTCAGTTCGCCCGCGGTACCAACGACACGGGGTCGCCCGAAGTCCAGGTCGCACTGCTGACCGCACGTATCGTCGAACTGACGGGTCACTTCAAGACCCACGCGAAGGATCACCACAGCCGCCGCGGCCTGCTGCGCATGGTGAGCCGCCGCCGCAAGCTGCTCGACTACCTCAAGGGCAAGGATGCCGACCGTTACCGCGCACTGATCGAGAAGCTGGGTCTGCGTAAGTAATCGAGGCGATTGCCGCCAGCAAGATGCCTGTGTCAGTCCGCTGAT
This sequence comes from Burkholderia sp. SRS-25, assembly GCF_004343765.1. NCBI lineage: Bacteria > Pseudomonadati > Pseudomonadota > Betaproteobacteria > Burkholderiales > Burkholderiaceae > Burkholderia > Burkholderia sp. SRS-25. The sequence continues at coordinate 327,853 of NZ_PTXM01000006.1, forward strand.
ACAGGCATTTTGTTTTTGCGCGGTGCGTAGCGTCACACGCACCGCAGGCTGTCCGGCACGGTTGTGCCGGGTTGCCGCAACGACTGATACCGGGGCAGGATTTGTGTCATTCCAGCGCGTCGCTGCATGAGTGCCGCGCTGGAATGGCATAAAAAACACACCTTGCTCCGGGTGATTCGGTCGGGACGCCGCCGCGCGGGATGGCCGGCGCGGCGAATGAAATGCATGAATTCAAAGGAGCAACCATGTCCATGTTCAACAAGGTCGTGAAGGAATTCCAGTGGGGCCAGCACAAAGTGCGCCTCGAAACCGGTGAAGTCGCTCGCCAGGCAAGCGGCGCCGTGATCGTCGACGTGGAAGACACCGTCGTGCTGGCAACCGTCGTCGGCGCGAAGTCGGCGAAGCCGGGTCAGGATTTCTTCCCGCTGACCGTCGACTACCTCGAGAAGACCTACTCCGCCGGCAAGATCCCGGGCGGCTTCTTCCGTCGCGAAGGCCGTCCGTCGGAGCACGAGACGCTGACGTCGCGCCTGATCGACCGTCCGCTGCGCCCGCTGTTCCCGGAAGGCTTCTACAACGAAGTCCAGGTCGTGATCCACGTGCTGTCCGTGAACCCGGAAATCCCGGCGGACATCCCCGCGCTGATCGGCGCATCGGCTGCGCTCGCCGTGTCGGGCCTGCCGTTCAACGGCCCGGTCGGTGCCGCACGTGTAGCCTACATCGACAATGCGTACGTGCTGAACCCGACGCGTGACCAGATCAAGGCATCGAGCCTCGACCTCGTCGTCGCAGGTACGGAACGTGCCGTGCTGATGGTCGAATCGGAAGCCGATCAGCTGTCGGAAGACGTGATGCTGGGCGCCGTGGTGTTCGGCCACGAGCAAATGCAGGTCGCGATCGACGCAATCCACGAACTGGTGCGCGAAGGCGGCAAGCCTGAGTGGGACTGGCAGCCGGCACCGAAGAACGAAGCGCTGATCGCACGCGTGACCGAGCTGGCACAGAACGACCTGCTCGCCGCTTACCAGCTCCGCGACAAGCAAGCGCGCTCGACGAAGCTGAAGGAAGTCTACGCAGCAACCTCGGCGACGCTCGAGGAAGATGCGCTGGCGGCCGGTACGGTCGCAGCCGACAAGGCAACGGTCGGCAACGTGCTGTTCGACATCGAAGCCAAGATCGTCCGTTCGCAGATCCTGAACGGCGAGCCGCGCATCGACGGCCGCGACACGCGCACCGTGCGCCCGATCGAAATCCGCACCGGCGTGCTGCCGCGTACCCACGGCTCGGCGCTGTTCACGCGCGGCGAGACGCAGGCGCTGGTCGTCGCGACGCTCGGCACGAAGGGTGACGAGCAGATCATCGACGCGCTCGAGGGCGAGTACCGCGAGCGCTTCATGCTCCACTACAACATGCCCCCGTTCGCGACCGGCGAAACGGGCCGCGTCGGCTCGCCGAAGCGCCGCGAAATCGGCCACGGCCGCCTCGCGAAGCGTGCACTGGTCAAGTGCCTGCCGAGCGCCGATGAATTCGGCTACTCGATCCGCGTCGTGTCGGAAATCACCGAATCGAACGGTTCGTCGTCGATGGCATCGGTATGCGGCGGCTGCCTCGCGCTGATGGACGCCGGCGTGCCGATGAAGGCGCACGTCGCGGGTATCGCGATGGGCCTGATCCTCGAAGGCAACAAGTTCGCGGTGCTGACCGACATCCTCGGCGACGAAGATCACCTCGGCGACATGGACTTCAAGGTGGCCGGCACGGAACAAGGCGTGACGGCACTGCAGATGGACATCAAGATCCAGGGCATCACGAAGGAAATCATGCAGGTCGCGCTCGCGCAGGCGAAGGAAGGCCGCATGCACATCCTCGGCAAGATGACGTCGGCGGTTTCGGGTGCGAACACGCAACTGTCGGAATTCGCGCCGCGCATGATCACGATCAAGATCAACCCGGAAAAGATCCGCGACGTGATCGGCAAGGGCGGTTCGGTGATCCGTGCGCTGACAGAAGAGACCGGCACGACGATCGACATCTCCGACGACGGCGTCGTGACGATCGCGAGCACGAACAGCGACGGCATGGCCGAAGCGAAGAAGCGTATCGAGCAGATCACGGCAGAGATCGAAGTGGGCCAGGTGTACGAAGGCACGGTTCTGAAGCTGCTCGATTTCGGCGCGATCGTGAACCTGCTGCCGGGCAAGGATGGCCTGCTGCACATCTCGGAAATCGTCAACGAGCGTGTGAAGGACATCAACGACTACCTGAAGGAAGGCCAGCAAGTGAAGGTCAAGGTCATCCAGACGGACGAAAAGGGTCGCGTGCGTCTGTCGGCGAAGGCGCTGCTGAACGAAGCAGCGGCGGCGTCGCAGTCGGACACGCCGCCGCAGCAGTAAGCGGATAGGCGGATCAACGGCCGGCAGTGCGAAAGCGTGCCGGCCGTTTTTTCTGTAGCATCGTTGTGCGGCGCAGCAGCGCCGGCAAGGCGTCCGTGCCGCGTGCGGGCGCGCCATCCGATTCCGATCCTGGAGCGACCATCACCATGAAAGCCATCGAAATCACCGAATTCGGTGCCCCCGACGTGCTGAAGCTTGCGGAGCGTCCGCGCCCCGAACCGAAGCGCGGCGAAGTGCTGATCAAGGTGGCGGCTTCCGGCGTGAACCGGCCCGACGTGTTCCAGCGCAAGGGTGCCTATGCGCCGCCGCCGGGTGCATCGGATCTGCCCGGCCTCGAGGTCGCGGGCGAGATCGTCGGCGGCGACCTGTCCGACGCCGCGCTGAACCCGTTCGGCCTGAAGCTGGGCGATCGCGTGTGCGCGCTGCTCGCGGGCGGCGGCTATGCGGAATATGCGGTTGCGCCGCTGCCGCAATGCCTGCCGGTGCCCGACGGGCTGACCGATATCGAGGCCGCATCGCTGCCCGAAACGTTTTTCACCGTGTGGAGCAACGTGTTCGACCGTGCGCAGCTCGGCGCGGGCGAGGGCGGTGAGCAGGAGACGCTGCTCGTGCAGGGCGGTTCGAGCGGCATCGGCGTGACGGCGATCCAGATCGCGCATGCGCTCGGCTTTCGCGTGTTCGCGACGGCCGGCACCGCCGATAAATGCCGCGCGTGCGAGGCGCTCGGCGCGGAACGTGCGATCAACTACAAGACGGAAGACTTCGTCGAGGTGGTGAAGTCGCTGACGCACGATCGCGGCGTCGATGTGATCCTCGACATGGTGGCGGGCTCGTACGTGCCGCGCGAACTGTCCGCGCTCGCGGATGGCGGCCGCCTCGTGCTGATCGCGCTGCTCGGCGGCGCGAAGGCCGACGTCAACCTGAGCGAGATCCTGCGTCGCCGGCTGACGATCACGGGTTCGACGCTGCGCCCGCGTCCGGTCGAGTTCAAGGCGCGGATCGCCGCGCAGCTGAAGTCGCGCGTGTGGCCGCTGCTTGCCGACGGCCGCATCAAGCCGGTGATCTATCGCGTATTGCCGGCCGCGGACGCCGCGCAGGCCCATGCGCTGATGGAAAGTAGCGAGCACACCGGCAAGATCGTGCTCGATTGGGGTACGAACGCCTGACGGCCCCTGTGGCCGGGCTTGACATGCGCGGTTTGACCGGTTCAAGCCGCGCGCAGTAAAATCGCCGGTTTGCTTCGCCAGATCAAGCCTGACGGCCGGTTTCCGGCGCGTTAATGACCAAGCGGTGACGAGACAGACACGATGTCGAAACAGAGAACTAAGCGTGTGATCGGCAACTGGAAGATGCATGGCCGGCTGGCCGGCAACCAGGCATTGCTGAACGAAGTGGTGCAGGGCGCGGGCGCGGTGGCGGCCGAAACGTCGGTCGGCGTGTGCGTGCCGTTCCCCTATCTCGCGCAGGTTCAGGCGCAACTCGACGGCGGCCGTGTCGCCTGGGGTGCGCAGGACGTGTCGGCGCACGAGCAGGGCGCGTTCACCGGTGAAGTCGCGGCTGCAATGGTCGCGGAGTTCGGCGCACGCTATGCGATCGTCGGTCACTCGGAGCGCCGCGCGTATCACGGCGAACGCAACGAGACGGTCGCGGCGAAGACGCAGCGCGCGCTCGTAGCGGGGCTCACGCCCGTCGTGTGCGTCGGCGAGACGCTCGACGAGCGCGAGTCGGGCGCGACCGAGCAGGTGGTCGGTGCGCAGCTCGACGCAGTGCTGGCCGTGCTGACGGCCGACGAGGCCGCGCGGATCGTCGTCGCGTACGAGCCGGTCTGGGCGATCGGCACGGGCAAGAGCGCGACGTCGGCGCAGGCACAGGACGTGCACGCGTTCCTGCGTGCGCGTCTCGCGGCAAAGGGCGCGGCGGACGTGTCCGTGCTGTACGGCGGCAGCGTGAAGCCGGACAACGCGGAAGAGCTGTTTGCGCAGCCGGACATCGACGGTGGCCTGATCGGCGGCGCGTCGCTGAAGGCGGAAGATTTCCTGGCGATCTGCCGGGCCGCGCGCTGAGCGGTCCGAGATCGAATTGAACCATGACGGCGGCCGGTCGGTCCGGTCGCCCGATCCATTCGGGTGGGTGTGATGCTGTTATTCAAGACGCTGATTATTGTGGTGCAGGTGCTGTCTGCACTTGGTGTGATTGGTCTCGTGCTGTTGCAGCACGGCAAGGGTGCCGACATGGGCGCCGCGTTCGGCAGCGGCGCGTCGGGCAGCCTGTTTGGCGCCACGGGTTCGGCGAACTTCCTGTCGCGTACGACGGGCATTCTCGCGACGATCTTCTTCGTCGCGACGCTCGCGCTGACGTACCTCGGTTCGTACAAGTCGACGCCGTCGGCGGGCGTGCTGGGTGCGGTGGCGACCGCGCCGGCATCGGCGCCTGCAGCATCGGCGCCGGCTGTCGCGGCATCTGCTGCCGCAGGTTCGGCTGCAAGCGCGCCGGGCCAGGACGTCCCGAAATAAAAAGTTAAATTTTTTGCGGTTGTGCGTTGAACAAATCTCGAAGTCGGGTTAGAATTTAATTCTTGAAGCGATTCGCGGGAAACAAGTAGTTACAACCCCGGTTGCATGCAGTGCCGACGTGGTGAAATTGGTAGACACGCTATCTTGAGGGGGTAGTGGCGAAAGCTGTGCGAGTTCGAGTCTCGCCGTCGGCACCAAAGTTACTCAATGCCAGCCGCTTCTAGTGGCTGGCATTTTTCATTTCTGGGGTGTGCTTGCGGTTGTCTTGCGATCGCATGCACTCCGAAATGATTCCTTCCGCCGGAAGTGGTATTCTCCGGACGCTCAGAACCAACCGATAGAGGATTGCCTTGAACCTCGCAGCCTATTACCCCGTCTTGTTGTTCCTCCTCGTGGGCACTGGTTTAGGTATAGCGCTGGTCAGCATCGGCAAGCTCCTTGGTCCCAACAAGCCGGACGTCGAGAAGAACGCACCGTACGAGTGCGGCTTCGAAGCCTTTGAAGACGCCCGGATGAAATTCGACGTCCGGTACTACCTCGTCGCCATCCTGTTCATCATCTTCGATCTCGAAACCGCATTCCTGTTTCCGTGGGGCGTCGCGCTCCGGGATATCGGCTGGCCGGGTTTCGTCGCAATGATGATTTTTCTGCTCGAATTCCTGCTGGGCTTTGCCTATATCTGGAAGAAAGGCGGCCTCGACTGGGAGTGATGGGTTAATCGCCGGTTTGCATGGGCGGCCACGCTCGGTCGCTCGTCTGGAGTGGAAAGCAAATGAGTATCGAAGGGGTCTTGAAGGAAGGGTTTGTCACCACGACGGCTGACAAGCTGATCAACTGGACGCGTACCGGCTCGCTGTGGCCGATGACGTTCGGGCTCGCGTGTTGCGCCGTCGAAATGATGCATGCGGGCGCGGCCCGTTACGACCTGGACCGGTTCGGCGTCGTGTTCCGCCCGAGCCCGCGCCAGTCGGACGTGATGATCGTCGCCGGCACGCTCTGCAACAAGATGGCGCCCGCGCTGCGTCGCGTGTACGACCAGATGGCCGAGCCGCGCTGGGTGATCTCGATGGGGTCGTGCGCGAACGGCGGTGGCTACTACCACTACTCGTACTCGGTGGTCCGCGGCTGCGACCGGATCGTGCCGGTCGACGTCTACGTGCCGGGCTGTCCGCCCACGGCCGAGGCGCTGGTCTACGGCGTGATCCAGCTTCAGGCGAAGATCCGCCGCACCAATACCATCGCCCGTCAATAAAGCCCCGAGCGTCCCCTCAATATGGCAAGCAAAATCGAGACCCTGAAGGCAAACCTCGAAGCCGCGCTCGGCGCGCGCGTGGTGAGCCTCACCGAAGCGATCGGTGAACTGACGCTCGTCGTGAAGGCGAGCGATTACCTCGAAGTCGCAAAGACGCTGCGCGACGATCCGAAGCTCCGTTTCGAGCAGCTGATCGACCTGTGCGGCGTCGACTACCAGACCTTCGGCGACGGCGCCTACGACGGCCCGCGCTTCGCGGCCGTGTCGCACCTGCTGTCGGTCACGAACAACTGGCGTCTGCGCCTGCGCGCATTCGCGCCTGACGACGACCTGCCGATCGTGGCATCGCTGGTCGACATCTGGACCTCCGCGAACTGGTACGAGCGCGAAGCGTTCGACCTGTACGGCATCGTGTTCGAAGGCCACCCCGATCTGCGTCGCATCCTCACCGACTACGGCTTCATCGGCCACCCGTTCCGCAAGGACTTCCCGGTGTCGGGCTATGTCGAAATGCGTTACGACCCGGAAGAGAAGCGGGTCGTGTACCAGCCGGTGACGATCGAGCCGCGCGAAATCACGCCGCGCGTGATCCGCGAGGATCGCTATGGCGGTCTGAAACATTAAGGGGGCGTCATGGCAGAAATCAAGAACTACACGCTCAACTTCGGCCCGCAGCACCCGGCAGCGCACGGCGTGCTGCGCCTCGTGCTCGAGCTCGACGGCGAAGTCATCCAGCGCGCCGATCCGCACATCGGCCTGCTGCACCGCGCGACGGAAAAGCTCGCGGAATCCAAGACGTTCATCCAGTCCGTGCCGTACATGGATCGTCTCGACTACGTGTCGATGATGGTCAACGAACACGGCTACGTGCTCGCGATCGAAAAGCTGCTCGGCATCGACGTGCCGGAGCGCGCGCAGTACATCCGCGTGCTGTTCGACGAGATCACGCGCGTGCTGAACCACCTGATGTGGATCGGCGCGCACGCCCTCGACGTTGGCGCAATGGCCGTGTTCCTGTACGCATTCCGCGAACGCGAAGACCTGATGGACGTGTACGAAGCGGTGTCCGGTGCCCGGATGCACGCGGCGTACTACCGTCCGGGCGGCGTCTACCGCGACCTGCCTGACGCAATGCCGCAATACAAGGCGTCGAAGATTCGCAACGAGAAGGCGCTCGCGAAGATGAACGAAGCGCGCAGCGGCTCGGTGCTCGACTTCATCGACGACTTCTTCACGCGCTTCCCGAAGTGCGTCGACGAATACGAAACGCTGCTCACCGACAACCGGATCTGGAAACAGCGTCTGGTCGGGATCGGCGTGGTCAGCCCGGAACGTGCGCTGCAGATGGGCCTGACGGGCCCGATGCTGCGCGGCTCGGGCATCGCCTGGGATCTGCGCAAGAAGCAGCCGTACGAAGTGTACGACCGCATGGATTTCGACGTGCCGGTCGGCGTGAACGGCGATTGCTACGACCGCTATCTGGTGCGCGTCGAAGAAATGCGCCAGTCGATCCGCATCGCGAAACAGTGTATTGAGTGGCTCCGCAAGAATCCGGGCCCGGTGATGACGGACAATCACAAGGTTGCCCCGCCGTCGCGCGTCGGCATGAAAACCAACATGGAAGACTTGATTCACCACTTCAAGCTCTTCACCGAAGGTTTCCATGTGCCGGAAGGCGAAGCGTACGCGGCGGTCGAGCATCCGAAGGGCGAGTTCGGCATCTACCTCGTGTCGGATGGTGCGAACAAGCCGTATCGCCTCAAGATTCGCGCACCGGGTTTCGCGCACCTGGCGTCGCTCGACGAGATGGCGCGCGGTCACATGATCGCCGACGCCGTCACGATCATCGGTACGCAGGACATCGTGTTCGGCGAAATCGATCGCTAATGGTTAGCGCCGCCCGCGCGAGCGGGCGGCGAGCAGCAAGTCACACGCGATGCGCGCTGAACCGGCGCGGCTTCGCAAGCTGTCAACAGTGAGCGCCAGGTCTGCCGTCCATGCACCCCAGTGTGCGGCAGGTTGTTCGTTCGGTAGGAATTGAAAGAGTCGTGTCTGAAAATGATCTCAGCTGAAGGCCTGAAGGAAATCGATCGAGCGTTGACGAAGTATCCCGCCGATCAGAAACAGTCCGCCGTGATGTCGGCGTTGGCCGTTGCTCAGGAAGAGCACGGCTGGCTGTCGCCCGAACTGATGCAGTTCGTCGCGGACTATCTCGGCATGCCGGCCGTTGCCGTGCAGGAAGTCGCGACGTTCTACACGATGTACGAGCTCAAACCGGTCGGCAAGCACAAGATCACGCTCTGCACGAACCTCCCGTGCCAGCTCGGCCCGGACGGTGGCGCGGAGGCGACTGCCGACTACCTGAAACAGAAGCTGGGCATCGGCTTCGGCGAGACCACGCCCGACGGCAAGTTCACGCTGAAGGAAGGCGAATGCATGGGCTCGTGCGGCGATGCGCCGGTGCTGCTGGTGAACAATCACAGAATGTGCAGCTTCATGAGCCGCGAGAAGATCGACCAGCTGCTTGAGGAGCTTTCGAAATGACGTCCCTCCACGACCGTCACATCAAACCGCTGATCCTCGCTGGTCTGAACGGCGAGAACTGGCACCTCGAAGATTACGTCGCGCGCGGCGGCTACAAGCAGCTGCGCCGCATTCTCGAAGAAAAGATTCCGCCCGAGCAGGTGATCGCCGACGTCAAGGCGTCGGGCCTGCGTGGCCGTGGCGGTGCGGGCTTCCCGACCGGCCTGAAGTGGAGCTTCATGCCGCGCCAGTTCCCGGGGCAGAAGTACCTCGTCTGCAACTCGGACGAAGGCGAGCCGGGCACGTTCAAGGATCGCGACATCCTGCGCTGGAACCCGCATGCGCTGATCGAAGGCATGGCCATCGGCGCGTACGCGATGGGCATCACCGTCGGCTACAACTACATCCACGGCGAAATCTTCGAAGTGTATCGACGCTTCGAAGCCGCGCTCGATGAGGCGCGCGCCGCCGGGTTCCTCGGCGACAACATCATGGGCTCGGAATTCTCGTTCCAGCTGCACGCGCACCACGGTTACGGCGCGTACATCTGCGGCGAGGAAACGGCGCTGCTCGAGTCGCTCGAAGGCAAGAAGGGCCAGCCGCGCTTCAAGCCGCCGTTCCCTGCGAGCTTCGGCGTGTACGGCAAGCCCACCACGATCAACAACACCGAGACGTTCGCCGCGGTGCCGTTCCTGCTGTCCATCGGGCCGCAGAACTACCTCGAGATCGGCAAGCCGAACAACGGCGGCACGAAGATTTTCTCGGTGTCGGGCGACGTCGAGCGTCCGGGCAACTACGAAGTGCCGCTCGGCACGCCGTTCGCGACGCTGATGGAGCTCGCTGGCGGGATGCGCGGCGGCAAGAAGATCAAGGCCGTGATTCCGGGCGGTTCGTCGGCGCCGGTGATCCCGGGCGACATCATGATGCAGACGGATCTCGACTACGATTCGATCGCGAAGGCGGGCTCGATGCTCGGTTCCGGCGCGGTGATCGTGATGGACGAGACGCGCTGCATGGTGCGCTCGCTGCTGCGCCTGTCGTACTTCTACTACGAGGAATCGTGCGGCCAGTGCACGCCGTGCCGTGAAGGCACCGGCTGGCTGTATCGCGTCGTGAACCGTATCGAGCACGGCGAAGGCCGCCAGGAAGATCTGGACCTGCTGAACTCGGTTGCCGAGAACATCATGGGTCGCACGATCTGTGCACTCGGCGATGCGGCGGCGATGCCGGTACGCGGGATGCTCAAGCACTACTGGGACGAATTCGCGTACCACGTCGAGCACAAGCACTGCATGGTCGGCGGCCACGCGCACGCGGCGGCAGCCTGAAGCGAACCCGGTTGCGGAATTTGAGCGCACGGTCGGGCGAAGGCGCGAACGGGCGGAAATAGGTTAAGGACCATTCACCATCATGGTTGAACTTGAAATAGACGGCAAGAAGGTCGAGGTGCCCGAAGGCAGCATGGTGATCCAGGCTGCGCACAAGGCGGACAAGTACATTCCTCACTTCTGCTATCACAAGAAGCTGTCGGTTGCGGCCAACTGCCGGATGTGTCTCGTCGAAGTCGAGAAGATGCCGAAGGCCGTGCCTGCCTGCGCGACCCCCGTGTCGGCCGGCATGATCGTCCATACGCAATCCGACAAGGCCGTGAAGGCGCAGCAGTCGGTGATGGAATTCCTCCTCATCAACCACCCGCTCGACTGCCCGATCTGCGATCAGGGCGGCGAATGCCAGCTGCAGGATCTGGCGGTCGGCTACGGCAAGTCGTCGTCGCGCTACTCGGAAGAGAAGCGCGTGGTGTTCCACAAGAACGTGGGCCCGCTGATCTCGATGGAAGAAATGTCGCGTTGCATCCACTGCACGCGCTGCGTCCGCTTCGGCCAGGAAATTGCCGGCGTGATGGAGTTCGGCATGCTGGGCCGCGGCGAACACTCGGAAATCACGACGTTCGTCGGCAAGACGGTCGATTCCGAAATGTCGGGCAACATGATCGACCTGTGCCCGGTCGGCGCCCTGACCAGCAAGCCGTTCCGCTACAGCGCCCGTACGTGGGAGCTGTCGCGCCGCAAGTCGGTGAGCCCGCACGATTCCGTCGGCGCGAACCTCGTCGTTCAGGTGAAGAACAACCGCGTGATGCGCGTGCTGCCGTTCGAGAACGAAGCCATCAACGAGTGCTGGATCTCGGACAAGGATCGCTTCTCGTATGAAGGCCTCAACAGCGAAGAGCGCCTGACGAAGCCGATGCTGAAGCAGGGCGGCCAATGGATCGAAACCGACTGGCAGACCGCACTCGAATACGTCGCGAAAGGCCTGAAGGGCATCGCCGCGGATCACGGCGCGAACGCGCTGGCGATGCTCGCGAGCGCGCACAGCACGGCCGAAGAGCTCTTCCTCGTGAAGCAGCTCGCCAACGAGCTGAAGACGCCGAACGTCGACTTCCGTCTGCGTCAGCAGGACTTCTCGGCGCCGGTCCAGGGCGCACCGTGGCTCGGCATGCCGATCGCCGACCTGTCGAACGTGGACGCCGCGTTCGTCGTCGGATCGTTCCTGCGCCGCGACCACCCGCTGTTCGCATCGCGCCTGCGTCAGGCCGCGAAGAACGGTGCAAAGCTGCACTTCCTGCACGCGACCGGTGACGACGCACTGATCCCGACCGCGCAGCGCATCGTTGCTGCCCCGTCGGCATGGCTTGATCAACTGGCCGGTATCGCAGCGGCCGTCGCTCAACTGCGCGGCGTTGCACTGCCCGACACGCTTGCAGGCGTCACGGCATCGCCGGCCGCGCAGGCTGTCGCCCAGTCGCTCGCGAACGGCGAACGCCGCGCGGTGCTGCTCGGCAACGTCGCGGTCCGCCATCCGGAATTCGCCAAGCTGCACGCCGTCGCCAAGTGGATCGCCGACAATACCGGCGCCACGTTCGGCTTCCTGACGGAAGCGGCGAACACGGTCGGTGCGCACGTCGTTGGCGCACTGCCAGGCGAAGGCGGCCTGAACGCGCGCGAAGCGTTCGCGCAGCCGCGCAAGGGCTACGTGCTGCTGAACGTCGAACCGGAATTCGATACCGCCGATCCGGCGCAGGCGCTTGCCGCGCTGAACCAGGCCGAGATGGTCGTCGTGATGTCGCCGTTCAAGCACGGCCTCGACTACGCCGACGTGCTGCTGCCGGTTGCGCCGTTCACGGAAACGGCCGGCACGTACGTGAATGCGGAAGGCACCGTGCAGAGCTTCAACGGCGTCGTTCGCCCGCTCGGCGATACTCGCCCGGGCTGGAAGGTGCTGCGCGTGCTCGGCAGCCTGCTCGGCCTGCCGAACTTCGAATACGAGACCTCGGAAGAAGTGCGTCTCGCAGCGCTCGGCGACACCGGCGTCGCGGGCCGCCTGTCGAACCAGACGTCGGTCGCGCCGGTGCGCGTCGCGGCGAATGCCGCGAACGGCGGTTTCGAGCGCCTGGCCGATGTGCCGATCTATCACGCCGACGCACTCGTGCGCCGCGCAGGTGCGCTGCACCTGACGGCCGCTGCGAAGGCGGCGAATGCTGCGGCCCTGCCGGCTGCGCTGTTCGACAAGCTGGGCTTGAAGGAAGGCGACGCCGTGCGCGTGCGCCAGGGCGAGCGTGCGGTGCAGTTGCCGGCCGTGCGCGACGCGAATCTTGCGGAGACCGTCGTTCGCGTATCGGCGGCGACGCCTGCCGGCGCAGCGCTCGGTGGCCTGTCCGGTGAACTGGTGGTGGAGAAGGCGTAAATGAGCTTGTTCGATACGATCAACGCGGGCGGGTCCCAGCTTCTCGGCTTCGCATGGCCGACGGTGTGGGCAATCGTGCGCATCCTCGTCGTCTCCGTCGTCATCCTGCTGTGCGTCGCGTACCTGATTCTGTGGGAACGCAAGCTGATCGGCTGGATGCACGTTCGTCTCGGTCCGAACCGCGTCGGCCCCGGCGGCCTGCTGCAGCCGATCGCCGACGTGCTGAAGCTGCTGCTGAAGGAAGTCATTCAGCCGAGCGCCGCCAGCCGCTGGCTGTACCTGATCGCGCCGGTGATGACCGTCGTGCCGGCGTTCGCCGTGTGGGCCGTGATTCCGTTCCAGGCCGAAGCAGTCCTCGCGAACGTGAACGCGGGCCTGCTGTACGCGATGGCGATCTCGTCGATCGGTGTGTACGCGGTGATTCTCGCAGGCTGGGCATCGAATTCGAAGTACGCGTTCCTCGGCGCGATGCGCGCCGCGGCACAGATGGTGTCGTACGAAATCTCGATGGGCTTCGCGCTGGTGCTAGTGCTGATGACGGCCGGCAGCCTGAACCTGTCGGAAATCGTCGGTTCGCAGCAGCACGGCTTCTTCGCGGGCCACGGCGTGAACTTCCTGTCGTGGAACTGGCTGCCGCTGCTGCCGGCGTTCGTCGTGTACTTCATCTCGGGCATTGCCGAAACGAACCGTCACCCGTTCGACGTGGTGGAAGGGGAGTCGGAAATCGTTGCCGGCCACATGATCGATTACTCGGGTATGGCGTTCGCGCTGTTCTTCCTCGCCGAGTACATCAACATGATCGTGATCTCGGCGCTGACCGCGACGCTGTTCCTCGGCGGCTGGGATGCACCGTTCGAATTCCTGTCGTTCATTCCGGGCATCTTCTGGCTGGTGCTGAAGATATTCGCGCTGCTGTCGGTGTTCATCTGGGTTCGCGCGACGTTCCCGCGTTTCCGTTACGACCAGATCATGCGCCTGGGCTGGAAGGTGTTCCTGCCCGTCACGGTGGTCTGGGTGGTCGTGGTCGGCTTCTGGATGATGTCGCCGCTCAACATCTGGGTGAAGTAATCGGACGAAATCATGAGCGCAATCCAACACTTCTTTAAGACCTTCTTCCTGACCGAGCTCCTGCAGGGGCTCGCGCTGACCGGCCGTTACACGTTCAAGCGCAAGGTCACCGTGCAGTTCCCGGAAGAAAAGACGCCGATTTCGCCGCGCTTCCGCGGGCTGCACGCACTGCGCCGCTACGAAAACGGCGAAGAGCGCTGCATCGCGTGCAAGCTGTGCGAGGCCGTATGCCCCGCGATGGCGATCACGATCGAATCGGAAACGCGCGCGGACAACACGCGCCGCACGACGCGCTACGACATCGACCTGACGAAGTGCATCTTCTGCGGTTTCTGCGAAGAGAGCTGCCCGGTCGATTCGATCGTCGAGACGCAGATTCTCGAGTACCACGGCGAAAAGCGCGGCGACCTGTATTTCACCAAGGAAATGCTGCTCGCGGTGGGCGATCGCTACGAGAAGGACATCGCCGCGGCGAAGGCTGCCGACGCGCCGTATCGTTGATTGTGTTTGCAGTGCCGGCCCGAAGCCAGGGCCGAGCCGCCGCGACGGGTGCGGCACGCGAGAGCGTCCCGCAAGCCGCGCCTGACTATGGCCTAACGATGAACCGGTAATCATGGAATTCACGACCGTACTGTTCTACATCTTCGCGCTGCTCCTGGTGGTATCAGGGCTGAAGGTGATCACTTCGCGCAACCCGGTGGCGTCTGCGCTTTTCCTTGTGCTGGCGTTCTTCAACGCCGCCGCGATCTGGATGCTGCTGGAAGCGGAGTTCCTCGCGATCCTGCTGGTGCTGGTCTACGTGGGCGCCGTGATGGTGCTGTTCCTGTTCGTCGTGATGATGCTGGACATCAACATCGACTACCTGCGCCGCGACTTCAAGCGCTTTGTGCCGATGGCGACCGTGGTCGGCGCGATCATCGTGATCGAAACGGCGCTGATCCTGTGGCGCGGCTACGGCGACACGCAGACGGTGCACGCGATGGCCACAGGCGAGATGGCCAACTGGTCGAACACGCGCCTGATCGGCAAGGTGATCTACACCGACTACATCTTCGCGTTTGAAATCGCCGGCCTCGTGCTGCTGGTCGCGATCATTGCCGCGATCGGGCTGACCGAGCGCAAGGGCAAGGACAGCAAGCGCCAGCGCGTGTCGGATCAGGTCAAGGTGCGCCGCAACGACCGCGTGCGCCTCGTGAAGATGGAAGCGGAAAAGCCGCAGCCGGAAACGGCGCAGAGCGAAGCCGGTTCGGGCACCAACGGCTAAGCGGAGGAAAAGAAAACATGCTGACTCTTGCTCATTACCTCGTGCTCGGCGCGATCCTCTTTGCGATCGCGATCGTCGGGATTTTCCTGAACCGTCGCAACGTCATCATCATCCTGATGTCGATCGAACTGATGCTGCTGGCGGTGAACACCAACTTCGTCGCGTTTTCGCATTACCTCGGCGATGTGCACGGCCAGATCTTCGTGTTCTTCGTGCTGACGGTCGCCGCAGCGGAAGCCGCGATCGGCCTCGCGATTCTGGTGACCCTGTTCCGTAAGCTCGACACGATCAATGTCGAGGATCTCGATCAGCTCAAAGGTTAATTTCAGGCAACGCTGTTATGTCAACGACACTCAATGAAAACCTGCTGCTGGCGATTCCGCTCGCTCCGCTGGCCGGCTCGCTGATTGCGGGGCTGTTCGGGAACGCAGTCGGGCGCAAGGGCGCACACCGGATCACGATCCTCGGCGTAATGATCGCGTTCCTCCTGTCGGCGAAAGTCTTCTTCGACGTGATGGGCGGCGCAAGCTTCAACGCGACCGTCTACGAATGGATGAACGTCGGTTCGCTGAAGCTCGAAGTCGGCTTCCTCGTCGATTCGCTGACCGCGATGATGATGGTCGTCGTGACCTTCGTCTCGCTGATGGTGCACGTGTACACGATCGGCTACATGGCGGAAGAAGACGGCTACCAGCGCTTCTTCTCGTACATCTCGCTGTTCACGTTCTCGATGCTGATGCTCGTGATGAGCAACAACTTCCTGCAGCTGTTCTTCGGCTGGGAAGCGGTGGGTCTGGTGTCGTACCTGCTGATCGGCTTCTACTTCACGCGTGAGAGCGCGATCTACGCGAACATGAAGGCGTTCCTCGTGAACCGCGTGGGCGACTTCGGCTTCCTGCTCGGCATCGGCCTGCTGCTCGCATTCGCCGGCTCGATGAACTACGGCGAAGTGTTCGCAAAGCGCGCGGAACTCGCGAGCCTGCACTTCCCGGGCACCGACTGGGGCCTGCTGACCGTCGCCTGTATCTGCCTGTTCATCGGCGCGATGGGTAAGTCGGCACAGTTCCCGCTGCACGTGTGGCTGCCGGACTCGATGGAAGGCCCGACCCCGATCTCCGCGCTGATTCACGCGGCGACGATGGTCACCGCCGGCATCTTCATGGTGTCGCGCATGTCGCCGCTGTTCGAGCTGTCGGATACCGCGCTGTCGTTCATCACGGTGATCGGCGCGATCACGGCGCTCTTCATGGGTTTCCTCGGGATCGTCCAGAACGACATCAAGCGCGTGGTCGCATACTCGACGCTGTCGCAGCTCGGCTACATGACCGTCGCGCTCGGCGTGTCCGCTTACCCGGTCGCCGTGTTCCACCTGATGACGCACGCGTTCTTCAAGGCGCTGCTGTTCCTCGGCGCCGGCTCGGTCATCATGGGCATGCACCACGACCAGGACATGCGCAACATGGGCGGCCTGCGCAAGTACATGCCGATCACGTGGATCACGTCGCTCGTCGGTTCGCTCGCGCTGATCGGTACGCCGTTCTTCTCGGGCTTCTACTCGAAGGACTCGATCATCGACGCGGTGAAGCTGTCGCACCTGCCGGGTTCGGGCTTCGCGTACTTCGCGGTCGTCGCGAGCGTGTTCGTGACGGCGCTGTACTCGTTCCGCATGTACTTCCTGGTGTTCCACGGCGAAGAGCGCTTCCGCAAGCCGAAGCATCCGGAATCGCCGATGGGCATGGCGGCCGCGCACGGCCACGACGACCACGGCCATGGCCACGGTCATGACGACCACGCGCACGAACCGCACGAGACCCCGTGGGTCGTGTGGGTGCCGCTGGTCCTGCTGGCGATCCCGTCGGTCATCATCGGTGCGATCGCGATCAGCCCGATGCTGTTTGGCGACTTCTTCCAGCACGGCGTTGCATTCGACAAGGTGATCTTCATCGGCGAAAACCATCCGGCCCTGGCCGAGATGGCCGAGGAGTTCCACGGCTGGGTGGGCATGGGCCTGCACTCGGTGTCGGGCCTGCCGGTCTGGCTCGCACTCGCCGGTGTCGTTGTCGCGTGGTTCCTGTACCTGAAGCGTCCGGAACTGCCGGCGTCGATCCGCCGCGCGTTCGGCCCGATCTACACGCTGCTGGACAACAAGTACTACATGGACAAGATCAACGAAGTGGTGTTCGCCCGTGGTTCGGTGGCGATCGGCCGCGGCCTGTGGAAGGAGGGTGACGTCGTGGTGATCGACGGCCTCGTCAACGGCAGCGCCCGGTTCATCGGCTGGTTCGCCGGCGTGATCCGCTTCCTCCAATCCGGTTACATCTATCACTACGCGTTCGCCATGATCATCGGCATGCTGGGGCTCCTGACCCTGTTTGTAACGCTCGGCGGCAAATAAGGCGGGGGACAACTTAATGCACGCTTTTCCGATTCTCAGTACCGCGATCTGGCTGCCGATCGTTTTCGGCCTCCTCGTGCTTGCGGTGGGTAACGACAAAAATCCGGGGACGGCCCGCTGGATCGCGCTGATCGGTTCGCTGCTCGGCCTTGCGGTCACGATCCCGCTGATCACGGGCTTCGACTCGAGCACGGCTGCGTTGCAGTTCGTCGAGAAGTCGACCTGGATCGAACGCTTCGACATCGCGTATCACCTCGGCGTCGACGGCATCTCGATGTGGTTCGTCGTGCTGACCGCGCTGATCACGGTGATCGTCGTGATCGCCGCATGGGAAGTGATCACTGAGAACGTCGCGCAGTACCTCGCGGCGTTCCTGATCCTGTCCGGGATCATGATCGGCGTCTTCTCGGCGGCCGACGGCCTGCTGTTCTACGTGTTCTTCGAAGCGACCCTGATCCCGATGTACATCATCATCGGCGTGTGGGGTGGCCCGAACCGCGTGTATGCGGCCTTCAAGTTCTTCCTGTACACGCTGGCCGGCTCGTTGCTGATGCTGGTCGCGCTGATCTACCTGTACACGGAAACGCATTCGTTCGACCTCGCGACGTGGCAGAACGCCAAGATCGCGATGACGCCGCAGATACTGTTGTTCATTGCGTTCTTCCTCGCGTTCGCGGTGAAGGTGCCGATGTGGCCGGTCCACACCTGGCTGCCGGACGCGCACGTGGAAGCGCCGACGGGCGGCTCGGTCGTGCTGGCTGCGATCATGCTGAAGCTCGGCGCATACGGTTTCCTGCGGTTCTCGCTGCCGATCACGCCTGACGCGAGCCATTTCCTGGCGCCCGTCGTGATCACGCTGTCGCTGATCGCGGTGATCTACATCGGCCTCGTCGCGATGGTGCAGGCCGACATGAAGAAGCTGGTCGCGTATTCGTCGATCGCGCACATGGGCTTCGTCACGCTCGGCTTCTTCATCTTCAACCAGCTCGGCGTCGAAGGCGCGATCATCCAGATGATCTCGCACGGCTTCGTGTCGGGCGCGATGTTCCTCTGCATCGGCGTGCTGTACGACCGCGTGCACTCGCGCCAGATCGCCGACTACGGTGGCGTCGTCAACGTGATGCCGAAGTTCGCGGCCTTCGCGATGCTGTTCTCGATGGCCAACTGCGGCCTGCCGGGTACGTCGGGTTTCGTCGGTGAGTTCATGGTGATTCTCGCTGCCGTCCAGTACAACTTCTGGATCGCATTCGGCGCGGCATTCACGCTGATCCTCGGCGCGGCCTACACGCTGTGGATGTACAAGCGCGTGTACTTCGGCGCGGTTGCGAACGATCACGTTGCCAAGCTGAAGGACATCGGCCGTCGCGAATTCCTGATGCTGGCCGTGCTCGCCGCGTTCACGCTGCTGATGGGCCTGTATCCGAAGCCTTTCACCGACGTGATGCACGTTTCCGTGGAAAACCTCCTCTCCCACGTCGCGCAGTCGAAGCTGCCGCTGGCCCAGTAATCGCGAGCGGAGGAACTCAAGATCATGCAAAACGCCCCTATGAATGTTCTGTTGCCTGACGCGCTGGTGCTGGCCGCCATCGTCGTCGCATGGCTGAACGACACCTTTACCGGCGCCTCCGGCCGCCGCCTGACTTATCTGATCGCGGTCGTATCGTCGGTCGTCGCCGGCGTGTGGTTCGCGGTGCAGGCACTCGACCCGCAGCAGTACTACTTCTTCTCGAAGATGGTCGTCGTCGACTCGTTCGCGAGCATGATGAAGGCTGTCGTGTCGTTCGGTTTCGCGGTCTCGCTCGTCTATTCGCGCAAGTACCTCGAAGATCGCGACATGTTCCGGGGTGACGTGTTCCTGCTCGGCATGTTCTCGCTGCTCGGTCAGCTGGTCATGGTGTCGGGCAACAACTTCCTGACGCTGTACCTCGGTCTCGAACTGATGTCGCTGTCGCTGTACGCCGTCATCGCGCTGCGCCGCGATGCCGCACAGTCGAGCGAAGCTGCGATGAAGTACTACGTGCTGGGCGCGCTCGCGTCGGGTTTCGTGCTCTACGGCATCTCGATGCTGTACGGTGCGACCGGCTCGCTCGAGCTGGGCGAAGTGTACAAGGCGGTCGGCGGCAATACCGACGCAGCCGTGCTGATGTTCGGCGTAGTCTTCATCGTCGCCGGTATCGCGTTCAAGCTCGGCGCCGTGCCGTTCCACATGTGGGTGCCGGACGTCTACCAGGGCGCACCGACCGCGATGACGCTGTTCGTCGGCGGCGGCCCGAAGGTTGCCGCGTTCGCGTGGGGCCTGCGCTTCCTGGTGATGGGCCTGCTGCCGCTCGCACAGAACTGGCAGACCGCGCTCGTGATCCTGGCCGCACTGTCGCTGATCGTCGGCAACATCACGGGTATCGTCCAGCGCAACATCAAGCGGATGCTTGCGTACTCGGCGATCTCGAACATGGGCTTCGTCCTGCTCGGCCTGCTCGCAGGCATCGTGAAGGGCGACGCAACGGCACCGGCGAACGCATACAGCTCGGCGATGTTCTACGCGATCGTCTACCTGATCACGACGCTCGGCTCGTTCGGCGTGGTGATGCTGCTCGCACGCCGCGATTTCGAAGCCGAAACGATCGACGACTTCAAGGGCCTCAACAAGCGCAGCCCGGTGTTCGCGTTCGTGATGATGGTCATGATGTTCTCGCTGGCCGGTATTCCGCCGACCGTCGGCTTCTACGCGAAGCTCGCCGTGCTCGAGGCGACCGTCAACGCGGGCCTCACGTGGCTGGCCGTGCTGGCCGTGATCACGTCGCTGTTCGGCGCGTTCTACTACCTGCGCATCGTGAAGCTGATGTACTTCGATGCACCGCAGGATACGACGCCGATCTCGGGCGATTTCTGCAAGCGCACGATCCTCGTGCTGAACGGCCTCGCGGTCGTCGCGCTCGGCCTGATCCCGAGCCCGCTGCTGACGGCCTGCCTGCAGGCAATTCGTCACACGCTGCCGCTGTAATGTCGGCAGCCGGCTGGTTTATCGTGCTGTTGGCGCTCGTCTGCGCCAACCTGCCGTTCCTGAACCAACGCCTCTTCGCCGTCGTGCCGTTCGGCACGGCGAAGAAGAGCGGGTGGGTGCGGATCGGCGAGCTGATCGTGCTGTACTTCATCGTTGGCGCGCTCGGCTTCTGGCTCGAGTCGCGCGCCGGCAACCGCTTCGAACAGGGCTGGCAGTTCTACGCGATCACGTTCAGTCTTTTCGTCGTGTTCGCGTTTCCCGGCTTCACGTTCCAGTATCTCGTCAAACGACGCTGACGGCTTCGGCCGTCGCGCTCACTCCCGGAGCCGCCGATGGCCGAACTACCCAATCACGACGCCGCACTGACCGAAACCTGCCTCGAAAGCGAGGCGATCTTCGAAGGCTCGTTCCTCAAGCTCAAGCGCGATACCGTCCGCCTGCCGGATGGCAAGAAAGCCACGCGCGAATACGTCCAGCATCCGGGCGCGGTAATGGTGATCCCACTGTTCGACGATGGCCGCGTGCTGATGGAAAGCCAGTATCGCTACCCGATCGGCAAGGTGATGGCCGAATTTCCGGCCGGCAAGCTCGATCCGAACGAAGGCGCGCTCGCATGCGCGGTGCGCGAACTGCGCGAAGAAACCGGCTACACGGCACGCGAGTACGTGTTCCTCGCCCGGATTCACCCGATCATTTCCTATTCGACCGAATTCATCGACCTGTACCTGGCGCGCGGGCTGACAGCCGGCGAGCGCAAGCTCGATGAAGGCGAATTCCTCGAGACCTTCACTGCGACGCAGGCCGATCTGCAGGAATGGGTGCGCACGGGCCAGATCTCCGACGTGAAGACGATCATCGGCACGATGTGGCTCGAAAAGGTGTTGTCCGGGACGTGGCCGCTCGGGCCGGTCCTGACGCCCTGAGCGCGGCGTCAGCGGCCGGTTGGGCGCCGCGTTACAATCCGGTGACGCGGCGCCACCGCGTCGCGCGATCGATATTTAGCACGACCGTTCACAAAACCGCTTTTTGCGCTACACTCGCCACACGCCCTGATTCAGCATGAAGGTCCTCGATTTACAGTGCCCGCACGGTCATCGGTTCGAAGGCTGGTTCGCTTCCGCCGATGAATTCGAAGCGCAGTTGTCCCGCAAGCTGGTCGAATGTCCGGTGTGCGGAACGACCGAGGTCAACCGTCTGCCGTCGGCGCCCCGCCTGAACTTGTCGGGCGCGACGCAGGCCCAGCCGGTCGATTCGCGTGCACTGCAGGCGCAGGTAATGCGTGCGCTGCGCGAGGTGCTGGAGAAAACCGAGAATGTGGGCGAGCGCTTCGCCGAGGAAGCGCGGCGCATCCATTACAACGAGGCGCCGGCACGCAGCATTCGTGGCGTCACGACGCCCGAAGATGCGCAATCCTTGGCCGAAGAAGGCATCGACGTGATGCCGCTGCCGATTCCAGCCGCGCTCAAAGAACCGCTGCAATGAAACATGCAGTGAGTCCTTGCCGGGCCGGACGGCTGCGGACAGGAGACACTGCGCATGGATCTGGATTATTCCCCCTCGGACGACGCGTTCCGCGTCGACGTCCGCGCCTGGCTTGAGGCCAACCTGCCTCACGCGCTGCGCGCCAAAGTACTCGATCACAAACGACTCGATCGCGAGGATTTCGCGAGCTGGCACCGGATTCTCGGCCAGCGTGGCTGGTCTGCGCCCGCATGGCCGGTCGAATACGGCGGCCCGGGCTGGAATGCGACGCAACGACACATCTGGGATGAGGAGTGCGCGCGGATCGGCGCGCCGACCGTGCTGCCGTTCGGCGTATCGATGGTTGCGCCGGTGTTGATGAAATACGGCAGCGAAGCGCAGAAACGTCATTATCTGCCGCGCATTCTCGACGGGTCGGACTGGTGGTGCCAGGGCTATTCGGAGCCGGGTTCGGGATCCGACCTCGCATCGTTGCGCACGCGCGCGGAGCGTCAGGGCGACCACTACGTCGTCAATGGCCAGAAGACCTGGACGACGCTCGGCCAGTACGCAGACATGATGTTCTGTCTCGTGCGTACTGATCCGGCCGCGAAGAAACAGGAAGGCATCTCGTTCCTGCTGATCGATATGAAGACGCCCGGCATCACGGTGCGCCCGATCGTCATGCTCGACGAGGACCACGAGGTCAACGAAGTGTTCTTCGAGGACGTGAAGGTGCCGGTCGAGAATCTCGTCGGCGACGAGAACCGCGGGTGGACCTACGCGAAATACCTGCTTGGCCATGAGCGCACCGGCATCGCGCGCGTCGGCTCGTCGAAGCGCGAGCTTGCGTTCCTGAAGCGCGTCGCGTCGAACCAGCGCAAGAACGGCAAGCCGTTGCTCGCCGATCCCGTGTTCGCCGCGAAGGTCGCGGCGCTCGAGGTCGAACTGATGGCGCTCGAGGTGACGGTGCTCCGCGTCGTCAGCCGCGAGACGAGCGGCAAGGGTCCGGGCCCCGAGGCGTCGATGCTGAAGATCAAGGGCACGGAAGTGCAGCAGGCGCTCACCGAGCTGATGGTCGACGCGATCGGCCCGCTCGCCGCACCGTTCGACGTGCCGTTCCTCGACGGGCAGCGCGAGCACAGCATTGCCGGCGACGACGATGCGGCACCGCTTGCCGCGTACTACTTCAATTACCGGAAGACGTCGATCTACGGCGGTTCGAACGAGATCCAGAAGAACATCATCGCGCAGATGATTCTGGGGCTGTGATCAGGGAACGGAGACAACCATGGATTTCAGCTTTACCGATGAGCAGCAACAGTTTGCCGACGCGCTGCGCCGTTATCTCGGCGAGCAATACGGCTTCGAAGCGCGCCAGGCAATCGTGCGCAGCGACGCGGGCGTGTCGGACACACAATGGAGCGCATTTGGCGAACTGGGGTTGACCGCGCTGCCCGTGCCGGACGCGCAGGGTGGCTTTGGCGGCGGCCCGGTCGACATGCTGGTCGTGATGCAGGAACTCGGCCGTGCGCTCGTGATCGAGCCGTACTGGGCAACGGCGGTGGGCGTCGAGGCGTTGCGCATCGCCGGTTCCGGCGCTGGCGAGGATGCGGCGCTGCTGGAGGCGATCGCGCAGGGGCAGAAGCGCGTGGCTGTCGCATTCCACGAACCGCATGCGCGCTACGACCTGTTCGAACTCGACACGCGCGCGCACGAGCAAGGCGGCACGTATCGGCTGACCGGCACGAAATCGGTCGTTCAGCATGGCGCCCAGGCGGATGCGTGGATCGTGCCGGCACGCGTCGATGGTGGGGGCATCGGTCTCTTCGTTGTCAAACGGGATGCCGCGAACGCGAAGGTGGTCGACTACCGGACGATCGACGGCCAGCGTGCCGCGACGATCGGGTTCGATGAAACGCCGGCGCGACTGCTGACGGGCGGTGCGCGCGACGCTGCGGCCCTCGAGCAGGTTGCCGATTACGCGACGTTCCTGCTGTGCGCGGAAGCGGTCGGCGTGCTCGACGAACTGAATCGCGCGACGGTTGAATACACGAAGACGCGCGAACAGTTCGGCGTGCCGATCGCGCGTTTCCAGGCGCTGCAGCACCGGATGGTCGACATGCTGATCCATGCCGAGCAGGCGCGTTCGCTGACCTACCTGGCAGCCGTACGCTACGCGAGCGGCGATGCCGATGCGCGGCGCAAGGCCGTGTCGGCCGCGAAAGCGCGTGTCGGCGCCGCCGCGCGCTTCGTCGGCCAGCAGGCCGTCCAGCTGCACGGCGGCATGGGCGTGACCAACGAGGTCGCCGCCGCGCACCTGTTCAAGCGGCTGACGATCATCGAGACGACGCTCGGCGACACCGATCATCATCTCGCCCGCATCGCGGCGCTGCCCGATTTCGCGCAGACCGACGCGGCGTGATGCCGACGCGAGAGCGCACCAGACAAGGAGACACCTAGTGGGCATCAGTTACGAAGACCTGGTGGTCGGCAGCACCACCGAAGTGGGCCGCTATACGTTCGAACCCGACGACATCAAGGCGTTCGCGCAACGCTACGACCCGCAGCCGTTCCACCTCGACGAAGAAGCCGGGAAAGCATCGCATTTCGGCGGGCTCGTCGCGAGCGGCTGGCATACGTGTTCGGTGTTCATGAGCCTGCTCATCAAGAAGCTCGGGTCGGACTCGACGAGCATGGGCTCGCCCGGTATCGATTCGATCCGCTGGCTCAAGCCGGTGCGCGCCGGCGACACGATCACGATGTATCAGAAGGTCCACGACAAGCGCGTGTCGGAGAGCAAGCCCGACCGCGGCATCGTGTCGACGGAGTGGGTCGGCGTGAACGGTGCCGGCGAGACGGTGATCACCCTGCATACCAAGGTGATCTTCGGGCTGCGCCATCCGGGAGGCACGCACGCATGACCGACGTGACCTTGCCGCTGATCGCATCGGCGCAGGCGCTGCAGGCGCGAGTCGGCGCAGAGCCGCTCGCGAGCGGCTGGATTGCGATCGACCAGCGTCGTGTCGATGGCTTTGCCGATGCGACCGGCGATCATCAATGGATTCACGTCGATCCCGAACGCGCGCGGCGCGAGTCGCCATTCGGCGGCCCGATCGCGCACGGGTTCCTGACGCTGTCGCTGATTCCGGCGTTGATGGCCGATGCGATGCGTTTCGAGCAGAAGATGGGGGTGAACTACGGACTGAACCGCGTGCGGTTCCTGAAGCCGGTGCCAGTGGGTGCGCGTGTGCGTGCGTTGTTTGCGGTAAAGGAAACCGCCGAGGCTGCGCGGGACGGTGTGCAGGTGACGTGGTCGGTGACGATGCAGGTCGAGCGTCCCGATGTGCCGCTGCCAGTCTGCGCGGCCGAATTCATCACGCTGCATTACTTCTGAAGCGGGGAGCGGCATGCACGGATGCCGCTCCGCCCGTCACATGCGTGTCAGTGCTTCGCGTATTGCGTCGCACCGAACAGCACCTCGCGTGCCTTGTCGTCCTGCAGCGCCTTGCGCATCGACGCGAGCACTTCGACACCGCGTTGCACGGCCGGTCGCGCGGCGATCGTGTCGTACCAGCGCTTCACGTTCGGCAATTCGTCGAGCACGATACCCTGGTTCTGCCACGAGCGCGTCCACGGGAACGTCGCAATGTCCGCGATCGTGTACGCGTCGCCCGCGAGATATTCGGATTCGCCGAGGCGCTTGTCCATCACGTTGTACAGGCGCTTTGCCTCGTTCGTGTAGCGGTTGACCGCATACTCGATCTTCTCCGGCGCATACAGGCGGAAATGGTGCGCCTGTCCGAGCATCGGGCCGACGCCGCCCATCTGGAACATCAGCCATTCGAGCGTCGCATAGCGTGCAGCCGGATCGGTCGGCAGGAACTTGCCGGTCTTCTCCGCGAGGTAGATCAGGATCGCGCCCGATTCGAACAGCGAGATCGGCTGGCCGCCGGGGCCGTCCGGATCGACGATCGCGGGAATCTTGTTGTTCGGGCTGATCTTCAGGAATTCCGGCTTGAACTGGTCGCCCGCGCCGATATCGACCGGATGGGCACGATAAGCGAGACCCGTTTCCTCGAGCATGATGTGCACCTTGTGGCCGTTCGGGGTCGCCCAGCTATAGACGTCGATCATCGTGAACTCCTATGTTGCATGCGCGAAAACGGCGCCGGCAGCGCCGCGACAGGCGGTCATTAGAGCATGGATCGATGTGGGCTGCTGGCGACGGGAACGTGCGTGCCGATGCGTATGCGTGCACGGTGCGCTACTTGGCGCCGGAGGCGATTGCGTATCGTCCCGAGTCGTCGAGACGGAGGCGTCGCCGTGCGGGTCGATGCGGCACGGCGACATGTCGATTCGAACGTGGGCGCGACCGCTCAGCGCTTGTAGCGGGGCGGACGTTTCTCGAGAAATGCGGTGATGCCTTCGAGCCCGTCCGCATGATGGAGCGACGCGACGAAATGATCGCGCTCGGTGGCGAGATGCGCATCGAGTGGTTGCGTCGTCGCGTCGTCGAGCAGCGACTTGATGCGCGTGAGTGCATTCGGCGAGATGCCGGCGAGCGCATCGGCCCATGCCAGTGCATCGGTCAGTGCCGCGCCGGGCACCGCGAGCCGGTTGACGACGCCGAGCGTGTGCAGGCGTTCGGCTGCGACAGGCTTGCCTTCGAACAGGATCTCGGCCGCGATCGCACGCGGCAGCGCGCGGGCAATGAACCACGAACCGCCTCCATCGGGTGTCAGGCCGACACGCGCGTACGACATCACGAACTTCGCGTCGTGCGCGGCGACGATCAGGTCGCACGCGAGCGCGAGCGAGAAGCCCGCGCCGGCCGCGGCGCCTTCCACCGCTGCGATCACCGGCTTCGTCGAAGCGTGGATCGCCGTTACCCATGCGGCGAGCTGATCGATGCTGTCGGCCTGGTAGGACGGATCCTTCGAGCGGTTGTCGAGCAGCCGGTTCAGATTGCCGCCCGCACAGAAAAAGCGATCGGCGCCGGTGAGCACGACCGCGCGAATCCCGGGATCCCGTTCAGCGGTGGCGAGCGCTTCGATGCCGGCCGCGTACATGTCGGGATGCAGAGCGTTGCGTGCGCCGGGATTGGATAGCGTGAGGACGAGCGTCGATTCGCTCTCGGGCGGACGCGAGGCCAGCAGTTCAGCACTCATGCGAGCGTGTCTCCATCGGATGGCGGGGCCGCGGCGCCGCACGCGTTGCGCGTGCTGATGCAGCCGATGCCTTAGCGGATGTAATGTTGTCGTGACGGACGCAAAACTTGCTTTAGACTAGCACGAACGTGCTTTTCAGCGCGATGAATCCCGATGCGGCCGACATCGATGCGGCCGCGCTTCAGCAAGGAAGGAGACTCCGATGCTACAGCTGTGCGGTATTCCGTTGTCCAACTATTACAACAAGGTGAAGTTTGTCCTGCTCGAGCACGACATTCCGTTCGAGGAGTCGGTATGTGGATTGCCGGTCAGCGATCCGGCGCAGCTCGCCGATTCGCCACTCGGCAAGATTCCCTTTCTGAAGACCGAAGAAGGCGCGCTGTTCGAGTCCCAGGTGATCATCGAGTACCTGGCGGCGCGCTATCCCGAAAAAGGCATTTTCCCGGCGAGCCCGTTCGCGGCCGCGAAGGTGCGCGAACTCATCGAGACGCTCGAACTGTATCTCGAATGGATGGCGCGCGAGGTTTACACCGAAGCGTTTTTCGGCGGCAAGGTCAGCGACGGGATGAAGGCGCACGTCGAGAAGCGCCTGCCGCGCGCGATCGATGCATTCAAGCAGATGACGCGGTTTTCGCCGTATGTGCTCGGCGAGTCGTTCGGCCTCGCGGACATTGCCGCGTGGGTCCATCTGCCGGTTATCGGCATGGCGACGAAAGCCGTATTCGGACGCGATTTCCTGCTCGATGCAGGCATCGACTGGAAGGCCCATGCGAAGAAGGTGGGCGAGCGCGCTGCCGCACAGTGCGTGGCGGCCGAGCGCAAGGCGTATATCGACGCGACGAGCGTCGCGCGTTCGTAAGCGCGACTCCCGCAGGGCGGTGTGCGACCGCCCACGCGGGTCTTACAGGCGTGCGAGCCGTTCGAGCGCGGACGCGAGCGTGTTTTCCTGCTTCGCGAAGCAGAATCGGACGACGCCCGATTCGTGCGGCTCGTGATAGAACGCCGACACCGGAATCGCGGCCACGCCGATCTCCGACGTGAGCCACTTCGAGAATTCCGCTTCCGGCAGGTCGCTGATCGCCGAATAATCGACGCACTGGAAGTACGTGCCCGTGCAGGGCAGCAGCTTGAAGCGCGTGCGCGCGAGGCCGGCCCGGAAGAAGTCGCGCTTCTTCTGGTAGAAGTCGGCAAGCGTCAGGTACGGGGCCGGGTCGCGCAGGTAGTCGGCGAGCCCGATCTGCATCGGCGTGTTCACCGTGAACACGTTGAACTGGTGGACCTTGCGGAATTCCGCGGTCAACGCGGCAGGCGCCGCGACATAGCCGACCTTCCAGCCCGTCACGTGATAGGTCTTGCCGAAGCTCGACACGATGAAGCTGCGCGCGGCGAGTTCCGGATAGCGCGCGACGCTCTCGTGACGCGCGCCGTCATAGACCATGTGCTCGTAGACCTCGTCGGACAGGATCAGCACGTTGGTGCCGCGCACGATCTCCTCGAGCTTGCGCATGTCCGACTCGCGCCACACGGTGCCCGTCGGGTTATGCGGTGTATTGATCAGGATCATGCGCGTTTTCGGCGTGATCGCGGCCGCCAGGCGGTCGAACGGGATCGCGTAGTCGGGCGCTTCCAGCGTGACGAACACGGGCTTGCCGCCCGCGAGTTCGATCGACGGCAGGTAGCTGTCGTAGGTCGGTTCGACGACGATCACTTCATCACCCGGATGCACCGTGCACATGATCGCGGTCAGCAACGCCTGCGTCGCGCCGGCCGTGACGGTGATTTCGGCCGCCGGATCGTAACGCCGACCGTAGACCTGCGCGATCTTGTCTGCGATCGCGTCGCGCAGCGGCGCGACTCCGGCCATCGGCGGATACTGGTTGTGCCCGTTGCGCATCGCGGCGGCAACCGCATCGATGATGCGCGGATCGCAATCGAAATCCGGAAAGCCCTGGCCGAGGTTCACCGCGCCTTTTTCCGCGGCAAGCGCGCTCATGACCGTGAAGATCGTCGTGCCGACGTTCGGCAGGCGCGAGGGGAAAACGGGAGTCGTTGGCATGTCTGAAGGAGCGTTCATCGATACGGTCGAAATCGGGTGGTGCGGCGTAGGTCAGGCCGGCGTGGTCGTCGTGTCCGGCGCGGCGTCGAGCGAGCAGGCTTCGGTAAATGGCGCGGGCTGCGCGATCCGGAAGCCGAAGTCGCGTGCGGTGCGCTTCGCGAGCTTCAGCAGCGCTCGGTCTTTCGACACGAGCCACTCGGCCTGCGCGGCGCGCGCGAGTTCGAGAAACTTCTGATCGTCGCGGTCCTTGCACTTCGGCAGCGGCGGCGCATCGGCGTCGACGGGCAGCAGCTCGACGAGACTCGCTAGCCGGGCGACGGTCGCGAGTGCGGCCGCCTTGTCGATGGCGCGCGACTGGAACTGCGGATAGCCGAGCACGTATTCGAGCTCGGTCAGGCAGCGGCGGTCGATCACGGCGGCCAGCGCGCCGCTTTCCAGCGCGGCCCGGATCGGGCGCGTAGCGGGGTCGTCGAATACGAGGATGTCGATCCAGACGTTCGAGTCGAGCACGACGCGGTGCGCGGCGTGCGGGGCGAGAGAGCGGGTCATTCGTTACAATCGGTGGTTTTCGTCTGACCGCAAGGCACGGCGTGCCAGCGAGCCTCTATGATAATCGTTCTCTCTCCAGCCAAATCCCTCGACTACGATACGCCCGCGCACGTCCAGTCTTACACGAAGCCTGCATTCGTCGACGACGCGTCCGAGCTGATCGACGGCCTGCGCAAGCTGTCGCCGCAGGACATCGCGACGCTGATGGATATCTCCGATCCGCTCGCACGCCTGAATTTCCAGCGCTACGCGGACTGGTCGCGAACCTTTACCCCGGCCAACGCGAAACAGGCGGTGCTCGCGTTCAACGGTGACGTCTATGAAGGATTCGACGCCAAATCGCTGTCGTCCGCCGATCTCGACTATGCGCAGCAGCACGTGCGCGTGCTGTCGGGCCTGTACGGGCTGTTGCGTCCGCTCGACCTGCTGCAGCCGTACCGGCTCGAGATGGGTACGCGCTTCGCGAACGCGCGCGGCAAGGATCTGTACGCGTTCTGGGGCGATCGCATCACGCGGGCACTGAACGAACAGCTCGAAACCCGCAGCGGCGCGGCGCGCGTGCTGGTCAACTGCGCATCGACCGAATACTTCAAGTCGGTCAAGCCGAAACTGCTGGCCGCGCCCGTCATCACGCCGGTGTTCGAGGACTGGAAGGGCGGCCGCTACAAGATCATCAGCTTCCATGCGAAGCGTGCGCGCGGGCTGATGGCGCGTTTTATCGTCGAGAACCGTATTGCCGACCCGAAGGCGCTGAAGGATTTCACGACGGAAGGCTATGCGTTCGACGCAACCGCGTCGAACGATTCGACGTACGTATTTCGCCGGCGCGTCGGCGAGTGACCCTGTCGGCCGTTCATGAGACGGCCGGTGCATGCATGAGGCCGGACAAGCGCTACACCGTCTGTTCCGGTCGCAAGCTTTACATGGGATCGGCGTAAGCGCTAAAGCGCTAACGCCGGTCGACAAAGGAGAGACAGATGGCCCTTTCGATCACCAGCAATTTCGACGCAGGCGCAATCGACGTCGTGTCGTGCGACAGCCCCGATGCGATTCGGCTGCGCGTGCGCGGCGACACCCGCTCGGAATTCGCGCAATGGTTTTACTACCGCTTGACGGGCGCGCGCGGCGAGCGCTGCGTGATGACGTTCGAGAATGCTGCCGAATGCGCGTATCCGTCGGGCTGGCGCAATTACAGCGCGGTGGCGAGCTATGACCGGGTCGACTGGTTCCGCGTGCCGACGACGTTCGACGGCAAGACGATGACCATCGACCATACGCCGGAATTCGACAGCATCTACTACGCGTATTTCGAACCGTACTCGGAAGAGCGTCACGCGGCGTTTCTCGGCGCGGTCCAGCAGTTGCCGCAGGCGAGCGTCGTCGAACTCGGCCGCACGGTTGAAGATCGCCCGATGTCGTTGCTGACGCTCGGTACGCCGGAAACCGACGGCGCGCCGAAGAAGAAGGTGTGGATCATCGCACGCCAGCATCCCGGCGAGTCGATGGCCGAGTGGTTCGTCGAGGGCCTCGTCAAGCGGCTGGCCGGATGGGGCGACTGGGCTGGCGATCCGGTCGCGCGCAAGCTGTACGATCGTGCGACGTTCTATATCGTCCCGAACATGAACCCGGACGGCAGCGTGCATGGCAACCTGCGCACCAATGCGGCAGGCGCGAACCTGAACCGCGAGTGGATGGCGCCCGATGCCGAGCGCAGCCCCGAGGTGCTGGCCGTGCGCGATGCAATCCATGCGATCGGTTGCGACATGTTCTTCGACATTCACGGCGACGAGGATCTGCCTTATGTGTTCGTTGCCGGCTCCGAGATGCTGCCGAGCTTTACCGAGCAGCAGGGCAAGGAGCAGACCGCGTTCATCGAAGCATTCAAGGTCGCGAGCCCCGACTTCCAGACGGAGCACGGCTATGCCGCAAGCAAGTACAAGGAGGACGCGCTCAAGCTCGCGTCGAAGTACATCGGCCACCAGTTCGGCTGTTTGTCGCTGACGCTCGAGATGCCGTTCAAGGACAACGCGAACCTGCCCGACGAACGCGTCGGCTGGAATGGCGAGCGAAGCGCGGCGCTTGGCGCGGCGATGCTGGCGGCGATCCTGGTGCACGTCGATACGTTCGCGTAAGCGGAGCGTCGCCGTATGAAAAAAGCCGGGGCATCTCAGGATGCCCCGGCTTTTTTTGTTTCTGTCGATGTCGCTTCGTCGGATCAGGACTTCTTCGCGGTCTTCTTCACGACCTTCTTCTGGCCGCTCGACTTTTTCGTTGAGACGGCCTTCTTGCTGCCGGTACGGCCCGATGCCTTTGCCTTGCCCTTGCCTCGGTGCGACTTGCCCTTGAATTTCTTCGTCGATGACGAGGAGCGCTCGACGCGCGGCTTAAGCGGCGGAACCGGGTCGTTCCAGCTGAACGCGAGCATCTGCTGACCGACATAGCCGCATCGGAATTTCAGCGGTGTCGGGTCGCTGCCGTCGCTGTGGATGCCAAGGCCGTCGACAGTGACGATATTGTCGACCTTCACGCGCTGCTTGCCCTGGTCGAACGAGTCGTTCCATGGCGTGATGGTCGCGTTGCCGCTGTCGAATGCGTTCGGTGCGAAGTCAACGCGGTCGAAGGCTGACGACGTGCTGGCGATGAAGCTGCCGTGCGCTGCACAATCGGCGGCGAGCGGATCGGCATGCATTTCGTTGACGAATTTGTTGATCAGTTCGGAGCGCTGGTCGAGCAGATCGGCGAATGCCGGTGTCGGAAGCGCAAGCGACAGGCCCGCAATACAGGCTGCCAGCTTGCCGAGCGCCCGGAAAATCCGGAGCGACGCAGGAGAGCTGTCCATCTGGTTATTGGTGAGGAGCGAATGAGACATCGGGCACGTATAGATGCCCAATGAAGAACCGGAGTTCAATCTTAGCGTAAAAAAGTTGTGCGGCAGTAGATGTCGCATTCTGCCGTACTGAACGAGAGACTGTCGGCACGTGATGACGGCGCCGCCGCCGGAGGGTATTTCAGGCGCGTGGGCCGCCGAGACGGTAGCGCCGAACGTCGAAGGTCGTGACCCATGCGGGACGATAGACGGCGATGAGTGCGGTCGCCATGCCGGTGAACCATGCTTCGCCGAGTGCGAGCAGCGCGGTGTTCAGCAGATAGCCGGCGGGAATCACGACGGGAACGCCATCCGCGAGTGCGAGCTGAACCCCGGCAGCGGCAGCGGCGACCGCGATGATCGCGATGGCCGGCGACAGGAATCCCTGGCCGGTAATGAACGACGCGAGATTGTGCGGCAACCATGCGAGTGCGGCGCGCTGCAGCAATGCCGACACGGCGACCGGCAGCGCGCCGTAGATCAGATAGGTCAGGCCAATGCCCTGCCAGGGCGCATCGAAGATGATCGCGGCGACCGCCGTGACGGCGCCCATCGCGATCAGTGCGAGTGTCCAGTCGAATAGCGTGACGAGCAGCGTCGCGCCAAGCAGATGCATGACGATGCCATCTTCGAGCCACGCATTCGAGGCCCAGAGGACCGCAATGGCGGTGACGAGCGCGAGCCACACGTGCTGGAGCGTGGCGTCCTGCAGGCGCACGAAGGGACGATTCCAGATTGCGAGCGCGAGCAGGGCCACGGCGGCGATCCAGCCACCGATGCCCACCCAGAGCGGAAGCGGTGTGAAAAGAAAACCCATGCGTCCATATTACTCGTTGAGCATCAAAGGTGGGAATCCGCACACGCCGACCGTCGCAATATCGAGACTGTTTGACTAGCGTTCGCGCCGGAACCGCGCTGGCGGCTCGGCGGCGATCGGCAGGTCCTGCGCGCTATCGATCGGCGCCGGCAACGGGTACGGGCGGTCGCTCCGTTGCATACGCAGCGGAACTGGGCCCTGCTCGCCGATGGGCGGCTTGCGCGCGCGGCTGCGGTTCGCCAGCAGCACTTCGAGGTGGGGTGACAGCCAGCCGTTGTAGATCGCGACCGCGGCGGCGCGGTTGGCGGCGCCAAGCTGCTGGAAGATGCTGGCTAGGTGGATTTTGACGGTGCCTTCGCTGATGCCAAGTGTGCGAGCGATCATCTTGTTGGTGCTGCCCATGTGGACGAAGCGCATGATCTGCGCTTGCCGCGGCGACAGGAGGCCGCTCGGCCGCCGCCGGGGAAGCGACCCGGCGAGCGTCTGGAAATGGGCGTCGTAGCGCGCAGCAGCAGCAGAAGGCAGCAGGCGGAGCGCGATCGGCGGAATGTAATGCCCGCCCAACAGCACGATCTCGAGCGCACGTACGATCAGGTGCGGCCGCGTGGAATGCGGGATAACGCCGGCGACACCGTAGTTGAAGAAGCGCTGGATGGCTTCGGGCGATGTTTCGTCGACCAGGACGGCGACGGGTGTCGGCGAGCACGCGCTGCAAATCGCCTGAAGCTCGCTGAGCCGGCCGACGTCGAGCCAGTCGATCGCGACGAGGTCGAAACGCTGGTTACGCAGCAGCCTGCGCGCCTGAAAACTGTCGTGCGCATCGTTGATGCCGGCGTGACGGTCGATCTGTCGCAACAGGGCCTTCAGTCCGTCACGCCGCTCGGCGTCTGAATTGAGTATCAGGAACCGCATATTCAACCTCCTTAATGTGAGCCATTTATATCTGCCGTCTGGCATGTCTTGGGTCTGATGATGACAAAGACCTTACACGATGTCTGCTTGGCTGAAAGGCTTAGGAAAAGTATGAAATTTCGGGCGGCGGGAGGGCGGACAAGTAAAAAGCCGCTCCGGCGGGAACCGTGAGCGGCTTCAGATGGGCAGGCTGTCAGGGCCTGCTGTGCTGCGGGTCAGTGGAAGTGCGGCTGGGCGGGTGACGCGTCTTCCGGCATTTCCGCGTGGACGATTTCGCCGAGCGGATCTGCGTAGAGCGGCACGCCGCAGTCATCGCAATATTCGGGTTCGAAGCGGCCCGCGTGCCGCCGGACGTCGGTTACGCCGCATTCCTTCAGCAGACTCACGATTTCCTCGACCGGTCCTTCGATCGGCGCTTCGCCTTCGAGCGTCGCACCGTCGATCGACAGGTCGCCGTTTTCGCGACCGTACAGCGGCCACACGACGCCGTAGATTACGTCGTTGCTGGCACGCCGTGTGAAGCCGACACGGTACTCGTCGATACGGCGTTCGCCGAAGCCGGCGACCACCGCGCGCAGCTCTTGCGGTGCTGCACCAAGTGTGTCGAATAGATAACGAATGGCCGTTCGGACCGTATGTGGACGGATGCGTTCGTCCGCATCCCGGCAAGCCGAATAGTACGCGTCCGGAAGCAGGCATTCGAATTCGCAGCCGGGCAGCGCGATAGACAGGTTCGGGCCGCCCTGGGCCGTCCATTGCTCGAGGCACTGGCCGCGTTCGATCCGGCTGCCGTTTTCCTCTTCCTGCCAGCGGAACAGCGGTGCGCCGGCGGGGGCCGCAACGACGGCGAGCAGGAAGCGCGGATCGGCCAGGATCGGCGAGGTCTCGGGCAGGTCGCCGAAGCTGAGCTTGGGCGTGTGCTGGCTGATCGCCGCGTGCGCGAGCTGCTGGGCGAGCCGGTAGGTCTCGACGTGGTGTCGCGGTAGCTGGTCGATGCTGTAGAGGAACGGGGCAAGCCCGACGAGGGTCCCGTTCGCAAGGACGTGCGCCTGCAGGTGCGTTCGCAGCGCGTCGGCAACGTCGCCCTTGAGCGGGCCCGATGGAATCATGTAGCGCGTCCAGGCGAGAACCGGGACGGCGACCAGCAGCGCATCGAACGGTTGGCCGTCGTGCTCGATCACCATCGACTCGCTGTGCGTCTCGGCCATGTCGGCGAGCGCGCCATAGGCGTCGGGATGATTCTGCTGCAGATGGTCGAGCGCTGCGTCGAGCGTGGTCTGGTTGCCGTTGCGGACAATCTTGGCGAGCAGCGCATCGAGCTTCGCTTCCCAGAAGCGGTCCTCGATGCGGCTGCCCGAGGCGAAGAGCGCAAGCGACAGACCGACCAGTTTGTCGGCATCGGGGGGGAGGCGTTTGGCGATTCGCTGGCGCATATTAAAGACGTATATAGAAAGAGGCGAAGAACCTCACATTCTAGTCCGTTCTTTGCACCATAAGCGGTCTCGTGCCGACTCGTGGCCGGCCGGCCAAATTGCAGCTTTTGTAAAAGAATTGCTTCAAACCCCTTGCGCAGATCGAAGCGGGTGCTTAGAATCACGCCTCTTTCGCGCTAACGGAAACACGGCGCGGGAGAGGGAAGCAGGGTTGGCGGTGTGCTGGAGTCTGAAGCGCGCAGCCGGCCTGGAAGTTGAGCCCCGCAGTCGCAACGATGTAGTGTAAAAAGTTGTTGACGAACTGCGAAACACGGTTCATAATCTCGCTTCTCTGCTGCTGAAAACGCAGCGCTGCCGGGAAACACGAAGTTCCTCGCAGAATGCTCTTTAAAAATTAACAGCCGATAAGTGTGGGCGCTTGATGGAAGCGAGCTGATCCTCGGA